>DASUYM010000289.1:0-13274 GCA_036377435.1 Propionibacteriaceae bacterium
CTCGCGGGCAGGTGAGGTAGTACGTCGTGGGGAAGGGCGTGCCGTCGGCCAACCGGGGTCGGGTTACCACGACAGCGGGTTTCCCACATGGGCAGCGGTACGCGACGCCGACCATGCCCCGCGGAGGTCGCAGCAGCTGCGCAGTGACTGTCGACTCATCGGCAGAGGTCACGGGCTCGAACACAGCCCTATCCTCGCAGTCGACCAAGTCGCCTCCGAGCTGCGAGCGTCGGGAATCACGGGGCGGCGCAATGCACTTCGCGGTAGTTTCTGGCACTCCGCGTTAGACGGAACTACCGCGAAGTGCGGTTAACTAACGCGGAGTGTGACACGAGCTGCGAGCAGCTCACAAAGAAGGGGCGCCGACATATGGATGATCGCAGTGGTGTCGCTGTCGTAGGCAGTATCAACGCCGACCTGGCGGCCTTCGGCTCGCCGCTGCCGCGGCCAGGCGAGACAGTCATCGGCACGCAATTCTCGCTAGTGCTCGGTGGAAAGGGCGCGAATCAAGCGATTGCCGCCGCACGCGCGGGTGCGCCGACGTACATGATCGGCGCAGTAGGCGATGACCTATTCCGCGACCTTACGCTCGGCGCGCTCGACGACGAGGGTGTCGATGTCACCGCAGTGCGCATCCTGTACGGCTCGACCGGCATCGCCCACATCCGCGTCGATGCGCTCTCCGCCCAGAACGACATCGTGATCATTCCGAATGCGAACCACCAGCTGAGTCCCGATGATGTCGCGGCCTCCCTCAGAGCGCTGCGTGATCGCGTTTCCGTCGTCCTCGTGCAACTTGAGATTCCACTTACCGTCGTGCAGCGGGTGGCCGAGGTCTGTCGGGAGTGCGAACTGCGATTAGTTCTGGATCCGGCGCCGGCGCAATCAATGCCTCTCGAGGTATGGCGTGGTGTCTTCGTGGTCAAGCCGAACGAGCTCGAGGCGGAGGTGCTGACAGGCATCACTGTCACCGATCTCAGTTCGGCTGAGCAGGCAGCGCGCTGGTTTTTGGACCGCGGTGTCACCATCGCGATGATCACCCGCGGCCCGCATGGCGCCGTCCTCGTCGGGCCGGACGGCGTCGCGGAGTATCCGGCTTTCCCAGCGACTCCGGTGGACACTACCGCGGCCGGTGATGCCTTCTCCGGCGCATTCGGCGCAAGCCTGGCCCGCGGCGCCTCGCTTCCAGACGCGCTGCGGCGAGGCCTAGCCGCTGGCGCATTAGCAGTCACTGTCCGAGGAGCCAGTCCCAGCCTGCCCACCGCCGCGGCAGTCGATGCCCTTCTCGCCACTCGGCGCTAGCCGACTTGTCGGCGTGGATAGTCGCCTGGCGACCACCGACGCCGACAACTCGGAGTTAGCGAGGGCTGGCGGACGGCGTGCCGCTGTTGGGCTTGGTGTTGACAGTGATCGTCTTTTCGTCGGCATTGGTCTTGCTCGGCGCCGGCCGATCGGCGGCCTCCACCGAGCCCCACAGCTTCGACCACCACGAGTCCTGCGCAGACCCTCCCGACGCCGTCTCCGCGCTGATCTTTGCTCCTCCGCCGAGCGGCCTGCCGTCGGCGCCGACGACGGTGTAGCCGGTCTCCCCCGGCACGACCCAACCCAGCCGCTCCCTGGCCTGGATCCTGACGTACGCCTCATCGCCCCAGCGAGCCAACTCGCCCTGCAGGTCACGAATCCGCTGTTCACGATCCGCAATCTCCGCTTTGGTCGAAGCAATCTCGTGGGCCTGCGCAAAGTAGATCCGCAACGATGTAGCGTACGAGATCGTCAAGATCAACAACACAACTGCTAACGCGATGGCGCGTGCGGTCAAGCTGGATCCGCGGCGCAACAGCGGAGCGGCGGACCCGTCTCGTCGGGGCGCTTCCTCCTTGGGCGTACGTGCCGAGGGAGGCGGCTTGCGTGCCTGGTTACGGGCTCGCGGCTTCCCCCGCCCGGGGCCTGCACCTGGGCGGGAGGTAGGCCGCGGACCGGATGGCACCGCCTCAGGCCTTGAACCTCGGGAAGGCCGAGGCGCCGGCGTAACGGGCTGCGTCGTCGAGATCCTCTTCGATTCGCAGCAGCTGGTTGTACTTGGCTACCCGATCCGTACGCGCCGGAGCGCCCGATTTGA
This sequence comes from Propionibacteriaceae bacterium, assembly GCA_036377435.1. GTDB lineage: Bacteria > Actinomycetota > Actinomycetes > Propionibacteriales > Propionibacteriaceae > Microlunatus. The sequence goes on from DASUYM010000289.1 coordinate 2,120, forward strand.
TCTGGCCGCAGTTAGTCGCCACCGCAAGATCGGCAATTGTGGTGTCCTCCGTCTCGCCGGAACGGTGACTCATCATGCAACGGAAGCCGGCCCGGTGTGCCAGATCGACTGCGTCGAGAGTCTCGGTCAGCGAGCCGATCTGGTTCACCTTCACTAGCAGGGCGCTGGCCGCCTTCTCATCGATGCCACGCTGCAGCCGGGTCACGTTGGTGACGAACAAGTCATCCCCGACGACCTGGACCTTGTCGCCGAGCTTGGATACCAACCTGCTCCAGCCAGCCCAATCGTCCTCAGCCAACGGGTCTTCGATCGAGACGATTGGGAACTCGGCGATCCATTGCTCATAGATGGCCGTCATCTCATCAGCGGACCGCGCCTGGCCCTCGAAGGTATAGGACCCGGCGTCGAAGAACTCAGTGCTGGCGACGTCTAGTGCAAGGGCAATGTCCCTGCCCAGCGTGAGGCCGGTGGACTGCACGGCCGTAGAGATCAGCTCGAGCGCGGCCACATTGGCCGGCAGATTGGGCGCGAAGCCGCCCTCGTCACCAAGGCCGGTAGCAAGTCCCTGCTTCTTCAGCACCGACTTCAGCGAGTGGTAAACGGTCGCACCCATCTCCAGGGCATCGCGGAACGTCGCCGCGCCGATCGGCGCGATCATGAACTCCTGGACGTCGACATCGGAGTCTGCATGTGCTCCGCCGTTGACGATATTCATCATCGGGACCGGCAGCAGGTGGGCGTTGGGGCCGCCGACGTAGCGGTAGAGCGGCAGGTCGGCGGAGTGTGCCGCGGCATGCGCAACCGCGAGCGAGACACCGAGGATGGCGTTGGCGCCGATCTTGGATTTGTTGTCCGTACCGTCGAGGTCCAGCATTGCCTGGTCCACCAGCCGCTGCTCGCTTGCTTCGTACCCGATGAGCTCGGGCCCGAGCTGGTCGATCACGCCCAGTACTGCTTTGCTGACGCCCTTTCCTCCGTAGCGAGCGTCACCGTCACGCAGCTCGACCGCCTCGAAGGCGCCAGTCGACGCACCTGACGGAACGGCGGCCCGGCCCTCCGAGCCGTCATCCAGGATGACTTCGACCTCGACGGTCGGATTGCCGCGGGAATCCAGAATTTCTCGCGCGCCTATGAACTCAATGCTCGCCACGAGCGCCGCCTTTCCGATGCTGTCCCGAAACGCCGACCTTCCATGCGCCCGGGCAGAAGAAACCAATGGTGGCCTCAGCCTATCGGCGTAGCAGTGCTCAGAGGGTGGCGCCGCACGCGCGAATGTGAGAATCGCCAAACGCGGCTACTGACCGGAGAAGCGCACTACTTCCGCTTGCGGAGTGACCGTGCGTGGACCCAATTCACCCCGACGATGCCGGCCCAGGAGATGGCCACTCCGAGGATGCTCGGGTCGACCTCGCTGGCGCTGATTGCTGTGATCGGGATACCCATGACCATGGAGACGATGGCCAGCGCGAACTGACGTCCCCGGCCGCTCTGTTCTGCCGCCAGCGTCCGATTGGCCTGCTCCGCCTGCTGCCGAAGCTCTGCGGCACGCGCCTCCGCGAGGTCCTCGACCCGCTCGGCCAGGCCGGCCGCGACGTACTCGGTGTATTCAGGCCCTAGTTCCATCCGTGCCGCCAACGCAGCTTCGGCGTCGCGCCGGAGCTCCTCGCTCGGCTTGTGCGGCGGCCGGTAGTGCGGTTGCACCGGATAGGGCGCTGCGGGATTCATGGGGTAGGGCTGGGTTTGCGGGTTCTGCGGCGGATAGTTCTGCGGCGGGTAATTCTGAGGGGGATAGTTCTGCGGAGGGTAGTTCTGCGGCGGATACGCCTGCGGCGGATGCGCCTGCGGGGCCGGCCGTTGGGTCGGAGGCTCGGACATGTCCACAGGATAGTGGCCCCTTCTAGGCCGAAGGCTTGTCACCAGAGGGCGGCTCGGCACGTCTGACTCGTGCCTCCAGGGCCCGTACAGCATCGCGGAGCGCCTGTTCAGGGTCGATTCCGGTCGCCTGAGCACGGGCGGCTAGCGCCAGGATCTGGTCGCCCACCTCCTCCGCTGTGGTCGGATCGTCGGGTAGCGCCACTTCCAGGCGCTGAGATCGCACCCGGCTGATGATCTTGTTAACTCGGGCCAGCGCGGAGAGCTGCTGGGGGATTCCCTGAAGTGCGGACGTACGGCCCTTCTCAGCCACCTTGCGCTGCTCCCAGGTGTAGTGCAGGTCAACGGGTACCTCAGCGCTTGCGAAGACGTAGGGATGTCTGGAGATGAGCTTGTCCGCGATGCCGCGAGCGACCTCCTCCACCGTGAAACCGCACGCCTGCTCGCTGGCGATCTGCGCGTGAAAGATCACTTGGAGCAGCAGATCACCGAGCTCCTCTTGAAGATGATCTTGGTTCCCCACCTCGATGGCCTCGATCGTCTCAGCGGTTTCCTCGACCAGATACTGCACAAGCGAACGATGGGTTTGCTGAGCGTCCCAAGGGCACTCCTGGCGCAGTCGCGCCATCACTGTGACCAGTCGCTCGAGCTCGGGTAACGGCACTATGGCGTCTGGGTGGGCGCTGGCTCGGCCAGGGACGCCGACTTATCGGTGATGATCGTCTTTTGGTTGGGATCCAGCACGCCGAAGCGGGGGTTGAGGGTGACCTGCTGGTCACCGACAGCCGCCAGATAAGCCGCGCTGCCGACCTTGCCCGCCACAATCTGCTGGTCTGCCACGTCGTAGGCAACGGGGCGGCCTTTGGGGACGTTGAGCAGGCCAGCGAGGTTACTGTCCTTGATCAACGCGTCGCGCTCGCCGTCAGTGATCGTGATCTTGTTGGCGGCAGCGACCTTCTCTGCGATGAGCCCGTGGATCATGGCATTGATGACCGCCGCCTGGGACACCGTCTGGCCCTCTTCCAAAATTGCGGACACGCCTTCAACAGCGTCGTCTACCTGCTGCTGGGTGATCTTGGAGCTACCCACATACGCCGCAACGCTGGGCTCTGCTTTGGCGCAGCCGGCCGCAAGCAGCGTGACCACGAACACGCCCAGGAGCGCGGCAGCACGCACCGCGCAACGCCTGCGGTAAGTGAGAAACCTCATTGACCGTCCTCATGACATAACTTCCGGCTCACGCAGGGCGCTTCCGGGAACGACTACCGCAGGTGATCCTACGACAGTTGACCGAACGCCCTGGATTGTCTGAATGTGCTGCGTTGCCTCCACGACTTCGCGGAACGTTTCGACGTCTGTGATGCGAAACGCACGCATCAGCAGGCCCCAAGCCGACCGTCTTGACGGCTGTGATGCGAAACGTCTGATCAGGAGCGTGTAAAGACTTGGCTGACCACCTCAGTGGCCCAGCGCAGCAAGTCGGTGTCCTTCAGCGGCTGGCCGGAGTCGGTGGAGCTCGTGGGCCGTGGTACGAGCACCGAGCCGGCCACATCCTTGACCACGCTGCGCGGGTAGAGCCGCTGCAGCCGCAGCACCCGTGACTCAGGAAGGTGGGCCGGACCGAAGCGGATGAACCGACCTTGCCCGACGATTTCGGTCAACCCAGTAGTTCGGGCGAGCAACCGGAACCTTGCCACTTCCATGAGATTGAGCACTTCCGGCGGTGGCGTCCCGTAGCGATCATGCAGCTCGGCCTCAACCGCCTTGACATCGGCCTCGCCACGAACCTCCGCAAGCCGCTTGTACATCTCGAGCCGCAGCCGCTCGGACTCGATGTAGTCGGTGGGCAGGTGTGCGTCGACGGTCAGCTCGATCCGCACTTCGGGTTCCGGCTCGGTGTCCTTGCCACGGAACTCCGCGACCGCCTCGCCAACCAGCCGGACATAGAGATCAAACCCGACGTCGGCGATGTGGCCTGATTGCTCGCCGCCAAGCATGTTGCCTGCGCCGCGAATCTCCAGGTCTTTCATGGCGATGGCTGTGCCGGCACCCAGCTCGCTGCGTGCGGCGATGGTGCTGATCCGGTCGTACGCGGTCTCGGTCAGTGGCTTGTCGGGCGGGTAGAGGAAGTAGGCGTATCCGCGCTCACGCCCGCGGCCGACGCGGCCGCGCAGCTGGTGCAGCTGGGAAAGACCGAGCAAGTCCGAGCGTTCGATCAGCAGCGTGTTGGCGCTCGAAATGTCCAGACCTGCCTCGACGATCGTGGTGCAGACCAGTACGTCGGCCCGCCGCTCCCAGAAATCGATCATGACCTGTTCCAGCCGCTGCTCGCTCATTTGGCCGTGCGCGGTGACCACGCGGGCCTCCGGTACGAGCTCTGCGATCCGGCGCGCTGCCTTGTCGATGCTTTGCACCCGATTGTGCACATAGAACACCTGTCCTTCGCGGAGCAGCTCGCGCCGGATGGCTGCGGTCACCTGAGCCTCGTCGTACGGCCCGGCGAAGGTGAGCACCGGATGGCGCTCCTCTGGCGGCGTTGCGATTGTGCTCATCTCACGAATGCCGGTGATCGCCATCTCCAGCGTTCGCGGGATTGGGGTGGCCGACATGGCCAGCACATCGACATGAGTACGGAGACGCTTGAGTTGTTCCTTGTGCTCGACGCCGAAGCGCTGCTCCTCGTCAATCACCACAAGACCCAAGTCCTTGAAGGTGACTTCGCCCGTCAACAGCCGGTGAGTGCCGACGACGACGTCGACCTTGCCGGCCGCCAGACCTTCGATGGTTGCTCGTGCTTCGGCGTCAGAGGAGAACCGACTGAGCGGTGCAACGTTGACCGGGAAGCCTGCATAGCGGTCGGCGAAGGTGGCGTAGTGCTGCTGCACGAGCAAGGTTGTCGGAACCAGAATGGCCACCTGCTTGCCATCCTGCACTGCCTTGAAGGCGGCGCGTACGGCGATCTCGGTCTTGCCGTAGCCAACGTCTCCGCAGATCAGTCGATCCATCGGCACAATCTGTTCCATGTCCCGCTTGACGTCGTCGATCGCTCCCAGCTGGTCCGGAGTCTCGACAAAGGCGAATGCGTCCTCAAGCTCTCGCTGCCAGGTCGTGTCCGGAGAGAACGCGTGGCCCCGGGTGGCCTGTCGGGCCGCGTAGAGCTTGATCAGTTCGGCGGCAATCTCGCGAACCGCTCTGCGCGCCCGTCCCTTCCGCTTGGCCCAGTCGGCACCGCCCAGCCTGTCGAGGGTCGGGCTCTCGCCGCCGACGTAGCGTGTCACCTGGTCCAGGGCGTCCATCGGGACGTAGAGCCGGTCGCCTGGCTGCCCGCGCCTCGAAGGCGCGTACTCGATCACCAGGTACTCACGTGTCGCGCCAGCCACCGTGCGTTGCACCATCTCGACATAGCGACCCACCCCGTGCTGACTGTGCACGACAGGGTCGCCCGAGGTGAGCTCGAGTGGGTCGATCTGATTCTTCCGGCGCGCCGGCATCTTTCGGCTGGCCCGATCAGCGGCTCGCTGGCCGGAGAGATCAGTTGCCGTGAAGACGGCAAGGCGGATCTCATCGGCCACGAAACCATGACTGAGCTGGCCGGTGACGACGGTGGCGAGACCCGCGACCGGCGGTTCGTTCAGCGCCGACAGACTGCGTACGGGCACAGCGTGTTCACTGAGCACTTCGGCGATCCGGTCTGCAGTACCTCGGCCTTCGGCCATCACGACCACGCGCCAGTTGTCCCGGACCCGCTTGGTGACGTCGTTGACGGCCGCTTCGGTGTCGCCACGATAGGTCTCCCCGACCTGACCGCGCACGGTCCGCGACTCGACACCAGGCCCGCCGACCCGTGCCGAGAGATCAATGATCTCCCCATCCTCGGTCCGGATGGGCTCCTGGTGTTCGAAGCTGATCGAGCTGTGCCCTGAGCTTCTCGATGGGCCATCCGCTGGACCATCCGCCGGACCAGCGCTGAACGGCGACAGTGTCCACCACGCCATCCCGCGGGCGAGTGCTGCGGCGCGAACCTCGGCAAGCGGCTGGTATGCCGATGCACCCAGGTCGATCGGTGCCTTGCCGCCACCTGCCGCGGCTGCCCACGACGCATGCAGGAACTCCTCGCTGGTCTTGACCAGCTCAATCGATCGGCCACGCACCAGTTCGGGGTCGCAGATGAGCACGTGGGTCTCTGCCGGCAGCAGGTCGATCAGCAGCTCCATGCCATCTACCAGGACCGGCGACAGTGCCTCCATGCCGTCGACCGGGTGTCCCTGGGCGATCTTGTCGAGCATCTCGATCAGCTCGGGATGTTGATCTGCGAGCGCGGCCGCGCGGGCGCGTACGTCGTCGGTCAGCAGCAGCTCGCGACACGGCGAGGCCGTGATTTCGGTCAGCGCGATGTCGCTGGACCGCTGGTCAGCGACGGAGAAGTAGTGAATCTCTTCAACGGTGTCGCCAAAGAAGTCCACGCGTACTGGGTGCTCCTCTGTCGGCGGAAAGACGTCGACGATGCCGCCGCGTACGGCGAACTCGCCTCGCCGCTCGACCAGGTCGACACGCGTGTACGCCGCATCGACCAGCGCCGCCGCCAGCTCGGTCAGGTCGATCTCCTCGCCGACTACCAGGCGTATTGGTATCAGGTTTCCCAGGCCCGTGACTTGCGGCTGCAGCACGCTGCGTACGGGTGCGACCACGATCCGCGGCGCGGGAAGATCACTGTTGCCGGCCAGCCGTCGCAACAGTTCAAGTCGGCGGCCGACGGTATCGGAACGAGGGCTCAGTCGTTCGTGCGGCAACGTCTCCCACGCCGGGTAGTAGGCCACTGCTTCCTCACCAAGCAGTGACTGCAGCCCAGCCGTCAGGTCCTCCGCCTCGCGATAAGTCGAGCTGACCAGCAGCACCGGCCTGCCAGCGCCACCGCGTGCGTTGTCGACACTCAACGCCGCAGCGATCAGCGGCCGCATCGGGGCCGGTGCGGTGACGTCCAGTGCCGGCAGGCGCCGTGCGCGTGCGTCACCGATGGTCTCGATGATCGTGGGTTCGGTGCAGAAAAGGTCGATGAGTCCCGTGAGGGTCACCCAGAGAGGTTACCGGCTTGGCGAGAGCCAAACGACTGCAGCTTGTTCCTCTCCTTCAATCTCGAGCGGCTCCTACCATCAACCCATGACGAATGAGCTCGACAGGGCCGTCATCGTCGACTTTCCGCTGCGGGGCGAACGGTGGGTGGCCGTCAACACACCCGGCGACCACATCCCGAGCCACGGTACTGACATGCTCGGCCAGCGGTTCGCCTACGACCTGCTCATGGTCGACGCGAGAGGGCCCGGGCTCCGCTACCACCCCGCGGCGGTCCTCCGCAGCCTCTTCATCGGCGTACGGACCCGCGACTGCTACGCCTGGGGAGCCCAGATCCACGCACCGTTCGACGGTGAAATCGTGGGCGCCGCCGATGGTGTCGCCGAGCGAGGCTGGATCCATCCGCTGCGCGAGATGATCCGTGCGTTCAAGAACGCCGTGACATTCAGTCCGGCTCGACTGCCTTCGCTCCTCGGCAATCACGTGATCATGCGGCGTGGCGACGTCTTCGCCGCTTTCGCCCACCTGGCGCCCGGCTCAGTTGCGGTCACGCCGGGCCAGGCCGTGCAGAACGGCGATGTGCTCGGTCGCGTCGGCCATACGGGCAACTCGACTTCTCCGCATCTTCACTTCCAGTTGATGGATTCGACTGACCTGATGCATGCCAGGGGCGTGCCGTGCGCCTTCCGGACCTACGAGGTCATGCGAAACGGCAGCTGGGAGAGGGTCGAGAACGGCATCCCCCGCAAGGTCGATCGAATCCGCTACTTAGGAGTCGACGCGTAAACCGATCACTCCGCGGCGCCGTGGGATGCTCCCTCAGGGCAGCCGGGCGAATGCCCGGACCGGAAACGTCCCGAACTCGCGGACCTTGGGTGGCACAGCAGTGAATCGGGCACCGGTGGGCGGCACAGCCTTCAGATTCGTGAGGTGTTCGACGATGTGTACACCGGCCGCCAGGAGCTGGGAATGCGCTGGGCGCTCCCGGCTGGTCTCTGCATCGTCGATGTTGATCGAGTCGATGCCGACGAGGATGGCGCCTGCCTTGATCAGGTACGCAGCGGCGTCACCGTCGAGGTACGGCGCACCGACGGCGTACGCGGGTGTGCCGAAGTGCCGATCCCAGCCGGTGTGCACGAGCACGGCCTTGCCCTGGAGCTCGCGGTCGTAGAACACCGCCGCTGGGATCCCCCGCTCCGTGGCATCGGTGAGCCGGAACAGCTCGAGCGGTACGTCCACCAGCGTCTCCAGATCAAGATCGGCGAGATCTGCTCCGCCTGCGTATCGGTGGTATGGGGTGTCCAGGTAGGTACCGGTATTTCCGGCCAAAGTGATCACGTCGATGGCAAACTCTGTGCCCTCCGCGTAATGGGAGCGGGATTCCTCCCTGGTCAGGTGAGGGTTGATGGTAGGCACGGGGATGCCCGGATAGGTAACCAGGCCGACAGAGATGGTGTGGCTGAGGTCCACCAGCCGACCGCTCGACACGGTGCCGGGCGGGGCGGCAACGCCACGGGATCCCTTGTGGGGTTCTGCGACGACTTCCACCGCACGAAGCTCCACACCGCTGACCAGCGCTAAACCCAGATGATGGATGAACAGCTCGGCGATCTGCTCATTGGAAAGATCGCGGCTGGGGAGATCGAGCCGAAATCCCTTCGCAGTCAGCCCGCCGCCGTTGGCAAACTCAACATGGGCGTCGAAGTGGGCACGGTAATCGGTCATGCTTTGTCAGCTGTTGAACGCGCTCTGGGTCTTGTCGAGCCCGAGGAGCACCAGGGACTCGACCGCATCCGCGGCCCGGCTGATCTCGACCTCAACGGCCTCCCGCGCGCTCGCAGGAAAGTTAGTGAGCAGGAAGTCGGCGGGATCTTGCCGGCCCGGAGGACGGCCAACCCCGATGCGTACGCGGTAGAAGTCACCGGTGCCGAGGGATGTGCGGATGGACCTGAGTCCATTATGGCCGTTGTCGCCACCACCGAACTTCACCCGGAGCTGGCCGGGGTCGATGTCAAGCTCATCATGTATCACGATCATCTGCGCCGGTTCCAGCTTGTAGTAGGAGAGCAACCGGCTGATCGCCCCGCCGGTCTCGTTCATGTACGTGCGCGATTTTGCGAGTACGAGCCGCGGCGCACCCTGTCCAGGCTGTCCGATCCTTCCTTCCGCGACCTCGGCCCGCGTTCCGCGTTTGACGCCGAAGCGTACGCCCAACCGACGTGCCAGTTCGTCGGCCACCCGGTAGCCAACGTTGTGCCTGTGGGATGCAAAGGCCGGACCAGGGTTGCCGAGCCCGACGACCAGCCATGAGGTCATGGCAGACGCAACAGCCAGCAGGCGCTAGGCACTCTCGGACTCGGGCAGCGCCTCGTCCGTGGTCGGCTCCGTGGTTGCGGCCACAGTCGGCTCCATGCCTGCCTCCGCCTCGGCCTCGGCCAGCTCTGCCTCGACGGCCTCGGCCGTTGGCGCATTGGTGATATTGACGATCAAGGTCTCCGGGTCAAGATCAACGGTCGAACCCGCTGGAAGCTGTAGGTCACGGGCGAGGATCTGGGTATTAGGCGGCAGCCCTTCGACGGAAACAATGATCCGCTGCGGGATGTGGGTGGCCTCAGCTTCAATCGGGATGCTGTTGTGGTCCACCACGACCAGCGTCTCCGGACCCGCCTCCCCCTCGAGATGCACGGGCACGTCGACAGTGACCTTCTCGCCGCGCCGCACGATGACCAGGTCGACATGCTCGATGGTGTGTTTCAGGGGGTCGCGCTGGACCTGTTTCGGCAGTGCGAGCTGTGAACTTCCATTGACCTCGATCGACAGCAGTGCATTTGCAGTCCGCAACGCGAGCAGGGTCTCATGACCGGGCAGTGCAATGTGGATCGGGGCGGTGCCGTGGCCGTACAGCACGGCGGGCACCTTGTGCGCGCGACGGATCCGGCGGGCAGCGCCCTTGCCGAACTCCGTACGCAATTCGGCGATGAGCTTTACCTCGGGCACGAACGAACTCTCCTCGGAACTAACGTCAAAATCTCGATCAAGACTCAGCGAGGGAGACGCAGCTCGTTCGACCTAGTCGATCACGGTTCTGCGACCCTCGCCGAGGCAACCGCTCAACCTTAGCCGACAAGGCCCAATACTCGCCAACTGGGCTGAAACAAGAGGGGAGCGTCTGTCTGCGAGCGCCGGTAAAGGCGGGTTCCACGCGCGATTGCGCGAGCAGACGGGCCCATTCAACTTTGGCCGTCGAAGAGGCTGGTGACTGAACCGTCCTCGAATACCTCCCGGATGGCCCGGGCGATCAAGGGTGCTATCGACAGCACCGTGAGGGTGTCGAAGCGACGTTCCTGTGGGATCGGCAAGGTGTTGGTCACGACCACCTCTTCGAAGTCGGTGGCCTTGAGCCGATCGACAGCGGGCCCAGACAGCACCGGATGGGTGGCGGCCGCGATCACCGCCTTTGCGCCGCGGGCCTTCAACGCCTCAGCAGCCTGGCAGATCGTGCCCGCCGTGTCGATCATGTCGTCCACCAGAAGACACACTCGGCCTTCCACCTCGCCAACGACCTCATGGATGGCAACCGTATTCACGACGTTCGGGTCCCGGCGCTTGTGGATGATCGCCAGTGAGCTGTTCAGCTTGTCGGTCCACATGTCGGCGAGCCGCACCCGACCGGCGTCGGGCGAGACCACGGTCATTTCGGAGGTGTCGTACTTGGTCGAGAGGTAGTCCGACAACACCGGGAGCGCCCACAGATGATCAACAGGGCCGTCGAAGAATCCCTGGATCTGCGCCGCGTGCAGATCCACTGACATCAACCGGTTCGCACCGGCCACGCGAAACAAGTCGGCAATGAGGCGCGCGGAGATGGGTTCCCGGCCGCGGTGCTTCTTGTCTTGCCGGGCGTACGGATAGAACGGTGCGACAACAGTGATCCGCTTGGCAGATGCCCGCTTCAGTGCGTCGACCATGATCAACTGCTCCATGGTCCACTCGTTGACCGGCGCGGCATGGCTCTGGATCACAAAAGCGTCGCTTCCGCGCACCGACTCCTCAAATCGCACATAGATCTCGGAGTTGGCGTACGTGATCGCGCGCGTCGGTACGATCTCGACGTTCATGAGCGCGGCAATCTCATTGGCAAGATCGGGATGAGCGCGCCCACTGAACAACATCAAATGCTTCTCGTTCGGGCGCTTGAGACCGCTCACGACGG
>DASUYM010000290.1:0-4344 GCA_036377435.1 Propionibacteriaceae bacterium
AATTCCGCTACAATACTCAACGACTCCACTCGGGACTCGGCTATAAGACCCCACAAGAGGTCTACAACGAGTACCTGAATCATCAGCAAGCAGCATGAAATAACACAAATTCAACCGTCCGGAAAACGCGGGGCAGACCAACCAGCCACTCCCGCTCACCCTGAAGTAGCCAGAACAACAACCCCGAAAACCACGAACCCCCTGCTCAACAGGGGGTTCGCACACTTCAACCGACGTAACTTCGGACTAACCCGTAAGCGTGGCTAGGCGCCGGCCGGCACCTCGGCCTTGAGCGGGGTGAACATGGGCGGCTCCTGCTCGGGCGTCAGGGCCGTCGGCCCGTACAGCCAATCGATGAAGCTGTAGTCGTAAATGTCCCGCTCGAGGAGCACCCTGTTGCGCCATTCGCGATACGAACCTGGCCGGTGATGCCAGAAGTCGCCCCAGGCGCGAGCCGTGGTCACGACCCGCCTGCAGTGCTCGGGCCGGACTGCGTTGTAGGCCGCCAGGACCGGATCCCAGTCAACGCGGCTGGCGGGCCGATTTACGCCAGCATGCTCGCCCAGCACCCACGCATCCTCGATGGCCATGATTGCTCCTTGAGCCAGATACTGCAGGGGTGCGTGAGCGGCGTCTCCGGTGAGGGCGATTCGTCCCTGCACCCAGTTCATGATCGGATCCCGGTCAAACATCCGCCACCAACGGTCCCGCCACATCAGGGGCAGGCCGGCTCGGATGTCGTCGCAGGTTCCCGCGAAGGCGGCGTCGAGCTCATCGGGAGTCCCCCAGTCTGCGTCTCCTGCCAAGGCCTTTGGGGACTCGAAGACCGCCACCTGGTTGAACATCTCGCCCTTCCGGAGCGGGTACTGCACGAAGTGACATTTCGGGCCGATATAGAGCACAACGGCATGAAGATCAACGTTCAGCCGTTCGACCATCTCGATGGGGATGGCACCCCGGTACGCGACATAGGCCGAGCTGACAGGCTCGTCGTCGCTGAACGATGACCTGGCCGTCGAGTACAAACCGTCGGCCGCCAGCACGACTGGGGCAAATTCTCGCTCGTCACCATAGATCACGGCCGCACCCCCCTCGGCCTGCTCAAATCCGGTCACATTCGCGTTGTTGATCAGCTCGACTCCTGCCCGCTGACAGGCACGCAGCAGTGTGGCGTGTAGGTCACTGCGATGCATCACCAGGTACGGGAACCCGTAGCGCCGCTCGGCATCGGCGAGGTCAAGGTAGGTGAGCTCCCTCCCATCGACAGCATCCTTCATGACGATTCTTTTGGGCAGCACACCAAGTGCCTTCACCTCCTCGAGCAGTCCCCACGAGCTGAGGATGCGGGTGCAGTTGGGCGCGAGCTGCAGGCCAGCACCCACCTCACCAAACCGTGACGCGCGCTCCAGGACGCGCACCCGCAAGCCCTGACGACTCAGTGCTACGCCGTTGGCCAGGCCGCTAATCCCGCCGCCTACGACAAGGACATCAATGTTGTTTGTGCTCATGAGTGTCTCCTTTGTGCGGGATCCTTACAGCCATGGCGGCAGCACCGGCACCGCAGAGTCATCTGAGGTGGCGACCCCGGTAGCGCTACGACCCGTGAGGTATGCCGCGACACGCGGAATCGACCCTCGCAGCTCGACCGGCGACCCAACGCCAGTGACGAACCAACGCTCTTCGCCCGGGTCGGCGATGACGGTGAGCGCCGGCCCGTCGCTGGTGGAGCGCTTCGCCATTACGTCGTCAACCAAGGCCAGCAGAAAGTCCACCGGCAGATCGGAAAAGTCGACTTCGGCGTCGACGTCTACCGTGTGCACCATCACTTCTCGCGCCCGCAGCCACGGAATCTCGCTGGCCGGGACCGTGCGGCCCTGTGCGGTCCGAACGGGCCGCTCCCATTGCTCAGCGTCAAGCCCGGCAAAGCCCTCAGCGAGACGTGCCGCAGATTGTTCGACCCAGACGCGCAGTACACCTGCGGGACGCTGGGCACCCGCCTCGATGTCGGCGTTTCGCTGGTGAGGGGAGGAGTACATCGGTGTCTCCTCCCCTGTCGCTGCCCAACGGACGAGGTTGAGAAGAGCCTCACCGTTGCCCGCCAGATGGGCCACGAGATGCTTGCGGGTCCACACCGGCAGTGCGCTCGGCAGGTCAAGCTCGTCGTCCCGAAGCTCGGCAAGTGCGCCAAGGAAGAGCTTGGTCCCTTGCTCGGCCCAGCCGAGGGCGTCGTCCAAGTTGCGGCGGGTCATGAGGGTAACGCTTCTGCCACGACTGTGTTCTGGCAGCGGCCCAAGCCCGCAATCTGGGTAACCAGTTGCTGCCCTGGTTGCAGGTAGATCGGCGGTTTGCGGGCATGACCGACGCCCCCGGGCGTACCGGTGGCAATCACGTCCCCGGGCTTGAGGGTGAGCATGGTCGATACATACTCGACCAAGGCGACGGGGTCGAATAGCAAGTCGCGGGTGTTGTCCTTCTGCATCGTCTCGCCATCCACTCCAGTGGTGATGTCGAGGGTCGGGCGTACGCCGCCAGGCAGTTCTTCCGGGGTGACCAGGTAGGGCCCCAGCGGGGTCGTGCGCTCCCAGGTCTTGCCCTGTAGCCATTCGCGGGTGCGGAACTGCCAGTCACGACAGCTGACGTCGTTGAGTACCGCGAAACCCGCAATGGTTTCCTCCGCCTGGATCCCTGTCACTCGACGGGCTGGCCGGCCGATGATGATCGCTAGCTCCGCCTCCCAGTCGAGCTGTGAGGTCTCTGGCGGCAGCACGATGTCGTCGTTCGCCCCGACCAGGGTCTCGGCGAACTTCGCGAACAAGGTCGGGTACGCCGGCAGGTCGCGCCCCATCTCCAGGATGTGGTTGCGATAGTTGTGACCGACACAGATGATCTTGCCAGGCCTTGGCACCAACGGATCGAATGCAGTACCACCCCCTACGTCACGGGCCGGCTCAGCCGCCGCCGCCGCTTGCCCGCGCCAGTTGGGCCGCGCCAAGAACTCGCTCAGGTCGGCGGCACGCAGGTCGACGAGATCACCGTCCTCGACGCGGACCGCGCGGGTTTTGCCCTCCGCGGTCCGCATAGTGGCCAACCTCATCGGCCAGCGCCTTCGACCTCGACCCGATCCAGATGCAGCGCCTCAAAGATCGGCGCGTCACTGAAGCGGAAAAGGTCCAGCGCACCTGAGTCGGAATCTGAGGGGGAAGCCGCGGACTTCAGCGACAGTGGCTGCCAGGACGGGACAACGAAGAGGTCGCCGCGAGACACACTCCAGGAGCCTTCACCAATCGTTACCGTGCCGCTGCCGTCGAACACCTGGTACACCGAAGAGCCAGCTTCCCGCCGCGGAGCGGTCTCGACGCCGCTGACCACTCGGTGCATCTCAGCGCGGATGGTTGGCAAGACGTCGCCGCCGCTGGTCGGATTCGTGTAGCGGACCGCCGCGTGTCCCCGCTCGATCGTGCCTGGATAGCCTTCTGCCTCGAGGTCGAGCTGGTCGCTGAGAGCCGCGTTCGTGTCAACCCAGCGGTAAGCCAGCAGCGGAGTGCCTGGAGTAGCGTCCGGTATCGATACCGGCCGCAGACCGGGATGCCCCCAGAGGCGCTGCGAGCGGGAACGCTCGGGCGTGCCGTGCTCCTCTTCAGTGATCTCGTCGCGTCCGAACTGGAAGAACTGACTCTCGGTGAGGTATTGGAACGGAATGTCGAGGCCGTCGATCCATGCCATCGGCCGGTTGGCGGCATTGTGGTGTGCGTGCCAATTCCAGCCGGCTTGCGGCAGGAAGTCGCCGCGATTCATCGGGACCGGGTCGCGCTCGACGACCGTCCAGACGCCCTCGCCCTCGACTACGAATCGGAATGCGTTCTGCGTGTGCCGGTGCTCAGGCGCGTCCTCGCCCGGCATCAGGTACTGGATGGCTGCCCATAGCGTCGGCGTGGCATACGGCTTGCCGCCCAGGGCGGGATTTGCCAGGGCGATAGCCCGACGTTCGCCACCCCGCCCGACGGGCACGATGTGACCTGCGCGGTCGGCCAACCTGAGCAAATTCTGCCAGCGCCACACGTGCGGCATGGCTTTGGACTTTGGGTGCAGCGGCATCAGGTCGCCAATCTCGGTCCACAGCGGCACTAACAGCTCCTCCTCGAAGCCGCGGTACAGCTCGTTTAGTTCCGGAGTAGGCGTTGGCTGATTCGGCGCGTCGACTGCCGTCAACCGCACCGGCGAGATCAGTTGCTGGGTCATTGGTTATCTCCTTGTCTCTAGGTGGCTGCGCTCAGGAGCGAGTCGGCGTCTGGCGGATGGTGTGGCCGAGAACGCTGATCGAGATAGAGCACTGCATCAGCTGCG
>DASUYM010000291.1:0-12226 GCA_036377435.1 Propionibacteriaceae bacterium
CTTGACGAATGGGTCTACGACCTGCTGGACACCGTGCACCGCACCGGTGCCACCAGAGTCGCCATCGACAGTCTCGGAGACCTGGCAGCCTCATCCGGCGATGAACTCCGTTTCCGCGAGTACATCTACTCACTACTACAACGCTGCGCCCGCGCGAACATCAGCGTTGTCATGACCCAAGAGGTCCCCGAGCTCTTTGGGGTCTCCCGCCTGTCCGAATACGGCATCACGCATCTGTCCGACAACGTGATCCTGCTCCAGTTCCTCCGAGGAGACTCCCGGCTCAAACGCGCACTGACCATTCTCAAAGCCCGCGGGAGCGCCCATGACCCATCCACACGCCAGTACGAGATCACAACCGACGGTGTCATCCTCGGTGACAACTTCGACCGCAACCAAAACCTGACCTAGATCCCCCAAGAGGGCCGAGGTCGCCTCGCATCGAAGATGTCGAGCTTGGTGGGGGGTCAACGTAGAACGGCTTCGTATTCGCCGGGGCTGCGAATCCACTCCGGTTGGCCGCAGGGAGACACACCACCGTAACGCTCTGGTGTGTCGAATCGGGAAGCGCTTACGGTGGCGACGGGTTCGTCGGGCTGATGTTGACCAAGGCGGCGTCTGCGCACTGATTGGCTGACCCACCACGCCAGAAACAGACGGACGACGGTGAACAGTCTGAACCCCTCGGCCAGAGGCCAACGCACGACCAGCAGCCCCGAGGCCGGGCCGGCTCGGGAATCGGGAGTGGGGCTAGGGCGGACGCTCAGCTCCAGGCCTCGCGGGGGGTGGTCACCGTGGTATCGCGGTTGGCCGACTCCTCGATAGCCAGCGCGACCTGTTGGTCCTGTGCTCCCTCGGCCAGCGGGTAGGGCTCGGGCTCCTCACCGCGCACCCAGTCCGCCGTACGCTCGAGCAGGGTGGCCATGGCGATCTCCTCATCCATCCAGCGCCGACCGGGATAAGGGTTGCGGAACAGCACCTCGGAGCCGAAGGTGATGTGCTCCGTGTCGTAGCCGATCAGGTCGAGGTCGTACCCGGTCTGCCGGCGCACCAGAGGGGTTCGGACCAGCGTGCGGGGGCCGGTCATCCTTATCACCTCGTCGTTGTGCAGCTCACCCGCGGATCCCCGCACGGTGAGCCGCCGAAACCGCAGCTGATTACGCGTCTGTTGCTCGGTGAAGTCGTACACCCCGGAGCGTCCGTCCCCGAAGTCCAGGGTCGCGATCGTCGTGGTCGTGGGGTGCGCCTCCTCGTCGCCGGTCCAGCCGGCGCGGCTCAATGGACCGATCAGCGGCGCGGTGAACCGGGTGGCCCGGACCGAAACCGCACCCCGGCCGGCGCCGAGCAGGCCGCGGATCAACGAGACGGCGTGGTAATGCTGGGTGGAGGAGACCTGCACCTGGGTCGGCGTGCCGATGACGCCGGTGGCCACCAGGGCCGCCCGGGCGGCGTGCGAGGGCATCATCAGGTACTGCTCGGCCACCTGGACCAGCCCGGAGCCGCCCACCGCCGACCACAGCCCGCGCAGGCCGTGCAGGTCTGGGGCGGGCGGGGTCTCGGCCAGCACGGGCAGCCCCCGCTCAACAGCCTCGGCGATGACACCCGGCGTCACATGCGGCGGCGTAGCGGTCAACACGAAGTCGGGGCGGACCTCGCGCAGGCACGCGTCCAGCGACGTGAAGACCGGCACATCGAGGCGACGCGGGGTCCGCACCACAACCCCTCCACAACGGATCGTGCCCAACTCACGCGCCACCTTGAGAAACATCCGCGCCCGCCAGCCACTGCCGATCAGCACGAACGTGGTCACGCGGAAACGGTAACGCGATCCCGCCGAGCGACGCGGCTCATGCTCGCGACGCGCATTTGCGTAGCCAAGGCGCCGACGTGGGCGTCGCGTGGTCCCCGCAGGTCCGCAACCTCCGAGCCGGGCGGCGCCACCTTCCACCCAGCGGGCCTCCCGGCCACAGCTCGACGTCGGCGCGCAGCTGGCAGCCCAAGACATCGGTGTAGAAGGTTAGGGCCCGGTCCTGGTCGGCCACTGCACGGACACACTCTGGATGCTGGTCGTCATCTGCGTCATGTTGCGAATAGGCCCGGCTCGAAGACCAAACTTATCGACCAACTCGAGAACGTCAACGTCTCCTTATCGAGTTTGGGCGCCGGGCCTGGGCTCGGCGTCATTCCCGTAAGACCTGTCCGGTTTGGTTCCGTTGGGGAGCGGCAGGCCGCGTCCGCGTCGAGCAGATGTCCGCCTAATCAAAATGACATAATGTCACTTATCGGACAACTGAGGCGGGCGAGCGAAAGACAGATGAGAAGACTCGCCTCATCGCGTGCGCCGACGACCCTCGGTCAGGTGCCGACATAGGCCGCAAGGTGCTCGCCGGTGAGAGTGGGGCGGGTGGCGACGAGGTTGGCGGGCGTGCCCTCAAAGACGATCCGGCCGCCGTCGTGACCGGCGCCTGGGCCGAGATCGA
This sequence comes from Propionibacteriaceae bacterium, assembly GCA_036377435.1. Classification (GTDB taxonomy): domain Bacteria; phylum Actinomycetota; class Actinomycetes; order Propionibacteriales; family Propionibacteriaceae; genus Microlunatus. The sequence goes on from DASUYM010000291.1 coordinate 2,481, forward strand.
TGATCCAGTCGGCGTGTGCCATGACTGCCTGGTGGTGCGCGATGACGATGACCGATTTGCCCGAGTCGACCAGCCGGTCGAGCAGGCCGAGCAGGTGCTCGACGTCGGCGAGGTGGAGGCCGGTGGTCGGCTCGTCGAGGACGTAGACGCTGCCCTTCTCGGCCATCTGGGTGGCCAGCTTGAGCCGCTGCCGCTCGCCGCCGGACAGCGTAGTGAGCGGCTGGCCGAGGCTGAGGTAGCCGAGCCCGACGTCGGCGAGCCGGTCGAGGACCTTGTGGGCGGCCGGCGTGCGTGCGTCGCCGTCGTCGAAGAACTGCTCGGCCTCAGTCACCGACATCGCGAGCACTTCAGCGATGTTCTGGCCGCCCAGCGTGTACTTCAGCACCGACGCCTGGAACCGCTTCCCCTCGCACTCCTCGCAGGTCGATTCGACGGTGGCCATTACGCCCAGTTCGGTGTAGACGATGCCGGCACCGTTGCAGGTAGGGCAGGCGCCCTCGGAGTTGGCACTGAAGAGCGCTGGCTTTACGCCATTGGCCTTGGCGAACGCCTTGCGGATCGGGTCGAGCAGGCCGGTGTACGTCGCCGGGTTGCTGCGTCGCGAACCGCGAATCGCGCCCTGGTCGATCACCACCACGCCGTCGCGGCCGGAGACCGAGCCGTGGATCAGCGAGCTCTTGCCGGAGCCGGCCACGCCTGTGACCACTGAGAGCACCCCGAGCGGGATGTCAACATCCACGTCTTGGAGGTTGTGCAACGACGCGCCGCGGATCGCCAGCGTGCTGGTGGGCGTCCGCACCGTCTCCTTGAGGGCGGCCCGGTCGTCGAGATGCCGCCCGGTGAGGGTGTGGCTGGCCTGCAGCCCGTCTACGGTGCCCTCGAACACCACCTTGCCACCGGCAGTGCCGGCGCCGGGGCCGAGGTCGACGACGTGGTCGGCGATCGCGATGGTCTCGGGCTTGTGCTCCACGACGAGCACGGTGTTGCCCTTGTCCCGCAGTTGCAGCAGCAGGTCGTTCATTCGCTCGATGTCATGGGGGTGCAGTCCGATCGTGGGCTCGTCGAAGACATAGGTGATGTCGGTGAGCGAGGAGCCGAGGTGGCGGATCATCTTGGTACGCTGCGCCTCGCCGCCAGAGAGCGTGCCCGACGGCCGGTCGAGCGAAAGGTAGCCCAGCCCGGTCTCCGCGAACGAGTCGAGGAGATGCTGCAGCCCGGTGAGCAGTGGGGCGACTGACGGCTCGTCGAGTCCCCGGACCCAGTCGGCCAGGTCGGTGATCTGCATCGCGCAGACGTCGGCGATGTTGATCCCCCTGATCTTCGACGACCGTGCCTCCTTACTGAGTCGGGTGCCATCACACTCGGGACAGGTCGTGAACGTCACCGCCCGCTCCACGAACGCGCGGATGTGCGGCTGCATGGCGTCGACGTCCTTGGAGAGCATCGACTTCTGGATCCTTGGGATCACGCCCTCGTAGGTCAGGTTGATCCCCTCGACTTTGATCTTGGTCGGCTCCCGGTAGAGCAGGTCATGAAGCTCCTTCTTGGTGAACTTCCCGATCGGCTTATCCATATCGAAGTAGCCGCTGCCGCTGAAGATACGGCCGTACCAGCCGTCCATGCTGTACCCAGGGATGGTGAGCGCGCCCTCGCTGAGCGACCTGGTGTCGTCATACAGCGCGGATAGGTCGAAGTCGTTGACCGAGCCCATGCCCTCGCAGCGCGGGCACATGCCGCCTTGGTAGACGGCGTTGCGCACCACGAGCCGCTCCCCCTTGCCCTTGTCGGCGGTCATCGACCCGCTGGCGGTCCGCCTCGGGACGTTGAACGAGAAGGCCGTCGGTGGGCCGATGTGCGGCTGCCCGAGCCGACTGAAGAGAATGCGCAGCAGCGCGTTGGCGTCGGTAGCGGTGCCGACGGTGGAGCGGGGGTTCGTGCCCATTCGCTCCTGGTCGACGATGATGGCCGTCGTTAGGCCTTCCAGTACGTCGACCTCGGGGCGGGCCAGCGTCGGCATGAAGCCCTGCACGAAGGCGCTGTAGGTCTCATTGATCATCCGCTGCGACTCCGCGGCGATCGTGTCGAACACCAGCGAGCTTTTGCCCGAGCCGGAGACTCCGGTGAACACCGTCAGCCGGCGCTTCGGGATCTCGACGCTGACGTCCTTGAGGTTGTTCTCGCGCGCGCCCTGCACGCGGATCAGCTCGTGGCTGTCGGCGAGATACAGCGCAGACGACTGCATATCCGTCCTCGTGGCCGTGCTCATCGTGTCTCCATCTGAATATGCGGGGGCCGCCTTCGCGGTCTCCGTCGGCGTCGGCTGGCTCGATCTAACCAGCTTCGAGCGTATGCCTGGTTCTCCTTCCCTTCGTCCCGTGGAACCTCTGGGCCCGGGCATGGGGCCGTGCCGGCCGAGGTCTGGGTGGTCAATGCCTTGGCGGACGGTGCGCCATCGTCGGTGAGCCGATGCTCGGTGTCGCGGCGACGCTGAGCGCGGGAGCGGGAGTCGGTACTCACCGGTCCTGAAGCAGCCCAAGGACGTTGCCATCGGGGTCGGTGACGGTGGCCACCACGCGGCCGCCACCGACGTCGTGTGCGGGCTCTTTCACGGAGGCACCCGCGGCGGTCACCTCGGCCAGCTTCGCCTCGAGGTCCGGCACGTGCCAGAAGGCCACCGGTGAGGTCATGCCCTGCGGTCCACCGCCCGGCACCAGCCCGATGTGCTGGCCCGCGGCCTCGAAGCCGACGTAGTAGGACTCATCGGTCTGCGGCGGTACGCCGAGCAGGGCGGCGTACACCTCCTTGACCGTCGCAAGGTCGGAAACGGGATGTAGCACGGTCTTGATTCCCTCGGTGGAAGAGCCGGTCATGGTCACTCCTGTAGTCGTGGTGGTGATGTCCATGGCAGCCACGCTAGCTGCGGCTCGGGGGCCCGCGCTTCTCGATTCCTGATCGGTCTGGTCAACTGTTTCGACACACACGGCGGGATCCCGCCGCCGCGCGAGCCGTCTGAGAAGGCCGGGCGAGTTTTCCGCTAAACCACGTCTTTCACAGCTGCTGATGACGCCAAAAAGTGCGGATCAACCGCGACGGGGGCCTCTCCGTAGTAGGACTGCCCGGAACGGTGGGTCCACGACGGTAGCCGGCAGCTCGAAAGAACCGACGCCACATGATCGCCAACCCGCCGGCACGAGTTCATGTGGCCTCGGTCCAAGGTGCGAATGCCTGCTTGCCTGGTCGTGCTGGGTGTGGCCATCACATGGGCGCCAGCTTCGTTGTGGTCAAGGCGACGCTTGGCGAGGTGAGCCCGTCGCGGCTTGTCAGTTGGCGCTTCATCGTGGCCACGTTCACCCTGCTGGCCCTGCGACCCCGTGTCTTGCACGAGCTGGATCGGCAAACCGTCGCCCGCGGAGCCGTGATGGGAGCACTGCTGGGCACCGGTTTAGTGCTCTGCACCATGGGCATCCAGACGACATCGGTGTTGGTGTCAGCGTTCGTCACTCGGACAACCGTTGTATTGCTCCGCTCATCGCCTGGATCTGGCACGACGGCAACTGACAGCCAGAGCAGCCGCTGCTGTGTTGCTGGCTTTGGTGGGCTAGCAATGATCACGGTGCGATGCTTGGCCGTCGGGCCCGGAACGCTTCTGAATTTGACCGCCGCGGCTGTGCTCACCGCCGTCTGCCTTGTCGCTCGGCCCAGTGGACAAAACTCTCTGCTGCGGCCGGAAGTCGTCCTGCGACCGCCCGAGTGATCTGATCTTGGGCCGGACCCGCAGCCCAGGACACTAGTCTGCTTCAGCCTGAGTTGGCTCGAGGTTGGCGGCCATTCTGGCGAGAACGTCAATAGTGGCTTCGTATTCCTCGGGTGAGATCCCGGCCACCAGGACTTGGCGTAGCTCGGCCACCTTGGCCTTGACGACGCCAAACTGCGCCTGCCCGGTTTCAGTCAGATTCGCGATGTTGTCTGTCGACTCCGCCCAACCTCGAGTGACCAGCCCCGCCAGCGCGTCCTCCAGGTCGCCTGCGTCCCCCCGCAGGAAGGGTTCGAGTTCAGCCTGTAGGTCCGGAACGGATCTTGGACCATCCTCGAGCAGGTTGAGCAGCTGCCACTGCCGACGAGACAGACCGGCCCCGCTGAGCCGGCGCTCGAACTGTCCGTCGATGAGACCGTCCAGCTTCTTCAGCCAGTAGCCAATCGGCCTCTCGGATCCAGTGTTGATCATGAGCAGGCTCCCCGCACTCCCCCACTAGTTGATCTTGGTAATCATGCCCCACGCGTGGCCCGCACGGGCTTAGGACGACACTTGCACACCGAGGTCGGCAAGAAAGTCGCGGGCCCGTGCAATGCGCCGTCATCGGAGAATGCGTGCCACCCTACGACGAGCCCTTCCGCATAGATCAGATCACGAAATTGGTGAATGCGCCGAGCCCTCGATGACCTGCTCTATGCGTCGCCGGCATAGGTCGGTACTTGATCATGGCCGCGAACCCAGCCATGTCCTGTCGCACCGCTCGGGAACCGAGGCGAAGCAGGAAGACCCAGCGATCCGGTTCGGCTTCTCGATGGTCTGGCCCAATCTCGATGGTTTGCCCCAGCGTCGCCCCGCGGTGTCGCTGTTGTGCATGAAACAGGGAGCATCTCGCCAGTCGGAAGGTCCACGCCATGACACCTCAAGGATCGGCTTCGAGTACTGTGGCTGCGCACTCCAGGTGCACGGGCAGCTGCCAGAGCTCGTGCGCGTCGCCCTCGCTCATGTCCAGCCGAACCTCCTCGTCGGCAATTCGGGTACGTCGACGCCGGAAGCTCGGTACATCGGCTGCCGTATGGTCGAACCATGGCGTCAGGAAAGCCACTTCCGTTGCCCAATCGGGCACTGCCCCGCCCTGCCCGGGAGAATCGTTGCCATCGCTGCGGTATGGGCCTGGCCTCCTGGTCCGGCGAGTCGCAGGCTAAAACACACAACACGATGCGAGCGCGTGCGTCGTTCAAGGGAGCGGCCGACTAGTGGCCACAGAAGACGACGTCCGCGCGATCGCGTTGTCGCTGCCCGGCACCACCGAGGAGCAGTGGTATCAAACGCCTGGATACAAGGTGGCCGGCAAGGGATTCCTGCGACTTCGGACGGAGGCCGAGGGCGGCCTGGTCGTGTTCGTATCCGACATGGGCGAGAAGGAGGCGCTGTTGAGATCTAACCCGGACGCATTCTTCACCACCTCGCACTACGAGGGGCATCCCATCGTGCTGGTGAACCTGGCCAGCATTGATCATGACGAGCTGCGCGAGCTGATCACTGACTCGTGGCTGATCAAGGCGCCTCCGAAGCTGCGCCGCCAGCTCGAGACTCAGTAACGCGCCATTTTGGCCCAGAAGAAGCAATAGATTCCAAAGCACGCGATGCCAACGGCCATGATCGTGAGCAACACCGAACCGAATGGCTGGTCCCGGATGGTCGCGAGGGCGGCATCCATCCCACCCGCCTTCTCGGGGTCGTAGGTGATCGCCGCCCAGACGAACAGTCCCCCAATAATGGCCAGCGCTATCCCCCTGGCGCAGTAGCCCACAGTGCCGAGCCGGCACACGGCTGGCGGTGCACCGCGGTCGAGGTCTTCGGTGAACTTTTGTTTCACGCCCTTGATGAACTGGGCGATCCCCACGCCAATCACGACAGCACCAACGGAAGCGACTAGCACCTGGCCGAATGGGACTGACATCAGCTTCGCAGTGAATGTTTCCTCGCGGTCGCCTGAACCTGATGTCGACCCGATCGCGATGCCGACGGCTAGAACCCCCAAAGCCAGGTAGACGATGGCGCGTCCGGCGGACATGAATCGGCGTCGTAACCTGCTGTCGCGACCTGGCTGATCACGACCGATCGTTGCCTCAACTGCTTGCCAGAGTGTGAGCGTGAAGAGTCCGATGGCCATGATCCAAAGCAGCACGGCCCCCAGCGGTTGCTTACCCAATTGACTCAAGGCGCCTTCGGGCGACGCCTCAGCCCGCTTCCCGAAGACGAGCTGAAGCGCGATCCAGGCGACCACCAGATGGATGACGCCGTAGCTCACCAGCCCGACGCCGACCAGCACATGGTAAGGCCGGCTGCGTCTGACGTCGGCGACCCCCGCTTCAGCATCCTGAGCGCTGATCATGGACCGGTCCGAACAGCGGGATTGCCATCAGATGAAGCCTTCTTTGCTGCTTTGACCGACTTCTTCGTCTCCCGTACCTTCTGCAGCGAGTCGTAGTCGACGATGTCGGCAACCGAACGGAACGTGTCGGGCTCGCCGTAGTAGCCGGCTGCGGTACGCCAACCCTCGGGCGTGATCCCCCGCAGCTTGCCGAGCACCGCGGTGAAGATGGCCGCCTTGTCGGGTCCGAACCCGGGCAGCCGGCCGAGGTTGGCCCTGACCTCATCACCGGACCGAGCATCCCTCCAGAGGTTTGCTGCCTGACCGTCGTAGTCCTCGGTCAGCACCTGGCAGACCTGGCGAATGCGCCTGGCCATGGCTGCCGGGAATCGGTGGATCGCCGGTCGTTGTGAGCACAATTCAATGAACTCGTCTTCACTCATCGAGGCAATCTTCGTAACGTCCAATCGTCCGCCCATGCGCTGCGCGATCACCAGCGGCCCGCTGAACGCCTTCTCCATCGGCACCTGCTGGTCCAATACCATTGCTAAAAGAAGTGCATTGTCGTCTTCGGTCAGCAGGCGGTCGGCTTCAGGGTTGCCGGTGAGCCTCAGCGAGGGGTTGGTCATGGAGGCAATTCTGCGTGGCGGGGAGTCGGGCGTGCGGGTCGGGTCGTACATACGACTGTCAGAAGAGACCGAGGGCATGCAGCTCGGCCTCCAGCGCCAGCGTGAGGCCAACGAGAAGACCGCCGCAGATCGTTGTTGGCAGATTACTCGCGAGTACGAGGACGCCGGTGTCAGCGCTTACAAGCGGCGTGTCGTGCGGCCCGGCTTCGAGCAGCTGCTGACCGATCTAGCCTCCGGTCTCATTGACGGTATCTGCGTCTGGGATTCCGATCGGCTGGCTCGCCAACCGCGCGACCTCGAGCGGCTCATCGACCTCTATGAGACACGCCAGGGCCTGGTGTTCGCCACCGCCAACAAGGACGTCGACCTCTCGACTTCCGACGGCCGCTTTTATGCCCGGCTAATGGTCAACGTGGCGAATAAGTCCTCAGCCGACTCGGGACGCCGAATCGCGGCCAAGCACCTACAGCTGGCTCAGGCCGGCGTCCCGGTCGGCGGCAACCGTCCCTTCGGCTGGCAGGTCGATAAATGCACGATTAACGAGGAAGAAGCTGCCCTGATCCGGCAGGCTGCGCGTGACGTGATCGCCGGCGTCGGTATCCACACCATCGTCCGGCAGTGGAACCGGGCCGGTGTACGCACGACGAAAAACAACCTCTGGCAGCACCAGGTCATGCGCCAGATGTTGTTAAATCCCAGGCTGGCCGGGTTCCGGGTGTACCGTGGCGAGCTGTTCAGGGACGCTGACGGCCAGCCCGTCAGAGGGCAGTATCCGGCCGTTCTGGACGTCGAGACTTGGGAGTACGTGGTCGCCACGATAACTGCGCGAAAACACGGTATTCGTCTCGGTGCTCGGAAGTATTTGCTGTCTGGCATCGCCCGCTGTGGTGAGTGCTCGCGCCAGTTACACGGCAACAGAGGGCACGGCAGCTTTTTCTACAAATGCGAGCAGCCCTGTGGCCGTGTCAGCATGTCGGGCCCGAAGCTCGACGGACTGGTTGAGGAGTTCGTGGGCGCTTCGCAGTTGAGCGTGGTGAGTCGTTGATGCAAGGGCTCGTGGCCCTGCGCTGAGATGGGTGTGTCTATTCATCCATCGAGGAAGGACCACGAGCTTGTTCGAGCCTACGGGCTCGCCGCGTGATGCTGCGAGCGTGATCTTCAATCTGCCCGGCTATCGGGTTATCGAAGCGGTCGATCTGCCGTTGGGTGGTCGCCGAGTCAAGGTCGAGGCTGTCATCGGCGACGAGGGCTGTCCGGCATGCGGGGTGGTGTCCTCGCGGGTGCACGCCTGGACGGTGCAGCGGATCCGCGACATGCCGCATGCGGGCCGGATCGAGCTGGTGGTGCGCAAGCCGCGGCTCATCTGTGCTGAGCCGGCCTGTGGTCGGCGGACGTTCACCCCGGCCTCGGAGCAAGTGCCGCTGCGAGCCCGGTGCACCACCCGACTGAGGGCGGCGGTGCTGGAGGCGGTGATCGACTCGGGTCGGGCGGTCGCCGAGGTTGCCGCGGCATTCCGGGTCGCCTGGTGGACGGTGCAGGCCACCGTGAACGCCGCTGCGGTGCTGCTGCCCGACGTGGACGACCTCCACCTACGCCGGCTGGGAATCGATGAGCACCGCTACCGCCGGGTCCGCTGGTTCCGCGACCAGACCGGTGGGTGGCGGCGGGTGGAACCGTGGATGTCGACCATCGTCAACGCCACGTCTGGTCAGGTTCTCGGCATTGTGGACGGTCGTGACTCCGCCGCCGTCGGCGGCTGGCTGGCAACCCGCGCCCAGGCGTGGCGGGACCGGATCCAGGTGGTGGCGATCGACCCGTCGGCGGCGTTTAAGAAGGCGATCACCGAGCAATTGCCGAACGCGAAGATCAGCGTCGATGCGTTCCACCTAGTGCAGCTGGCCAACCAGATGCTGACCCGGGTGCGGCAGCGGCTGGTCCGGGACCGGGAGCAGCGCCGCGGCCGCAAGATCGACCCGGCCTGGGCGAACCGGAGGCTGCTGCTCCGCGGCTACGACACCCTCACCGAGAAGGCGAAGGCCCGGCTCCAGGCGGTGTTCGACCTCGACGACCCCACCGATGAGTTGTCGGCCGCATGGGGAGTAAAAGAACAGCTCCGAAGACTCCTCAACACCAGCACGATCGAGCCGGCCCGCACCGAGAAGATGGTCTTGGGTTGTTACGTCGTGGCCGCCGATATGGAAGAGACCTGGCGGCTCTGGGCCACCATCGAGGCCTGGTGGCCGGCTATCGAGGTGCTCATCAGCACCCGCGTCACCAACGCCCGCACCGAAGCAGCGAACACCGGCATCAAGCAGATCAAACGCACCGGCCGGGGATACAGAAACCCCGCCCACTACCAAGCCCGTATCCTGCTCACCAGCGCCGCCCGACACGCGGCGTGAACACCTTGACCAGGCAGGGCACCACGGTCAAGTGCGAATAGCCAGTTCGTGCGCCAGAAACTGGCAGAAGAAATGAATGATGAGCCATATGAGTTAGAACCAGAATCAGACAACGGCTTACCGGAGGTCTTGAACCGCAAAGCCGAGCTGATGAAGGCGTATACGAAGGGAGAGCTTTCCGCGGAGACGGTCTTCCCAGCCGTACAACAGCTGGAAGCGCAGGCCAAGGAGTTACGGCAAGCCCAGATCGCGCGGGTCAGGCAGCACAGTCTGAAAATCCACCAGGCCGACCTGGCGTACGACGAGCTGGACACCGATCAGAAGCGGGCAGTGATCGGCACAATTATCCGGTATATCGTGGTGAATCGGGCTGAGGGCCGGGGCGGCAAATTCAACCCTGAGCGTGTAGCCATCACCTGGAACGATTAGCTCATTCATGTTTAACTGGAAATAAGTTCAAGGAGTCTCACCAGCTTTTTGAACCTTCCGAATAAAGTCCTTCCTCAGTTGCGCTCCTTCCTTTCGTAGCCGCTGGAGGAAGGCAACCAATCCGCTATTCAGCGCAGCATGAAATTGCGTGTCTATGA
>DASUYM010000292.1:0-18816 GCA_036377435.1 Propionibacteriaceae bacterium
CACGCCGGTGACGTCGAGTCGGCCATCAGGCTCGGGGGACGGGCCGTCGAACTCGGCACGCGATTCCAGGACGCCGACATCAGGGCCTGGGGACTGTTGCAGCAAGGACGGCTCTTGATTGCGGGAGGACGCACCGACGAGGGATTCCACCTCTTGGAGGAGGCCACCATCGCCGCCGTGAACGGCGAGCTGAACCCGTTCATGACTGGCGTGGCGTACTGCTGCATGATCTCGTCCTGTCGCGACACAACCGACTACAGGCGGGCCAGTGAATGGACCGAGGCCACTAGCCGGTGGTGTGAGCGGCAGGCCATCAACGGCTTTCCGGGCATCTGCCGGGTCCACCGCGCGGAGATCGTCGCCTTGCAGGGCGCGCTGGTCAGAGCCGAGCAGGAGCTGCGGCAGGCCACCATGGAGCTCGCCGCGTACGACGCGACGTCGCCGCTGGCCGACGGGTTCTACGCGCTTGGGGAGATCCGGTTCCGGCTGGGCGACCTCGAGGGTGCGGAGGACGCCTTGCGGCAGGCCCACGCGCTCGGGCGGATCCCGCAGCCCGCCCTCGCTCTCATGCGCTTTTCCGAGGGCAAGATCACCGCGGCGTACGGAGCGATCCGTTCGGCGCTTGCAGAGACCCGCGAGCAATGGGCCCGTGCCCGTATGCTGCCCGCGCAAGTCGAGATCGCGATCGCCGCCGGTGATACGGCGACCGCGCGAGCTTCGGCCGAAGAGCTGGGGGAGATGAGCGCCGTCTACGACTCGCCGGCGCTACGCGGGAGCAAGCACGACAGCTGGGGGCGGGTACTCCTCGCCGAGGGCGACGCTGATGGAGCGAGGCGGGAGCTGCAAAGCGGTATCGGCCGCTGGCGCGAGGTAGGCGCGCCGTACGAGCTCGCACGGGACCGCGCGCTCCTGGCCTCGGCGCTGCAGCAGCTCGGACGAGACGACGAGGCGGATCTGGAGCTCGGAGCAGCGCGGGAGGAGTTCCATCGCCTGGGAGCCGTCCGGGATGAGGCTGCGGCGGCCGACGCCATTCGGGCAGCCACCGAGCGGAAGGCCACCCTCAGCATCGCCCACAAGACGTTCATGTTCACCGACATCGTCGCCTCGACGAACATCGCCGCAGCCATTGGGGACGAGGCCTGGGAGCACCTCCTTCGCTGGCACGATGACACCCTGCGCGCGGTGTTCCTCGACCACGGAGGCGAGGTGGTCAACTCCACCGGCGACGGGTTCTTTGTGGCATTCGACTCGGCCGCTGCCGCGATCGTCTGCGCCACGGCGGTGCAACGCGCGCTTGCCGAACAACGCCGGACGCACGGATTCGCCCCTGCGGTGCGCATTGGCGTGCACTCGGCCGTAGCGACCCGCCGCGGCTCGGACTACAGCGGCAAGGAAGTTCATGTCGCCGCCAGGATTGCCGCGCTGGCCCGCGGCGGCGAGATCCTCGCCTCGGCAGCGACGACCGCACTCGCCGGGTCCCTACCGACGAGCGAACCGCGCTCGGTGAGCCTTAAGGGCGTGTCCGGCGATGTCGACGTTGTATCCATCGCCTGGAATTGAGACTGGCCCCGAGCGATCATGCGCCGCCGAATGATCGCTAAATGATCATGGTGGCCCGGATCAGTTCCACGCCTGATTGCCGCCAAAGGCCGGCCACGGCAAGTATCGCGTAGAAGGCCCAGATCGCAAGCGTGCCCACGATTATCAGAACAGCCGGTAGGTGCTTGATCACTCGCTGCCCTCCGCCTCGGGCTTATGTGGGGCGGCTGGCTTCGATAATGCCTCTAAACCCCCCAGGAGCTGAGCCCGTATTTTGGCGTCCTGCAGTGACTTTACGGATTCAGTTAATACCTGAGTCGCATCTAAGAAGCCCTGTTTATACGCCCACACTAAAAGCTGGGTTAGCTCATCATTACTCACTTTCACCTCCCTTTATTCTGTAGGGCCTGGCGGCCTCAATTTGTCTGCAGTGGTGTCCAGCCCCCTTCACGCAGTCGTCACACCACCGGTAAAAGCACCGCTAGGTTATAGTCCACGATCGGCCAAATTTATATGCGTAGTTGCATTGACGACCCAGTCCCAACAGTGATGTCTTTAACGCATAAACTTTAAGTCTCCACCGTCTACCAGCTTTAGTAGCAAATTTGCTAAGGCTTCGGCCAGGGTATCGGCGTCCACGTTTACTCTGTCGCCGCCGCTGCCGTGGTAGGCCGCGTGATAGTTTGAGGTGACTTTGCTGTTCACTACAGACCAGGACCCCGGCAGCTGGTCGGCTATCTCCTGAGCTGTAGGAGCGGCGATGTCGAATTGCGTGGAACCGCTGGACTGCGTAAAAAACAACTCATCTGAGGGGTCCATGCCCTCGGAATAATGCCACATCGACACGCGCGGGAATCCCACCGCCTTGAGCCTCTTAGCTGTTTCGAGCGATACGACGTTGCGTTCCATCACTCCCCCTCCTCCGGCTTCACCTCAACCTTCATACCCACGGGGATGGGAAGTGCTGCCCCAAAATAACTTGTTGACCGGCCAGTGGCAGCCGCTCCTATCAGAGCAAACGCCTGCTGATGCGTGCTCGCGCTCCATCTGACGGCGCGATCGTGCTCCTTGAGTACTGCTCGGCCGTTCTGCTGGGTGTACAGGAGCAGCGTGTGCGTCAGGATCTCGCGCAGGTCGCGCAGATCAACCGAGCCTAATTCGACGTCGAACTTGGCAAGGTCGCGCTAACCGTCCTTGCCGGCGAGCTCCTGGGCATCGCAGCCGACTTCTTCCTGATCAACATCTGGGAGGAGGCCACCTGGGCCGGATTCTTCCAAACCCACCTGGAGCGCCGACATAACTTCTTCCTCGCGGCCGCGCTGACGGGTCTGCCGTTCACGGCCGTCCACATGCCGCTGCAGGTCATCAATGGGGAGGTTGCGTCGGCCCTCGACCTCGTCGTGGCCTTCACTTTGCTCTTCGTCGTGACGATCGTCGTCAGGTCGCTGTTCGGCATGGTGCTCCGCGGTGCCGTCAACAGCGTGCTGCTGGTAGCCGTCACGCACGTGATGTTCAATCGGTCGGCGAACAGTGACGGCATCGCCGCCGACATCTTGTCCGGCGGTGACAACCGGCAGATGGCGGTGTTGCTGGCGACCCTGGTGCTGACCGTGGTGCTGGGGATAATCCTGCGGAAGAAACTGAGCCGTTCCTTCCGTCTCGAGCTCGACGAGCGGGAGCGAAAGCAAGCGGTCATGACGGAAGTTCAGCAAGAGGCGTCCGGGTCGATCTGAGTGACGGGAACCGTGTCGCGCTGATCTGGGCTGCCGAACAGCTACCGAATCCAGGCAATCCGATCGAACAGTTCGCTAGCGCCCACGTCGTACAGTGCTGCGCCATTGGTGGGACCTTCGGAGGCCGGTGGCTCCTTGGTGCGAGCGCAAAGTCGCGCCGGCTGGACAACTTAACGGCGACCTCGCCGAACTGCAGCTCGGCCGCGTCCAGGTCGATTTGGTCGCAGGGCGGCCCAGCGCACCATTCGCAGGGCAACCGACACTAGCGCGCGGCTCGCGGCGGGTGGGCTCTAGCAATCAGGCAGCACCTGCGAATTCCAGCAGGTCGGCGAATGTAAATTGGCCGGTCGTCCGCGCGATGGGTGGGGCGGGCTTCCAGGACGGGTCCAAATATAGATACGAATTCGGGTCCCGCTGCAGGATCCCAACGAGGGTCTCAGCCATGATCCGGCCGCCCACCGGCCCGAGCTGCTCACCGTTGTACGGCGGCAGCTCGGCCTCCTTCAGAATGTAGAACCACAGTGGCGCCTCGCCGCCCCATCCCGAATCGGTGAGCCCCAGCGTGCTGCTGGACAGAGGGGTGATCCGCATCGCCTTAGCCACCTGCTGGCCTGATGGCAAGCCGACTTTCTTGCCCCGGCGATTGTTGCGCACGGCAAGGTTGATCGTCGGGTCAGGAGGCGGGACAGCTGACCCGGGCAGGGTACTGAGCGGGATCGATAGCTTCGTATCGATCTTCCGCGGCTTCCGAGCCGGAAAGTTGGGATCGACCGGAAGGATGTTCTTCCACTCAATGACCAGGTCGGACGGTATGGGTCGGCCGCCATTGAGGTTACGGCCGCCTTCGGATCCGAAGACATCGACGACTCCGCTGTCATTGAGGACGTAGAAGGGCCGGATGAGGCTGTGGCCGAACCGATAGGCCGCGACGGCGAACTCGACCGGCATGAACGGACGGCCGTCCTTGTTGGTCGGCTTGTAGTAATTCAGGTTGATCACCGGCGACTTCCCGGCCACCTCCTTGTATACCGTGCCATTTGTACCGACGAGCTCGTCGCCGACGAATCGCGGGAGGAAGTCATGGATCACGGCCCACTGGTAGTGCCACCGCGTCAGCCGGCGCGCGGTCTCGAACACCCATTCCTTGCGCACACCCTGCGCCCGGGCGTACTCGACGATCTGGTTGTGGAACTGGATGACGGCCTTGTGGAACTGGACGATGATCAGGTTCTCGTCGTTGCGTTTGTCGCCGATGATCGCTCGGTTGCCGTCACGCGGCACGTCCAACACACCGTTGACATTCGTCTTCAGCAGCAGTCTGTCCGGGTCGTTCGGCTCGTAGAACTGGGGATCTTTTCCCGGACCTTGGCCGTAGACAGAGTCGAGGTCATAGCGCGCCGTCCGGAAGTTGACGGTTGCATCGGGGTCTTCCTGCTGCTGATCGAGCGGGGTGGTGTCCAGGGTGATGTCGTGGTCGAGGAACTGCCCGATGAACGTGAACCCGGCGAACAGGCGCGAACTTGTGGCGAGGAATGCGTCGCTGGTGTCTGGCTCGACCATCTTGCTTGCCAGGCTGTCCAGCAGCGCATCAGGCGGCGCGAAGGCCGGAAGCCGCTTGAACATGAGCCCGAACCGGCCCTCGGCCAGCCGGTTCTTGCTCGTCAGGTACATGCCCCGAAGCTCGGCACCGTGCAAGCCTCCGGTTTCCGCGGCATGCGCGAGGTTTGGCAGCTGGGCGCCGACCACTGCGCCGGCTGACAGGCCGGCCGCCCCGGCGACGAACTTGCGGCGTGAAAAGTGACGGTGATACCAGCCCGGCCGAGCAGCGCGATCGTGAGAATCCATAACCCTTTGTCCCCCGGTGATTAAGCGATCATTCGCGGGCGTTATTTGACGGTAATGTTGCCGCCCGCCAACAAGCCCGCCCGAGCATAGACCACACTCCCAGCAGGTAGCTGCGAGCAGTCGGGGTCCGGCGGATACGAATTACACGGCGTTGTGGTAGCGGTCGATAGCTTGATCGAGAAGTAGTCACCCGGGGACGGGGCGAAGTTCTGGTCGTTGTCCCGCACGGTCACTTCGAAGCGACACAGCGGCGAGGTCGACGTCTCAGTCGTCGGGCAAGTGCGCAGCTTCGCCGGCGCCCCCGACGTAAGCCGGTAGCGGCCTAGGAAGATCAGCTGGTTCCCGAACTCGCTTTCGGGAGGCGCGTCCTCGTCTATGCAGACGGCGGACTCCAACACCGGGTCAAATACGTCGACTATGCCGTGAATCCCGAACGACGAGCCGAGCGGGCTCTTGCCCTTGTCGTTGTAGGAGAGCTCGATCTTGATATCACCCCTCTGGCAGCTGAACGTGAAGCCGAACGATGCCTCGCCAGTGAACGTGGGCGCTTGAGGCGGCAAATACCCGCCGCCCTTGCCCGTACAGGCCGTCAGCGCCACCGCCAGCATGCAGGCAGCGGCGAGTAACACAGATCGCTGGAAGAAGCGCGGTCCCCCGATTTTCATCGTTCCCCTCCAAAAGGCGTAGGCGCGGGGGCGCGTCGAACGCCTTCCCCCGAGTTAGAAGCGACTAACCCCTACCCACGTATCGCAATCAGAATCTGCAACATGCGATTAATTCTGAGAATTCGTTCGATGACGCGTGCCGAGGCGCAGCTGTCGTTGTCGTGTGGAGGCCACTCGCAACGTCCAGAATGGACCTCCACGGCAACTCAGAAGCTGCCTTGCTAAGCGGGCGTTTGCCCATCATCGGCCCTGTGCCGGCGCGAACGGGCCGCCGCGGAAACACCAAAGCCCGCAGACAGCAGCAGGAGAGCAGCCCCTGCTACAGCGAGAGGCGCATTCACGTCAGCCACCGGGGCGCCGCCGGTCTCGACCCCACCGCGCGGCCGTCCCGTCATGCCCGCCCCCTGGACGACGCCGCAGCTAGCGGGGTCGGTTGCTTCCTCCGGAATATTGGGCACTCCCAGGCTGTCTGCGAATGTCGAGACACCCAGGGCATCCACGTCATATTTGTCGTTGTTGTTGGCGTCGATGCCGTGCTGCACGACGTGCACTGAGGATAGGTGCTCCAGCAGGCCCTCCGGAACTGCCTTGGCGCTGAACGTCCGTTCGTAGTCAAGACCGCCCTTGGAGTCGGCCACCGGCATCCGGTCGACAGCCAGGCCGTCTTGCGGCGTCGCACCACCACTGGTTGTCAGCGCCAAGAAGACTGTGCCGTACTCCCCGGTCGCTTCCTCGTTGGTGAGGACCCCGTCGCCATCGCTGTCGTTCTCCTTCAGAGTGGGGCACCCGAAATGGCCCCCGTGCGCTGACCCATGGAGGTGCTGGGCGTGGGGCTGGCCCGGCACCAGGCCTTGCGAATGGATGACCACCTTAAGACCACCGTTGTCCAGTGCCGTCAGAGTGACTGTGCCGCTAGCGCCGCTGCCATTTTGTTCCACAAGCTTTGCCTTGACAGTCGTGTCGGCCGTCGCACTCATCGGTACGGATAGCAGAGCCGCGGCCGCGGCGAGTATGAGCGAGTTGCGCAACTTAGTCATGTATCCACTGCCTCAGTTTGGGAGCACCACCCCGTGCTCAGTCGCGATGTCGTGTCCCACCATTCGACCCCCGATATCGGCAGCCGATGTCCTTGGACACCGAAGCACTTCTCGAATCCGTCAGTGCTGCCTCACTTGTATACCATGCCTGACTTCTACCTACGCCTGACTTTCACCAAGCGCACCGTGCAACAGATGCGGTCAGCCCTTAATGACCAACACAAAGGTTTTCGATTTCACGCCGGAGTCGGGGTCGAGCAGGCGAAGCCGGTAACGACCCGGCTGCCCAAACTCGACATAAGCCGTGAACTGGCCCGCCTGGTCGGTCTTCGCGGGTAGCGGGAAGTCCAGCCACTTGCCATTCTCCCGGCGCTGCACCTGCAGAAAAGTATCTCCTTTACCACGGTACGCACCTTGGATTCGAACCGTTTCGAAAGGCCTGGCAGGGTCGGGCACATCCTCCAACTGAATGGTCTGCTCTTCTCCCCCCGTGCCGGTCGATTCATTTGACGGCTCATTCGTCGGCTTGGTCACCGTCGCGGTTGCGGTCGCCGTAACGGTAGGGACGGATTGTGCAGTCACGCCGCGATCTCTACTCGCGGCGAACAACAATGCACCGATAAGCAGCGCCGCCAAGGCCATGGCGGCCAGCGCCCGGTATCCAAAGCGCCTTTTCTTCAGAGGAGTCTGAACCGGCTCCGGTCCAAGAACCTGCTGTTCCGGGGGTTGAGGACGTGGATGCCGATCTCCGCTAGGTACCGCAATGACTGCAGGCATCTCCACTGTGTCGCTATCGTGTGGGCCGGCAGTCGCTGTGTCAACCCTCGCGGTGTCTGCCTTCGCGGTGTCGTCAGCCGCCGGATCCACCACCGCCACCTTCGCAGTGTCGGCAGCCGCCGGATCCACCACCGCGGCATCCACCTTCGCAGTGTCGGCAGCCGCCGGGTCCACCTCCGCGGTATCCACCTTCGCAGTGTCGGCCTTCTCGGGGTCAACCTTCTCGGTGTCGGCAATCGCCGGCTTAATCAACTTCCGCAGTGTCGCCTCAACTTCGCGTGATCCCTGAATGTCTATCCAATCCGTGGTCTTGGTGGTCCACGGCAGGTCGAGAATCGTGTCGAGCCAGCTCCGGATGTCGCCGGACTCAGGGCTCTGGTCACTGGTCCGTTCAAGCTTGCCGACTTCGCGCAGCGCCGTTTCCCGTACGTCGTCGGGCAGCTGGGCCTCCTCGACTCGCGTTCGATAGTCCTGGGCGCCGTCGGGCTCTCCCTCGGCGAGCTCCATCCCGCCGTCAGCCTTCCCGGTGTCGTCAGCCGCCGGGCCAACCTTCTCCCTATCAACCTGCTGGGCGTCAATAGCTCCAGGGTCGGCAGTTCCTGGATCGGCCCTCTCTTGTGTGGATAACTGCTGTCTCGGCATCTTCACCCGAGGGATCCGCTGGGTCGGTATCTCCTCGTCAATAGGGCCAGGGGCCAGTGTCGGCGCCGGGACTGCCATTAAGCCAGGCTCGTCGACAGGAGCTGGTGACGCCGCCGAAACCGCTGCTGGAACGAACGGGACCGCGCCGGCGGGACTACCGCAGACGTCGCAGTAACCGTCGACGATCATGCCGGTACACCCTGGCTGGGTACAGGCCGTTATGAAACTCCCGGTTTTCGGCTTCGGGGGAAATCCCGGCTCTCTGCGGACTGCCGTTAGGCCAGGCTCATCGGCAAGAGCTGGTGACGCCGCTGAAACCGCTGCTGGAACGAACGCGACTGCGCCGGCGGGACTACCGCAGACGTCGCAGTAACCGTCGACGATCATGCCGGTACACCCTGGCTGCGTACAGGCCGTCATGAGACCCCCCGTTTCTCGTGACATCAACCTTCGCCATCGTAAGACGGCGCTGAAGTCGGACCTGACCGTCCTCGAGGCGATGCAGTTGCAACGCACGCGGACCATCGACGTGGTGGAGAGTGCCTCGGGAACGTCGAGCGATAGCGGCATCTGTGTCGCTGACGCTGCGCCGCTCATACCCTGTCCCTTAGACCGTCAATCGCGCGTCCCCAGTCGCATTGCTACCGTGACTAATTGATGTTGCCTGTCCGCAGGCCTCTACACTTGCCGCTGGGTGACAGCTTCCCTGGCCAAGGCCACCCCGCCGGCCTGCTGGGACCAATGCGACCCCGCCGGCCTGCTGGGACCAATGCGACCCATGACCTGGAGCCAGACCCTGATCATCCGGATAATCGGTACGCTCCGGCAAAATCAGAGGCGCTCCCGCATGCTGTACAGAGGGTATGTACGGACCGCTGTCCATGAGGGGATCGAAGCAAATGTTCAGTTCATCCAGCGGGAATGCGAGCCGACTGGTGAGCGGCTTGATCGCTGTTGGGCTGGCCATAATCGGCGCCGCGTTGATATGGGCAGCGCTAGCAAGGCCGTCTACCCCCGACCCTGCGCCAGATGATCACAGCTTCCCGTCGACGTCCCTCAGCGCACCACAGCCCACCCCCGATAGACCGACAGCAGGAGCGGATCCGACCAACCTTCGCGACCAGACGACGGGGTTGGTTCTGCCGGAATCTGACCCACTGTCCGTGTCTATACCGAGGATTAGTGTCCGATCGAGTTTGGTCGAGCTTGGGCTCGACAAGGATGGAGCGATGGAGGTCCCGCGAGACCCTGCCGACGCTGGCTGGTTCTCTGAAGGGCCCTCACCAGGTGCGCTCGGGCCGGCCGTCATCGCCGGGCACGTGACCTGGGACGGCGTTCCTGGGGTCTTTCGCCGCCTAGGCACCCTGCGTCGCGGCGATCGAGTGACCGTTACCCGAAAGGATGGGAAAACCGCCGTCTTCACCGTCAGCCGGGTGGCCCGATTCTCGAAGTCGCAGTTCCCGAGTCGCGCGGTTTACGGCCCCATCGACCATGCGGGACTGCGACTGATCACTTGTGGTGGCACCTACGACGCAGCCAGACACAGCTACCTGGACAACATCGTTGTCTTCGCCAAGCTGGAGGCGGTGCGCGGGCCTGGTGGCTGACAGCCAGACGCGGTCAGGCCTCGATCACCAGCACAAACGGTGTGGACGTCACACCGGAGTCGGGGTCCACCACGCGAAGCCGGTAACGACCCGGCTGCCCAAACTCGACATGAGTGGTGAACTGGCCCGACTGGTCGGTCTTCGTGGGTAACGGGAAATCCAGCCACCTACCTCCCTCCCAACGCTGCACCCGCAGAAAGGTGTCTGCTCCACTGCGGTACGTACCTTGGATTCGAACGGCTTCGAAGGGCCTTGCGGAGTCGGCTACATCCTCCAACTGAATGGTCTCCTCCTCCGAACCGTTCCTAGGGCCTGAGGCTGGTGAGGGACCGGCGCTCGAGGACAGTCCGCTAGGGGTCGCACTCTGAGTGGAGGTGGACTCCGCCGCCCGCTCACCCGGCCCTCGGGACAGCAAGAATCCCAAGACGACCACGTTGAGGATGACGAGCACCCCTAGAGCCAGCAGTTTCACCCGTAGCCTTCGGCTGCGGTCGGGCACGCCATCACTGGACGAAAACCGACGGTACGCTGCGTCCAGCTGAAGCGTCTTGCCCTCGAAGCGTCCTCTGGCAACCGCATCAATGAGAAGCAGCCAGGTGAAGAGTAGGACGACAGCGATGCCGATCAGCACAAGCCACTGATAACCGGTCATGGCGGGTCCTTGACGATCATCACTCTTGAGTGAGTAACGCCACTGTTCTCGTCGTTGTCGTCGACAGCGAGCGTCCAGACCCGCTCAGGACTGTTCGCGAAGCCCTGGGCCAGCAGACCCGTCGCCACACCGATCTGCTCCCGCTGCCTCAGCGCTTCCTTGAGCCGTGTGATCTCGGCCTCTAACTGCGCCACGCGGGAGCGGGCCTCCAGACTCTGAAAGCCTGAGCAAACCCTTGCTTGCGGCGGCAAGAACATGCGTCACCTCGATGACGTCACGTCCGCAGACACAGGGCGGAGACCGATAGAAAACCAATGCGAGTGTAGTTGCCCGCCGCCAGTCACAAACGCTGCCAGCGCCTCACGGCAGCGCTGCACCGAGAGCGCGCCTCTACACCACCCGCGGTTTTGAAGTAGTCACGGTCGCCGATCAGCAGTGATAACCAGACGAGCCGCCCGAACCCAAAGCGGGCCGGGTTCGCTATGTCTTGCGACCGCCTGGCCGCGCCGGCGTCAGCCGAGCAGACTGCCCAGTGTGCTCAGGATGTTGCCGTAGAACGTGCCGCTGATGTCGCGGAACAGCTCGAACGGCTTGCCGGGGCTGCCGAAGAACGGGCGCAAGGTCCAGGCGAGCTGGGTCCCGACGAAACCGAACAACAGGATCCAGATGTACAGCAAGAGCATGCTCGTCGGCCGGTCGCCAGCGGCGGGTTGCGGTGCCTTCGCCGTGGTGGCGTTGCGGTTTTGCCGGGCGGTCCGCGCGTCGCCGTTGGTGGGCGGTTGGGCCGCGTGGTCGGCCGCCCCGCCGACCGTCGCCGAGACCAGTTCCCGCTGTGACACGTCGGCTGTCACGACAACCTGGTTGGAGAGCATCGATTGGACGACGACCTGCTCGTTGAGCGCGCGCATCCCGGAGGTCAGGAACCGCAGCCCGACGAGGGCGGTCAGGGCGAGGATCGCGACGTTGAGCAGCTTGAAGAATGCGTAGCTGCGGGCCGTGATCAGGAAGAACAAGCTGATCGGCGCGAAGGCGAGGGTCAGTACGGCGGTCACCGTGATCGCCACCATGATCAGGGCGCAGGCCTGCAGGACAGACAGCCGGGCGCCGAAGACCAGGTTGAACAGGTACAGCGTGGGCAGGCAGATCGCCAGGGTGACCAGGAACAGCAACGGGAGCTTCACTGTCGAGACGAGCGCCTGAAGCCAGCCGTTTGAGGCGCCGAGCACCGCGCCATAGACCGCCAGGCTGATCGCGGAGGTGAGCAGCATCCGCAGGATCAGTCGGGGTAGGTCACGCTCGTTGATGATCTGGTCCCAGATCCCCGCGCGGTCACGCAGAATGCGCTCGATGATGAGCTGTTTGCCTGAAGCCATGGTCCCCATCCCCCTCGATCGGCTGCGATGAAACTACCGGCATTACGCATTCGCCGTGAACGATCCAAAGAATTGCGTTGTCGAGTACGCTCGCGCCATGCCGGAGCCAGCATTGCGGGCGTCGGACGACGACCGCGACACTGTCCTGCGGGCCCTGGAGCGGCATACCGCCGTGGGCCGGCTCAGCCTGGACGAGTTCGACCAGCGCAGCACCGCCGCCCTCGCCGCGGTGACCCTGGACGAGCTCGCCGCCCTGACCGACGACCTGCCGGAGCTGCCTGACGAGTCGGCGCGGCCGGTCGAGCCGGCCAGCCACGCGCGGCACCTCATTCTGCTTTTCGTGATCGCCTTCGTGACGCTCGCCGTGTTAGTCGCCATGATGCTGCTGCACCCCTGACCGGCACGTCAGACCTCTACGAGCCAATTCCGCTCCGCAGAGACAATCTGCGTGATTTGGGGACTAAGCCAACGAATGATCCGGCGAGGAGGCGCTGTACGGCGGCGATGATGCGAACGCCGTCGGACGCATTGGCGCCACAGTCCGCAAGCCGGTCACGCCGGCGACACTCTCACCACGACTTGGCCCCGTGGAATCTGGACGCGGATCGGTGGGTGTGGTGTTCATCGAACTGGGAGGCGCCGCACGCTCCCGGCTGTGGGGCCTCGGCTACCTGGAAGTCCAACAGCGGGCGGTGGTGGTCGGCCACCCAGGCCGTGAAGTCGGCGACCGCGCAAACGCGGACCGCGGTATCAGGGACGACGAGCCGCTCACCTAAGATGATCACCTCGCCTCGAGGTCTCGAGTCGCCCACGTACTTAGAACGCGCTCAGCAAGGCGACCGGTTGAGAACAACCTATTGCGTGACTTGCGGCACGGCCGAGCTTTCGTCCCTAGTCCTCTGACTCGAGTCGAGCGTCTGCCCATGAGGCGATTTCTGCTTCCTGGCTGGGTACCCGTTGGGCGACTTCGTCGGGAGCGAGGAGCTCGCGGCGTGTGCACAGCGCCCAGCGGTGACCGAAGGGATCACGTACGATCCCGTAGCGCTCGCCCCAGAACATCTCCGCCACCGGTCGTTCGACGGTGGCGCCCCGCGCGATGGCGTCGGCGAAGGTTGTGTCGACGTCATCGAGCTCGAGCAGCAGCATGACCGGTGACCCGCCGACACTGGCCGGCGCAAGCGCATTGAGTTCGCTGATCTCCTGACTGAGGAGCAGCTTGTCAGGGCCGAAGGCGAGCTCGACGAACAAGATCCGCCCGTCGGGCAGGTTGTGGCGGATCAGCTCACTGGCGCCGAACGCCGCGCGGTAGAACTCGACCGCCGCATCGGCGTCGGGAACAAAAATGTGGGTACCGAGCCCGAGCGGACGTTGCTGAGTCATGCGGTCCTCCGCTGCGGGTCGAGGAGGCCGGCCATGCTGGCGGCGTCGACCATCCGGGCCAGCTGTTCGGCTTCCTCGCGTACGACTTGCTCGCCGAGCGCGGTGAGCTGGTAGTAGCGGCGACGTGCGTCATGCGGGGCGCTCGGGTCGTGGGTTTCGGACTCGGTGACGACCTCATCGGCGACGAGCCGAGCGATCGTCCGGTACAAGGTCCCCGGTCCGAGCCGGACCCGACCACCGGTGAGTTCCTCGACGAACCTCATCACGGCATAACCGTGCGTGTGCCCGGAAGCCAGCGCAAGTAGGACTTGGAAGCCCGCAGCGGTCAGCACGGGTACTGGTCTTGTCGAGCTCACGTCCACATGTTACAGTCCATCTCAGATACTACCATTTTGGATATATCAAGTACGGTTACACGTCCAAGATCGGGAGGGGCTGATCATCATGATCACCGCTGTGCGGAAGGTCATCGTCCCAGTGAGCGACCAACAGGCCGCGCTGGACTTCTGGACGGGAGCTCTGGGGTTCCTGTTGGTGCGCGACGACACCTACGGCGACGAACGCTGGATCGAGGTTCGGCCGCCGGACCAGGACCTGTTGTTGGTGTTGAGCCCGCGTCGGCCCGACGAACCCCGACGCACGGTGCCGGAACAGCTGCCGCACTCGGACCTGTTCTTTGACTGCCCCGACATTCAGGCCACCTACGCCGAGCTGACCGCCCGAGGTGTGACGTTCCCGGTTCCACCGGCCCGCCAACACTTCGGCTGGTGGGCCTTGTTCGAGGACACTGACGGCACCCGTTACGCGCTCAGCCAGTGGGAGGGCGCGTCCGACTCGTCATGACCGGCCGGCGCGAGCCGCTGGTCGCACTCGCGAGTGAGCAAACCCATGAGCCACGCATCGGCCCGTCGCGATATCCGTCCGAACTCTGCCGATGACGTAGCCCTCTGGCGCCCCGTGCTGATCTTCGTCGGCGTGCCTACCGGGATTGTGCTGACCTCCTACGGGATTCGGATCGCCACCGATGCCCCATTCCTGATCTCTGACTCTCAGCCTGCACCTGCTCGCGGGCGAATGGTGGATCCGTACAACTAAACCCATGAAGGGATAGCGAGTTAATGAGTTCGACAAGAGGATGCTTCGACGCCCGCAACAACGGAAGGGGGAACCATGCGCAATATTTCGGCCACTCTGAGCATGTCGATGGATGGAGTCGTCCAAGCCCCAGGCAGGCCAGATGAAGACACCCGAGACGGCTTCGACCGTGGGGGCTGGGCAGTGCCCTACAACGACGACGTCATGGCTCAGCGGATGGGTGAGGGCATGGCCTCGTCCGGAGCGATGCTCTTCGGGCGGCGCACGTACGAAGACTTCTACGGGTACTGGCCACTGCAGACGGACGACCCCTTTACGCCATACCTGAATCAGGTGACCAAGTACGTCGTCTCCAACACGCTGTCCGAGCCGCTCCCCTGGCAGAACTCGATCTTGCTTCGCGGCGTCCCAGCGGCCAGTGTCGCCGCGCTCAAAGAGGAGCCAGGCCCCGACCTCGGCATCGTTGGGAGCGCCCTGCTCGTGAGGTCACTTCTGGCGGCAAAGCTGATCGACCGATTCGTGTTGCTCATCCACCCGCTCGTGTTAGGTCAAGGGCACCGTCTCTTCGATGAGCGGGGACCAGGCACAGATTTCGAGCTCGTGGACAGCCTCGCCACATCCAAGGGTGTGATCATTGCGACGTACCAGCTGTGTTGATCAGCTCGCTCCGCGCCCCACGGATTCGACGCAGCCGCTCAAGGACGTCGCGCAGCCACCACGATGAATCCAGACGGGAGCCCGATTCCTGACTCGTTCTGGCGATGTGTGTAGTCCGCCGCCAAGGCGGCCTCCACCTCAGCTCGAACCATCTCGGGCTGGCCTTCGAGCAACGCCCCCACCGGCCCAGACATCATGGTCATCTTTGCCGCCGCCAGCGGATCGGGCGGCAGATGCACAAGTCGATTGTCAACTGCCGTCTCGACGTCGGTCCAACCAGCCGCGTTGAGCACCTCGCGAATTGTCTCTGAGCGACCCAGGCTGAAGAGGATCCCGTCAGGCGGGAAGCCTTGGTACTCCACGCCAAGCCTGTGGAGCGTCGTCGTGGCCACCGTGTAAGGGATGCCGAAAAGTCCGGTGGCGTACAGGTTCGACCACACTGTGACGATGAGCCGCCCACCCGGACGCGTGGCCTCACAGAGGTTATGGAAGCCCGCCACCGGATCAGTGAAGAACATCACCCCCAATCGAGAAATCACGGCGTCATAAGTCCTCGGCGGGAAGTCGTAACTCGCTGCGTCACCGACGATCCACTCGATCTCCGGAGCAATCACCCGCTGTCGGGCGGCGGCGATCATCGGCGGCGCGATGTCGATGCCGGTCACCGAACCGTCAGGGCGGACCGCCTCCCACGCCTGGCCAGTGGTCGGTCCAGAGCCGACACCGACGTCGAGGACGCGCTCGCCCGGCTGCAAGGACGCTCGATCGAAGAGTGCATCGGAGAGCGGGTGCAGCTGCCTCTCCCGCGCGTCGGCGGTAGCCAACCACAGGCGAACTCGATCCTCGTCCCACACCGGCTGCCCACCCGCGGCCGGGGTGGCGGTCGAGTCGACACCGGACGTTCCTTCGCTCATGATCCCTCCTTGATTCCGCCTATCTGTCCTCGCGACTCAAGATTCGCATGGAAACACTTTCGCGCTGGCCAACGCGTTGCAGGGATTGGTCGACTTGCGACTGTGCTTGAAGGTTGTTCAGGCGTGGCAGATAGCGGTGGACAGACGTGCGGCGATAGCGTGGCGGGCAACATCGGGCGAGGGAGGATGCGTCATGACCGCGAAAAGTGACTTCACCGAAGAGGAATGGCTCAGGGTCCGGCGGGCGCCGTTCGTCGCCGGGATGGCGATCTCCCTGGCCGATCCTGGTGGTCCTATCGAGATGGCCAAGGAGACGATGGCGACCGTCAAGACGGCGACCAATCCGCCCAGCCGTGAGCAGTTGCTTGCCGATGTCGCACTTGACATTCAGTCCATGACCCAGCAGAAACAGAACCCCCTCAGCGACTTCAAGGTGACCGACGCCTCGCTGGCTGGGCAACAGATCCTGGACGAACTACGAGCGGTTAAGGAACTCGTGGCGGCCAAGGCAACCGCCGAAGAGGACAGTGCGTTCAGCCAGTGGCTTCTCGCGACCGCACAGGCCGCCGCCGACGCCGCCAAGGAAGGCGGGTTCATGGGCTTCGGTGCAACGCAGATCAGCGAGGGCGAGACGGACATGCTCGACAAGGTGCGCTCCGCCGTCGGCGCATAACGGGTGCCTCAGCTGGCCTACGTCCAGAACTCGTCCGCGGCGTAGAGGTCCCCTGGGCGCCACCAAGCCTCGGCGATCTCCCCCCGGCGTAGGTGGAACACCCATACGTCTTGGCCGTCGTAGTTGTGATCACCACGGCTGGCGGTGGCGTACGTCAAGGCGACGGCATGGTCTTCACTGGCCAGCACATCGTGCAGCTCCTGAGTGAAGGTCCCCTCCGACGCCTGCACCAATCGGCCGAAC
The DNA here is from genome assembly GCA_036377435.1 of Propionibacteriaceae bacterium. Taxonomy (GTDB): domain Bacteria; phylum Actinomycetota; class Actinomycetes; order Propionibacteriales; family Propionibacteriaceae; genus Microlunatus. The sequence continues at coordinate 16,833 of DASUYM010000292.1, forward strand.
ATCTCAAACACGGCGTCGCGGCCGTGGTGGTCACCAGCGAGGGGACCCCGGCCGGGAATGTGCCACACCGTGTCCTCGGCGACCAGCGACCTCATGGCTGCCATGTCGCCGCGCGCGAACGCGTCGAACGACCGACGGATGGGCTCGGCATTAGGGTGCTCAGCCATCACAGCTCCTCACTGTCGCTTACCGCCCAGAGGCCCCGATACCAGCACGCGGTCGTGGATCGTGTCCCGCCGGGGAGGCTGCGTCTCAATAACATCCAAGCGCCGATCGGCATTCGGCCGCAACCACTCTGTCGGATTCGGCGGGTCTCGTTCGTCGTCCCTCGTACGATCCGTTTGAATCACACCAAGGAGCTCAGATGAAGTACATGATGTTCGTCACGACCGACCCCGAGACAGCTGCTGACGAGACCGGCGAGGGCACCCTCGACATCGAGACGTGGGTGAACACCTACGACGCAGCCGGCAAGCGGGTGATCGGAGAACGGCTACGGCCAGTCGAGGACTCGACGACGGTGCGTCGACGCGGGGGCAAAGTCATGGTGACCGATGGCCCGTTTGCGGAGTCGAGGGAGTGGATCGTCGGCTTCGACATCCTCGAGTGCCGCGATCTTGACGAGGCGATCGAGATTGCGGCGCAGCACCCCAATGCGGCGAGCGGTCGGCTGGAGCTGCGGCCATTTTGGCCGTTCGAGGACGAGGCCGGGTGACCGAAAGCTCAGGCCGGGCCGTGCGCCAAGGAGCAGGGTCAGGAGATCGGGTCAGCCAAGCGCTGGCCCACGCCCTGGCGGCTGAGCGGTTGCGGATCGTCGCCACCCTCATTCGAACGACCCAGGACTGGGATTTGGCCGAGGACGCCGTCGCGGACGCCGCTGAGCGAGCGCTGCAGCGGTGGCCCCTTGACGGCGTCCCAGCCAACCCGGCCGCTTGGCTGACCACGACGGCAAGGCGCCGGGCGATTGACCTGATCCGCCGGGCCGATACCGAGCGGACCAAGCTGGCTGAACTCGGCGCAATTGAGGAACTGCGCGGCACCCATAATCCGGGCACCGACCCGACGTTTCTCGATGACGACCGGCTGACACTGATCTTCACCTGCTGTCATCCGGCGCTGCCGATGGAGGCGCGGGTGGCGCTGACCCTCAAGGTGGTCTCGGGCCTGACGACCGAAGCCATCGCACGCGCGTTCCTGACCACCGAAGTGACCATGGGACAACGGCTGCTGCGTGCCAAGCAGAAGATCAGAAACGCCGGCATCCCTTATCGCGTGCCAACCGCCTCGATGCTTCCAGAGCGGCTCGACGGCGTGCTCGCGGTGATCTATCTCGTCTTCACTTCCGCGTACGCCAGGTCAGCTGACGAGCTGGCCGACGAAGCGATCCGGCTGGGTCGGCTGCTGGTTGAACTTATGCCCGATTCGGACGAGGCGCGCGGGCTGCTCGCACTGATGATGCTCCACCACGCGCGTCGGGACGCCCGTACGGCCGACGGCGAGGTGGTCACGCTCGAGCATCAGGACCGGTCCCGCTGGGATCATGAGGCAGTCGCCGAGGCCCTCCCCCTGACGCAGCTGCCCAGCACGTCGCGGGGCAGTTATCGGGTCCAGGCGGACTTGGCGGCTGTCCACGCCACCACGGAAGACGCCGCAGGCACCGACTGGGCAGCGATGGTCAGTCTGTACGACGAACTGCTCAGGCTCGGCCCCTCCCCGGTCGTGGCACTGAACCGGGCGATCGCTGTCGGTATGAGCGACGGGCCGCTGGCCGGGCTGGCGGCGCTCGATGATCTGGCTGATGAACGGAAGCTGGCCGCCTACCACCTGCTACCCGCCGCACGCGCCGACCTCCTGGCCCGGGGTGGTCTGACGGCCGAGGCTGTGGTCGCCCTCGACGACGCGATCACGCTGGCACCGGCCGCCCAGGACCGCAGACAGCTGGCGAGACGCCGCGACGAGCTGGCCGGAGAGATCGAGCGCGGGG
>DASUYM010000293.1:0-14797 GCA_036377435.1 Propionibacteriaceae bacterium
GAGTCTGCTGAAACCGAACATGATCCTGCCGGGTCATGACTGCCCCGAACAGGCGAGCGACGACGAGATCGCCGAGTCGACCATTAGGGTCATGCGTCAGGCTGTGCCCGCGGCCGTGCCGGGAATCGTGTTCCTCTCCGGTGGCCAGACAGACCAGCAGGCCACGGCCCGCTTGGACGCCCTGAACCGGCGGGGAGCCCAACCGTGGCAACTGAGCTTCTCCTTCGGCCGTGCACTGCAGGCCCCCGTCCTTCGTGCCTGGGCAGGTGATGACGCCAACGTCGGCCCCGCTCAGGCGGCCCTTCTCCACCGAGCTGAGCTCAACTCAGCTGCCCGCAGCGGCTCATACCATGCTGAGATGGAGGACTTGGGGCTCGGTCAGAGAAAGAGCGCATGACGCTGATGGCAGTTCAGCCCACCCTCCGGCAGCCGGTGGCAAGCGGAATGCCGCGGGGTCTTCTGGATCGTCTCGAACGGCATGCCCCCAGCTCCTCTCGTCCTTGGTTGCCGTTCTACCTGTGCCAGATCTCCCCCGGCAGTGCCAGAGGTCCCCGCTTCATGACCGGGCTGCTACCCGTTTCATAAGGTAGGCGTTCAGATCGGGGTCAGTGGCTGCGTCCACGGCCGTCTGGGCGAGAGCGACAGCTCCGTCCAGCATTGCCCGGTAGGCCTCATCGGTATCGGCCAATGGGGTGAACGCGGCGGTGTTGTTGGGCGCAGTGCCGCCGATACCGACGTGGGGGTGAATGGCCGGCAGCGCCTGTGACACCTGGCCCAGGTCGGTTCCGTAGAGCACCTTGACCGGCGGCTCGTCGAGGAACAATCCGACCGCTGGATGCCTTGCCATCCTGAGCAGCGACACCAGTTGTCGAGGGTCACGCCGCATACGTCTCAAGAATTCGGCCCTCAGGTACTTGAGTTCGGCTTGGATCCGCGGGTCGTTTTCTCGTCGGCGCCCTAGCTCCTCCGCGTTAGCACGGAACGCGGCGGCGAGAAGTTCATCGTTGTGCAGCTCGGCGTTCGGCGTGTACTCAGTGATCTCGACGCTGATCCCGGCGGCCGATGCTGCCTGTTGCAGGCAACGGCGCACCGGCTCACGGGCTTTGTCAACATCCAGCACCGATGTGCCCGCGATGAACATGTCCGCGCGTGCACCGACGTTCTGTCCCTCGGGGGCGACGCGGCAGAAGTATGGAGCGCGTCTGAGCGGGACTAGCGCCCGACGCAACGCTTGCTCCAGCTCGAGGGCCGCTGTTGCGTCGATGCCACGGACTCCCGCCGCCTTCGAGAACTGCGCACGTATTCGGATGCCAGCCTGGGATGGAATGAACTCCCAGTACGGGCTGGGGCCCGGGTGCAGCATCAGCACGGCATGCATCCCATCGAATATTCCCGCCTCGAGCAGCACGATCTTGCCTGAGACGAGGTGACGAGCGGGCGGATCCTTGAGGCCAAGCAGCTCCTCCCCAGGGGTGCCGATGACGGAGACGGTCAGCCCAAGCTCAGCTGCGACCGGTTTGACGCCGACGGCGGCGGCGACCGCTGCGCCGGCGATGAGGTTGTGGCCGCATGGATCCCTTTCATCAAGTGCGTCGTACTCCGCGCAGAAGCCGACATGCAACGGCCCATCGCCTGTGGTGGCGGCGAAGGCGGTCGCCAGATCACCGATTCCAGTGCGGATGGTGAATCCTTCCTGCTCCAAGACCTGGGTGATCCGTTCCGCCGCGTACGCCTCGGCGAAGGCGAGTTCGGGATGCTCGTGAATGTCATGGGCGAGTTCGATGAATGTGGCGCTTTGCTTCTTGATCACCGCCTGAACCCGGTTCTTCACTGCGACCGTTGCTGATCTTGATGCGGTCACGCCCGCCTCATGGCGCCCTCCTTGGAGATGAGATAAGCCCTCAAGGCCGGCTCGGTGGCCGCGTCGAGCGCCGTCCAGGCAAGAGCGACGCCCGCATCGAGCATCGCCTGATAGGCCGCGGCGCTGTTGGCCTGGGCGGTGAAGCCAATGGAGTGCGGCGCAGTCATGCCGCCAATCCCGATAAATGGATGGATGGCGGGTACGACCTGGGAGACGTCGCTCATATCGGTGGCGAAGAGCACTTCGGCGGGGTAGGTGTCGAAGAACAAGCCGACCGGCGGGTGCAGCGCGGCTTTGAGGAGACCGGGCAGGCTGGCCGGATGACGCAGGGCTCCGCGCAAGGACAGCTTCCTGACGAAGGCGAGCTCCTCCTGTGCCTGTGGGTCTCGCTCCCGGACTCGTCCCAAGGCAACCGCGTTCTGCCGGTACGCGTCGCTTAGCCGCGGGTCGTTGCGCATCTCCGGGTTCGACGTGATGTGGGTCAGATGGACTGTTCGGCCGTTGGCGGACGCGGTCGCTTCCATGCAGCGCTGGATCGCCTCGCGCGCAATGTCGACTTCGGCCAACGATGAGGCCAACCAAAAAATGTCGACTCGCGCGCCGCCGCGCGCATCCTCAGGCGTCGTGACGCACCAGACCGGTTTTGCCTCAGCTCACTGACGGTGGTGTTGAGCTCGGCCTCGAGTGACCGAAGCTGCGGGGCGGCAAGTGGGTGCCCGTTGCCCTCGGAGCGCGAGAATTCGGCGAGCTGGCGGCCGTAAACATGGGTTGGGATGACCGCGCCATACGGGCTCGGGAACGGATGAACCATGAGCGCCGGATGCACGTCGTTGAAGGCACCTGAAGAACCCCGAAGGCTTCATCGTGGATGAGGCACATGGGCCGCTTCGCACCGGCGAGATTGAGCGAGCGAAGGAGTGGGGAGCCCAGCTGGTACGGCCGAGCGTGAGTTCGACCACGACTCCAGTCTCAATTCAGTCGAAGAGCAACAAGACCCTGGTCCGGACGGGCAGCAACGTGACTCCGGCGGTTCCCACGTGGTGGCCGCGAGATCTGAGGGAGTTGTGGTCCGACTGGGGTCCTAAAGCGTGGCCATTCCTCAACGCCGACGAATTCATCAAGGTGGAGGAGTTTGTCCATGCGCCATCCTCAGTTGACATCGTCTGGTGATCACAATGTCGATCAATACGGCGCAGGTCAGTAGGGTCAAAGGTCTCCAATAGGCAGGAATTCGGCCGCTGGTCCCATCGGCTGCGACGGGCGCCCACGAAGAGGCCGAGTAGAGGCTGGATTCGGGACTCTGCCATCAACGGAATTTGCTGATCACCCTGTGATTAGAGCTTTGGCCTACCCCAGTCGTCACCATCGGCGCCGAGGCGGACCTGCATTCAGCCTTCAAACTCTTCCGCACGCACGCGGTGCGGCGCTTGGCTGTCGTCGACTTTGACGATTTCGTCGGCATGATCACTGTGGACGATATTCTGGTCGGTCTGGCGGCCGACCTCTTCGACCTGGCCAGGCCCGTCGCAGCCGAAGTCTTCATGCCAGCGGATTGGGCCGGCCGGTCCCGACGCGGGTTAGGAGGTGACGCGGCGGCTGGTGTGGCAGACGAGGCTACTCATCCGGAACCGTCTGACTCGGTGCGGCTGTTCGTCTCCGACGGGCTGATCTGCATCGAGCCCGATGCCACCTTGCATCAGGTTGCGGAGCGCCTGGCCGCCGAGGGCGTCGGAACTCTTGTCGTGACCGAGGGCGAGCGCATAGTTGGGATCGTCTCTGAACGCGATGTGGCCCGCGCCGTAGCATCGGGCAGAGATCTCAACCTGACCACAGCCGCTGAGCTGGGCACGCGTGGTGTGGTGAAGTGTCCGGCGGACACGACCGTCCAGGCGGCCGCGCATCTCATGATGGGCTTTTACGTGCGACACCTGGTAGTCGAGGACCGAACTGGGCCCATCGGCATGGTCTCAGCCCGAGACCTTCTCGGTGCCTACGCATCCTGACGTCGAGCAGGTCAGATTTCCAGGAGGTGGGCACCTCCGAGCATTCTCGACTGTGCCGAGAGCCTGTCAAATCTGAAGCAGTTCTCTCCTCATGAGAAGATTCCTGAACTCAGCGGGGCCTGCCGGCAATCATCGGGGCGCCGCCATGATCAAATCGAGCTCCTTCCACAGCCGTCGGATCACATCGTCAGGGTATGGGACATGATCAGCATCGACGATCGCCGTGATGGTGAGTACGCTGGCGTACGACAGGGCCTCGAAGTAGACCGTAGTATTTCCCCCCTCGGCAACCGCAACCGGAATTGCGCACTCACTTCGTGCCCGTCAAGTCGTACCGGCTCCACGGGACCCCGGACGTGTGTCACGAGTGTGTGGAATCGGTGATGGTGGTTCATATAGAAGCGATAGCCACCGAGCCGTGCGAGGAACCGGAACAATCCACCAAGAACCGCGATCGGGGGGACGACCGGTCGCTGTCGCTTTGTGGGCATGCACCGCCGCCTCGACTCGCCTGAGACGTTCACCCAGTTCGCCAGTAGCTGGAACATTGACGAGCATCGGGCTAACGAGATTGCATCCCCCGTCCGCTCTCGGGCGGCGACCTAAGACCGGCACTGTAATGACAATCGGATCGACGAACTCCCGTCTGCTTAGCAGAATCTGGTGCAGCGCGGCAGCCACCGTGACTAGGACAGCATCGTTGGTCGTGGCGCCGTTGCGATGTGCTGCCGCTGCAAGCGGGCGCGGTCCAGTTCCAGAACCGCGGCACAAGTGCTGACGGGACGAAAATCCTCACTGGCGACGACCAAGGGCGGTTGTGTACGTACGGCGCTCCCGCCACCGTCGAAGGTAGAGAGGGATGCCGACACTGCCCCATGGAGGTGAAGGATAAGGAACGAGATCGTCGTTGGGCTGGACGATTCGCCGTCAAGCAAGGCTGCGTTGGACTGGGCGGCTGAGCAGTCCAAGAGCACTGGTGCTGTACTTCGCGCCGTGCATGCGCTCGATTGGCCATACGGGCTGAGCGCCGCCGGTTTCCCCAGCCCAATGAACGCTTCGGATGTGACGCGCGAAGAGATCGAGGAGTCCTATCGGCGGGCGATCACCGCGGTGTTCGATGCGGTATCGCCACGCCCCGACTGGATCCTGCAGTTCGCAAGCTGGGACACTGGCCAAGTTTTGGTCCGCCAGTCCAAAGAGTCACGTCTGCTCGTAGTGGGCACCCGGGATCAGGTTTGCCTGGGGCCCTGCTGACCGGCTTAGTCAGCCACTACTGCCTGAGTCGGGCCCTCTGTCCGGTAGTCGCGGTGCCGGCTCCGCTGCCTGAGCGTCCTCCCGGAGATGCAGACAGAGCACCGTCTGGCACCGCTGCGCCCACCGATCAGGGGTGGTGCAGCCGATCGAAAGCGCTGGAGAACGGGCCGCAGAGTCGAGCGCACCAGACACAACGCTGATGGTTGGCGTGGACGCGTCTGCCGAGTCGTTGGCGGCGGCGCGTTACGCCGTAACAGCTGCGATAATGCGCGGCAGCGACGTCCTGCTAGTGCATGCCTTCCCCCCATCCATTGGCGAGGGCCGGTGACAAGGAGGCCGTGTTGATGGCAGCGCGGAGGCAGGCCGAAGAGCTCCTCGCAGCGGTAGCCTGCGCACCTGGTCGTCCCCGCGAGTGTGAAGGTGCACACGAAGGCCGATCCGGGCAATCCCGTAAGCATTCTTCAAGGATCCGCCCTCAAAGCCGCCATGCTGGTCCTGGGTCGGGACCGTGTGTCTTGGGGGGAGCGGTTGCTCACTGGCGCCGTTGCGTCCCGGGTCGCCGGTCGTGTCGTCTGCCCGCTGGTCGTCGTTCCCGGCAGCTGGCGAGCCCCCCACGCTGTGCCGCGGCAGCCAGTAGTCGTCGCCCTCGACGGCGAGACAGCAGCGGAGCCTGCCCTTAAGGCAGCGTTTGAGGAGGCGAGGCTACGTGACACCCGACTGGTCGTGTTACATACTGAGCCCATCAGCGCCCCAGCGCGCGAGGTGGACACGGCGCGGTTCGACATTGGTGTTGTGCTGTCGCGGTGGAAGCAGGACAACGCAGACGTTGCCATCTCGACAGCGATTGTCGCGGGCGATACCGACACTCCGCTCATCCGGTGGTCGAAGTCTGCAGCCGCCTTGGTAGTAGGCCGCCCGCACGAGCACCGCTGGGGATCATGGACCCGGTCGGTGGCTCGCAGTGTGATGCGCCAGACCCATTGCCCGCTCATTGTGGCCCCGTACGCCACGGCAGAGCCAGGGGCGGCATCGAACGCTGGCAGATCAGGCCCTGACCTGATCGATCGAAGTTCGCCGCATACCGATGCACCGCCTCAGGTACCGGCAGCCGGAGCGTCGGAGGCCTGCATGCGATCGCCGGCGGCCTCGTTACGGGGTCCGTTCGCCTGCCTGCGCCACAGGGCCACGGCAAGCACCGACAGCCATACGAAGTAGGCGCTGAAGGCGATGCGCTCATAAAGCCCGATCCACGGCGTTGGTTCCCCTGCGGCCACTTCAGGCGCATACGCAAGGGCTAGCACATTGAATGTCACGACCGCTGCCAGGCTGATCAACGAGTAGAGCCGGAACCGTCTGCCGAGTGCCGCCGCGCACCCGATGTACACCAGCGCTGATACAGGACTGCAGGGGGTTGCTAAGCGGTGAACGGCCGTCTTCCGCCGGCGGCGCCGTTTCGCTGGCCTTCAGCATCCAGGTCTTGCTCACCCATTGCCTCAGTTATGCGAGCAAGATATCTCAGACTCGAAGCGGGCCGACCTTACCGCCTCGAGACGAAGGGTCGCCGCGGAAGTGGGATGCCCACGACTCATGCGCCACGCTCAGAACCAAGACGGCACGCCCGATGATGACCCACCTTCACCGGCGGAGCTCTCGCTGGCCGGTGGTTACGGGATGTCGGCGGGTTGCACCAAAAAGTGGCATCTGGCTAATCGCCGTTAGGATCCGCGCCTCGCGCTTCAGCGGCTGTCTGGCGAAGAAGAGCAGGTCGAGCGGATACCAGAGACCGACCCAGCCGACGACGGGGAAGACTCCGTTGCCGAGCAGATTTTGCCAGAACTGCGGAACGTCCGGCTCCAGAAACCCAGTGGAGAGCAGCAGTCCGACCAGGAAAAGGATCGACCCGCTGCCAAGTGAGCGAAGCCCTTGCCGCCAGGCCACCTGGGTCTCGCGCTGAACCAGCGTCAACCGCGCCTCGCAATACCGTCGGAGCGCCAGATGCAGGTTCTCGGCAACACCATCGGTGATTTCGCTCGCGGGCAGCGTCACGATGATGCGGTCCTGACGCTGCACCCGACCGGCCAAGCAACTCGTTGACGATCTGATCGGCTCCAGGTTCGAGCCGCGCGTCACGCTCCAGCATCGCTTCGGGCTTGACGCCGAACAGCTCGGACGGATCATGCAGCACGACGATGAGGTCGTTTATGGTCGAAGGCTCTCACCGGAATCAGCCGAAGCCACGAGACACGCTGGGGGCGCGCTCAGCTGACGTCCGATCAACGATAGGGCTCAGTTGGTCGCCCTTGGTCGCAATAACCCGGCCCGACCCGTTGCCGGCGGCGCCGAAGGGGCAACCTCACTCCCCGGTTGGTGGCTCCCCGATGATCTCCTCAACCGGCCGCCGGGGCGTTGGCGGAAGCGGGTCCTCTTGCGCCCAGCCGATGCGGAGCACGACTTGCGGCGAGAGGGTGCCGCCGAGAACGTCGTTCTGCAACGTCTCGCGAGTGGACCCGACCTCCAGCGGCTGACTGAGCGGACAGTTCCCCAGTCCCTGCCAGGTTGCCTCCAGCAGGACAGCGCTCATGGCCTCGCCCGCTCGCAGCTGCGACAGCTGGTCGTCAGAGGACGTGCCGATGACCAGCAGTGTGGCCTCTTCCGGCTCGACGTTGTATGACAGCACGCGCTGCCCGCCGAAGTCCCGTGCAGCCTCGACGGTGGGCGAGACTGGTCGCGCCAGGTTGCTCGCAGGAATCCCTTCGGCGCCGGGTCGGTCGGTCCATTCCTGGAGCTCCTGGGCGTAGCCCGGCACACCGGACTGTGCGGCCGCCGCAGCCGCGAAAGCTGTGACGAGGACCGCCCGTGCGTCGGGGTCGTTGACCACTCGCAGCAACGCCCCCTGCTCCGCCGCGCGCTCGGTCAGCTGGCGTTGAAACGCCTCCGGCATCGGCCATGAGCGGAAGGGCCTCCGGTCGGACCTGCGAAGCGGTATCCGGTCGCTGAGGGTTGCGTCAACTCGATCGGTGCCGTCCTCCCCGAGGACGATGGAAGCCACGAGATCGGATTTGGCCGCATTGGGCATCCGATACACGCTGGCGGCCACCCCGGCAGCGGCGAGGCCGATGCGCAGGTGATGGAGCGCCGCGCCGCAGCTGAGCATCAGGTCTCGCTGGTCGGCGTCGGTGGCCGGAAGCCATCGCCTGCGGTCGGCATACAAGTCGATGCGCTCCTCGGAGACGACGAAGACCCAAGGCTGACTGTTGTGGATGGAGGGCGCGCACCCGGCCAACTCCACCGCGTGGCGGACGGATTCGGAGATAAAGCTTGTACCGGTCATGACTCAATGCCACCTGAGATCATTGGGTATGACGACCGGCCACGAGCCTTCGATCCGATGATCATCGATGGCGGAAGCGACGGGTCAGCAGTCGGTCTAGAAGCGAGCCTCTCAGACCCACTGCCGACCTTCAAGGTCTGAGGGCCCAGACGCGATAGGCCTTCCGACCCCGAGCGTATTCTGGGCAGGGGCGGACCCGACGCCATTGTCGGGACTTGTGGCACTTGGTGGATCCAGCGGCCTTTCCTTAAGGTCGAGACGTCGGGACTCTCGGCGTGCCATCACTGGAAGGAAGTGACAATGTCAGCAGCCTCGGTGTATCGGTTCGACCAGTTGGATGAGGTCGAGAAGGAGCTCGAGGGCGGCTGGGACGCCGTCCGTGGTCTGCTCGGCGGCAAGGGTGCGAACCTGGCTGAGATGACCCGGCTAGGGATTCCCGTACCGCCGGGCTTCACGGTCACGACCCAGGCCTGCCTTCGCTACCTGGCCGAGGACAACACCATGCCGGGCGAGGTCTGGGAGCAGGTGCTAGACGCCCTGCACGACGTCGAGCAGATCCTCGACAAGCGGTTCGGCGACCCCACCAGACCGCTGCTCGTGTCCTGCCGGTCGGGCGCAAAGTTCTCGATGCCTGGGATGATGGACACGGTCTTGAACATCGGGCTCAACGACGACACGGCTAAGGGCCTGGTGGCCCTCACCGGCGACCCGCACTTCGTCTTCGACTCCTACCGCCGACTCATCCAGATGTTCGGCACCGTCGTCCTCGGGCTGCGGGACGAGCTGTTCGAGAACGTGCTGGCGAGCGCTCGTGCCGTCAGCGGCGTCACCAGCGACACTGACCTCTCTGTCGACGACCTTCGCGCGGTCGTCGCCCGCTTCCGTGACATCGCGGCGCAGTTCCCGACCGACCCCTCCCAGCAGCTGCGGATGGCCATCGAGGCCGTGTTCGCCTCGTGGAACGGCAAGCGCGCGGTCGACTACCGCAACGCCGCGGGCATCCCCCACGACCTTGGTACGGCGGTCAACGTGCAGGCGATGGTGTTTGGCAACCTGGGCGAGCACTCGGCGACCGGCGTAACCATGACACGCAGCGGGGCGACGGGCCAGCCGGGCCTGGAGGGCGATTACCTCATCAACGCCCAGGGCGAGGACGTCGTGTCCGGCACCCGTGCCACCCGTCCGCTGGAGACCCTCACCGAGGTGATGCCCGAGGCCCACGCAGAGCTGCAGGAGATGGCCGCTGCGCTGGAAGCCCACTACCGCGACATGCAGGACATCGAGTTCACCATAGAGGACGCCAAGCTCTGGCTGCTGCAGACCCGGGACGGCAAGCGGACCGCCCAGGCCGCGGTCCGCATCGCCGTAGACCTCGCTAACGCGGGCCACATCACGCGGCAGGACGCGTTGCGGCGCGTTACCCCCAGCCAGATCGACTTCTTCCTCCACCCACAGCTCGCCGCCGCCGCCCGCAAGCAAGCGGCGCATGAGGGTCGACTGATCGCCGCCGGCCTGAACGTGTCCCCAGGCGCCGCCGTCGGCGTGGCCGCATTCGATCCGGATGTGGCCCAGCGGCTGGCCGGCGACGGGCGCAAGGTCATCCTGATCCGGCCCGAGACGAAACCCGACGACGTCCACGGCATGCTCGCATCGGAGGGCATCCTCACCACCCGTGGCGGCCGGACCAGCCACGCCGCCCTGGTCGCGCGCCAGTTCGGCAAGCCGGCCGTGGTCGGGGTCAGCGCCCTCGAGGTCGACCTGGTCGGCCACCGTGCCACCGTCGGCGAGCTGGCCATCGAGGAGGGCGACTGGGTGTCGCTGGACGGTAGCACCGGCGAGGTGTTCCTCGGCCAGCTCGACACGTTCGTACCGGACATTACCGACACCTGGCTCGCCACCCTGCTCTCCTGGGCCGATGAGTACCGGCGGCTGGGCGTCCGCGCGAACGCCGACTACCCGCAGGATGGGAAGCGAGCCCGGGAGTACGGCGCGGAGGGCATCGGACTGTGCCGGACCGAACACATGTTCTTCCAGTCCGAGCGGCTGCCGGTCATGCAGCGCATGATCATGACCGACTCGGTCACCGAGCGGCGAGACGCCCTCGAGGAGCTCGAGCCGCTGCAGCGGGCGGACTTCCTCGGCCTCTTCCAGGCGATGGATGGCCTGCCGGTCATTATCCGGCTCGTCGACCCGCCACTGCACGAGTTCCTGCCCACGTTCGAGGAGCTGACGAAGCGGATCACCGATGGCAAGATCCGTCTCTCAGCGGCCGGGTCCCTCGACGCGGTCGACGCGATCCTCGGTCGGCTCCGCAACGACGAGGACCTTCTTCGGCGAGTCCAGGCGCTGCACGAGTCGAACCCGATGCTCGGGCTGCGCGGAGTGCGGCTGGCGATCCGCTACCCAGAGATCCTGCAGATGCAGGCCCGGGCGATATTCCAGGCGGCGTGCGACGCGGCGGAGGCCGGCGGGGATCCGCGGCCCGAGGTCATGGTGCCCCTGACCAGCGATGCGAGCGAGCTGATCAGGGCGCGGCAGATCATTGAGACCGAGGCCAAGGCGGTGTTCGCCGAACGCGAGCGGACGGTCGAGTACCAGATCGGCACCATGGTCGAGACGCCGCGGGCTGCGCTCACGGCCGACCGGCTCGCCGAGCACGCGGACTTCTTCTCGGTCGGCTCGAACGACCTGACCCAGATGACGTACGGGCTCAGCCGGGACGACGCGGAGACCAGCTTCCTGCTCGACTACCTGCGGACCAACGTGTTCGAACAGGACCCGTTCACGTCCCTCGACGGCGAGGGGGTCGGGAAGCTCGTCGACATGGCCATCGCCGCAGCGCGCGCCCGCTCAGATGGGTTCGAGGTTGGCGTCTGCGGTGAGCACGGCGGCGATCCGACCTCGATCACCTGGTGCCACGAGCACGGCCTCACCTACGTCAGCTGCTCGCCCTTCCGCGTGCCCGTCGCCCGGCTGGCCGCTGCCCAGGCGGCCTTGGCGGAGAGCAATTAGCCAATACTCCCGTGGTCTGGCGAGGCCACCTCGATCACGGCGTCTCTCCACAGAAGGTCCGGGCCGTGGCCTCCATCGGTTACCGTGGATCGGGTTCTATCACGGAGTTCGGGCGGTGTGGCTTTACGGTCGTACCCCCCAGGCATGGTGTAGGCCGAGTCGGTGGCTGATCTCATTAAGTGCAGCGGTGTGCATGAGAACGCCTCGTCTCGACTCCTTGCCGCTGGGCGTGGTGAAGTGCGCGAAGATATCCGGGAAGCTGGGGGACCCCTTCCATGACAACCTCGTGAGTAGCGCCGACGCGTCAGGCACACGCCGATCCCAAGATTGTGTCTCCAGAGGAAGTTCACTCGCCGTGATCACGACGCCGGATTGTCCCCGGAGACTGGCATTGATCTCCTTGATCTGTGCCATCTCGATAGTGTGAGTGGTTCTTGGAGGGCGGCGGATCACAATCAAGCTCCTTAGCGTCCCACTGTCGATCGGCGCTACGGCCACTACATCTGTATGCCGATCGGCCCTGCAAGAGCACAAAGTCCCAATCACGCGATGGCCTGCGACCCTGGGGCCGCGCCCTAGGAAATTGATAACATGCGGCTGTGGCGAGCGGTGACATGACTACACCGGGGGGGACGACGCAAGGCAGTGGGTCGGGGCAGCAACGCTTCTTTCAGCGGTCCGAGCGCCACCGGGCACCGGGGTCTGCGGGCACTGGCAGGTGGTCAGGCGACCTGACGCCGCTCCCGGACCTGCAGCAGGCACGCTCACGTACCGGCCCGGTACGCCAGGAGCGGCCGGTCTATGTCGATCTCCTCCCGCCGTGCAATGCAGCCTGTCCGGCTGGGGAGAATATCCAGGGCTGGCTTGCCCAGATGAACGCTGGCAAGTACGAGCAGGCGTGGCGGGTGCTGGTCGCAGACAACCCGTTCCCGGCGATCCACGGACGGGTCTGCTATCACCCGTGCGAGACCTCGTGCAACCGTGCGCAGCTGGACAGTGCGGTGTCGATCCATTCGGTCGAGCGGTTCCTTGGTGACCAAGCGCTGGAGCACGGCTGGCAGTTCATTCCACCCACGACGGGCACCGGCAAGCGCGTGCTTGTGGTCGGCTGTGGACCAAGTGGGCTTTCGGCCGCGTACCACCTGGCGATGCTTGGACACGAGGTCGAGATCCACGACGCCGGTCCGGAGCCGGGCGGCATGATGCGCTATGGCATCCCGGCGTACCGGATGCCGCGGGACGTCCTAGCGGCCGAGATCGAGCGCATCTCGGTGCTGGGCGTACGGATGGTGGCCAATCATTCAGTCACTGATCTGGAGGCCGAGCGCCGCGAGGGCGGGTTCGACGCGGTGTTCGTCGCGGTCGGGGCTCACCTGTCCAAACGGGTGGACATCCCCGCCAAGGACACCGGGCCGATCCTGGACGCGGTGTCGTTCCTACGCGGGGTTTCATCGGGCGAGCGGCCGGTGATCGGTCGTCGGGTCGCCGTTTACGGCGGTGGCAACACGGCAATGGACGTGGCACGTACGGCCCGTCGTCTGGGAGCCGAGGAAGCGCTTGTGATCTACCGGCGCACCCGGGAGCAGATGCCGGCCCATGAAGAGGAGGCGGCGGACGCGGAGCGGGAGGGCGTACGGATCAACTGGCTGCGGACGATTACCGCCTTCGAGGGCGCGGAGCTGCAGGTCGAGGTGATGGAACTCGATGAGTCCGGTTATCCCCGCCCGACTGGGCGCTTTGAGTCGCTCGGCGCCGACAGCGTGATCTTGGCCCTCGGGCAGGAGACCGAAGCCGGCTTCATGCGCTCGCTACCCGGCGTGGAGTTCGAGCGGGATGGCTCCGTAGGCGTGTCCAGCTCGCTAATGACGGGCTGTCCGGGCGTGTTCGCCGGGGGCGACATGGTCCCGGCGGAGCGCACGGTGACGGTCGGGGTGGGGCATGGCAAGCGCGCCGCGCGTGAGATCAACGCCTGGCTGCGAGGCGCCCAGCGGGCGTACCCACCCAAGCATCCGGGCGTAACGTCCGACATGCTGAATCTGTGGTACTTCGGTGATGCCGTACGCCGCCAGCAGCCCGAACTCGCGCCCGCGGAGCGGCTCGCTGGTTTCGAAGAGGTCGTCGGCGGGCTCTCTGAGAGCCAGGCGTCCTTCGAGGCGCAGCGCTGTCTGTCGTGTGGCAACTGCTGCGAGTGCGATGGCTGTCTCGGCGCCTGCCCGGAGGACGCGGTGATCAAGCTGGGGCCGGGGCTGCGCTACGAATTCGACTATGAGCGCTGTACCGGGTGCCGGGCTTGTTTCGAGCAGTGTCCAGTGCATTCGATCGAGATGTTCCCGGAGCCGGGCTGATGAGCGTAACGATCGACGGCAACGAGGCGGCGGCGTCGGTCGCGTACCGACTCAGCGAACTGTGCTGTATCTATCCGATCACCCCGTCCTCGCCGATGGCCGAACTGGCCGATGAATGGTCCAGCCGCGGGCGTCCGAACATTTGGGGCACCGTCCCCTCCGTCGTGGAGATGCAAAGCGAGGGCGGCGCCGCGGGCGCCCTGCACGGCGCGCTGCAGGGCGGAACACTCGCCACCACCTTCACCGCGTCCCAGGGCCTGCTGCTGATGATCCCGAACATGTACAAGATCGCCGGTGAGCTGACCAGCGCGGTAATGCACGTGGCCGCACGTTCCCTCGCGGCTCAGGGACTGTCCATCTTCGGCGACCACTCCGACGTCATGGCCGCTCGCCAAACCGGATTTGCGCTGCTGGCGTCGGCATCGGTGCAGGAAGCCCACGATCTTGCGCTGGTGGCGCACGCCACGACGCTGTCCACCCGGGTACCGTTCGTGCACTTCTTCGACGGGTTCCGGACATCGCACGAGCTCAACACGATCGAGATGCTCCCCGATGAGCACCTGCGAGCGCTGGTCCCGGCCGAGCTCGTACGCGCCCATCGCGCCCGGGCGCTGTCGCCGGAGCATCCCTTCATCCGCGGCACCGCGCAGAACCCGGACGTCTACTTCCAGGCCCGCGAGACCGTTAATCCCTTCTACGCCCGCGTGCCTGGTGTTGTGCAGCAGATGATGGACCGGCTTGCCGAGCGCACCGGCCGCGGCTACCACCTCGTCGACTACCTCGGGCATCCCGAAGCCGAGCGAGTGCTGGTGATCATGGGCTCGGGAGCTGAGACGGCCCGGGAGACGGTCACATTCCTCGCCGCGCGCGGGGAACGGGTTGGCGTGGCGCAGCTGCGGCTTTACCGGCCCTTCCCAGCCGATGCGCTGATCGAGGCGCTGCCCGCGAGTGTGCAGCGGGTCGCGGTGCTCGACCGAACCAAGGAACCCGG
>DASUYM010000294.1:0-2857 GCA_036377435.1 Propionibacteriaceae bacterium
GATTCATCTCGATGAAGACGTGCTGGCCCGCACGCGGCCCTTCGGTTTCGATCAAGAACTCCACAGTTCCCGCGCAGGAGTAGCTGATCGACTCGGCGAAGCGAACCGCGTCGCGGCACAGCGCCTCCCGCAGCTCTGTCGAAATGTCCGGAGCCGGCGCGATTTCAACGACCTTCTGGTGCCGCCGCTGGACCGAGCAATCGCGCTCGAACAGATGGATGGTGTTGCCCTGCGTGTCGGCGAGGATCTGCACCTCGATATGCCGGGGGCGACCAACGGCCCGCTCAATGAACGCAGTGGGATCGCCGAACGCGCCTTCAGCCTCCCGCATGGCCGCAGTCAGGGATTCCCGGAGCATCTTGGGATCCTCAACCCGACGCATGCCGCGACCGCCGCCACCGGCAACGGCCTTGACAAAGACCGGAAAGCCGATCTCTTCGGCCCCGGCCGCCAGCTCATCCAGGTTCGCCGACGGCGGCGTGGACTTCAGGATGGGGACGCCAGCAGCCTTGGCTGCCTTCAGCGCGCGGACTTTGTTGCCAGCGAGCTCGAGAACCCCGGCGGGCGGACCGATGAAGACAATGCCCTCTTCGGCGCAGGCGCGCGCCAGGTCGGGGTTCTCGCTCAAGAACCCATAACCGGGATAGATCGCGTCGGCGTCAGACTCCTTGGCGGCCCGGATGATCTCGGCGATGTCCAGGTATGCGCGTACCGGATGTCCCCGGTCGCCGATCATGTACGCCTCATCCGCCTTGATCCGGTGAACCGCGTTGCGGTCCTCATACGGGTACACCGCGACGGTCTTTACACCCAGTTCGTACGCCGCACGGAATGCCCGGACAGCGATCTCACCGCGGTTGGCGACCAGCACCTTGGCGAACATGTGTCGAATCTATCGAGAGATTGTTACCGCAGCGAGACGGTGTTGCGGTGCTGCCGAGGCTTGGAGCTGTCCCCCGATCAGCGCCTGGTTGCGATCTCGACTCAAAAGGAGACGGTTTTCAGGCTGAATCTGACTGTCACCTGACCCGAGACGCTCTGCACAGCCGGCTCGAACTCGAACGCCGCGTCGTCGGGTCCCTTCCCCATGGCGAACGCCCGCATTTCGCGTACCCCAGCGAAGCCGGAGTTCAGGTCGGAGACCTCCACCAGATCCGCCACCGTGGTACCGAACGCCGTCGCGTAATCGTCGGCGCGCTGGCGGGCATCGGCAATGGCGGCCAGCCGTGCCTCGCGGTACATCGGATTGTCAGGTCGCAACGACCACCAGGGACCATCGACCTGGCTGTTGGGCAGTGCGGTGAGGGCCAGCACCAGCGGCGACAACGACTCCAGGTCCGCGACCACGATTTGACTTGAGAACGTGCCCTGGTAACCAGTGATCTTGGTCGGGGTGCGTCGGTTGAACACCGGAGAGACATGGACCCCGCTGGTGCTGGACCGCTCCAGAGCCGCCTCGAACCGCTGCAGCAGCTGCGCAACAGCGGCGGAGCCCTTGGCAAGCTCGGCCCGAGTTCGCTCGGCCGAATCCGTGGAGGCGTGCAGAGTCACCATGACTGTCACGAGATCCGGCGGGCCCTCCAGCTGAGCCTCGCCGCGTACGGTCACCAGCGGAGCAGGGCCGATGGGTTCGGTCATGGCAAGACCCTACGTCGCAGTCGCGATCTTCGACCAGTGTCGGGTTTTGGAGCCGACGGCTGCCACGTCGTACCCAATTTTCCGGCCCGTGCCGAGTTCTCGAACGTGGCGGCCTGCCTCGATCTCAATTGTCGACCGGTCGGGGGTGTTCGAGGGACGAGTCACCCTGGTCTGACGAGATCCGGCGCGAACTGAGCCAGCGAGACCTCCTGTGCAGCCGCAATTGAGTCGGCGTCGGCCGTCCCCGAGGCCTCGACGGCGGCGATCCACTCCTGGATCGACTTGACATTGAAGTCCTGCACCTCGGGACTGTTGGCGGCGCTACAGGATCGCCACTGACCTCACCGGCCAGGTACAGCGCGATGCCAAGCAGGGCACCGTCCCAGCCAGGTCCGACGTAGAGGGCGCCGGCCGTACTGCCGGCCAGTTCGATCGGCACTGAGTGGCTGAGCTTCAGCACTGTTTCCTCGCCATCGCCGGAGAGCAGTACATCGACGATGCTGCTCTCGCTGCCGAAGGTCACCAACAGATGGCGGGGCGGCTCACAGGTCATGATGTCTCCGCCCGCGTGACCTTCAAGGTGGAAGTTTCCGCCTGGCCGCAGATCGCCGGTGAGCGGCAGGAACCAGCGGCGTACGCGTTCGGGCTCGGTGATCGCCTGCCAGACGTCTGCTGGGTTCCTCCTTTGGCTGAGGGGACAATCGGCGCGCACGCTTGCCTCGAGCCAACTCGGTACCGAGGGCATCGAGCCGGGAGCTCCAGTACCGGCGGAACTGGTCAAGCCACCGATCCACCTCCTGCAGTGGATCGGGATCGACGGCGTAGAGCCGCCGGGTCCCATCGGCGCGAACGGTAGCAAGGCCAGCCCCGCGGAGCACCCGCAAGTGCTGCGACACTGCCGGCTGGCTAATCCCGAATTCCGCAGAGATGGCCTGAACGATCGCACCGGCCGGATGTTCCCCGGTGGCCAAAAGCTCCAGGATCCGACGTCGGACGGGATCGCCGAGGATATCCAGCGCGTGCATTCGGCAACGATATCAGCATTGGCTTATATAAGTCAAAACCTATATATCGCCTACCTCTCATGACGCTGCATGCGGATCCGCATGAAGACAACGCTTGCAACGACTCCGAGCACGGCCGCCGCACCACCCCCGATCAGCGTCCATCGCGGACCCATGGTTTCGCCGAGCCAGCCGAGTATTGGCGAGCCGATGGG
>DASUYM010000295.1:0-6451 GCA_036377435.1 Propionibacteriaceae bacterium
GTACGCTGTCTAAACACTGAGGCCTCCCGCAACTGTTGGCACTACCGATCTATGGCGTTAGCCTTCGGCAACCCACGTCTATTTGCGAGCGAGGCCTCAGCCCTCCCTCATACCGTCTACAACACCGCCCTGGAGCAGCACCTCCGCGACGCGCTAGGGGTGCGGTTCGCTGCGCGTCCCGGCTCCGATCCGGGCAAGCGGCCGATCCGGGAAATCGTCGGTGTCGACCCACGGTTGAACCAGCGGTGGTCGACCCGCCGGGCCCAAATCAACCTCCGCCGTGGCGAGCTTGCCGTCCAATTCCAGCAAGATCATGGTCGACCACCCACCGCGGTCGAAGCGCTACACCTGGCTCAGCAGGCAACGTTGGAAACCCGCGACGCCAAGCACGAACCTCGATCACTCGCCGAGCAACGCACCACCTGGCATATGCAGGCCGCCGAAACGCTCGGCGGCCCCGAGGCTGTGCAGGCCATGATCAACGAAACACTCCACGCGACCGCAGCATCGAGATCTCCGGTGACTAGGCAGTGGGTGTCGACGACGGCGGGCCTGGTGCTGGCCGCGTTGGAGGAGCGCCGCTCGACCTGGCAAACCTGGCATGTCCGCGCCGAGGCGCAACGCCAGATCCGCGGCGCTGAGGTTCCCACCGGTAGGGTCGATGAGCTTGTCGACCGTGTCGTCGGAGAGGTCCTCAACACCCGATCGGTGTCGCTGGCTCGGCCAGACGTAGCGATCACCGAACCGGCGTCCCTGCGCCGCCGCGATGGGTCGAGCGTCTACACCGTGGCTGGTTCCGAGCTGTTTACATCGGCTCGCATTCTGGCCGCGGAACAGCGACTCGTCACGGTCGCCGGCCACAGGGACGGGCGGATTGCACCTGCTGAGATCGTCGACCTGGCGCTGCTGGAGCAAGCCGCTAATGGGGTCACCTTGGATCCGGGGCAGGCCGCTCTGGTCCGATCGATGAGCATGTCGGGTGCCCGGCTCCAGCTCGCCATCGCACCCGCTGGGGCGGGTAAAACCACCGCGCTGTGTGCCCTCACCAGGGCGTGGACCGACAGCTGCGGCCACGTGCTCGGCCTCGCACCCTCAGCCGCAGCGGCCGCCCAGCTCCGCGAGAGCATCGGTTCTCAGACCGACACGCTGGCGAAGCTGACCTGGTCCATTGATCACGGCGATCTGCCCGACTGGGCGCTAACCGTCGACCGGTCCACATTGGTGATCATTGACGAGGTGGGAATGGCCGACACCCTCTCCCTAGATACCGCCGTCGACTTCATTGTGCGGTGTGGTGGCAGCGTGCGGCTGATCGGAGATGATCAACAACTCGCCGCGATCGGTGCCGGCGGGGTGCTCCGCGACATCCAAACCGTCCACGGCGCCGATCGGCTCACCGAACTACACCGGTTCCAAGACCGAGCAGAGGCTTCTGCCACGCTCGCGCTGCGCGACGGCCGACCCGAGGCTCTCGGCTTCTTCCTCGATCGGCAACGGGTCCACGTCGGCGACGCCACAACGACCACCGAGCAACTATTCGCCGCGTGGCAGGCCGACCGCGACCGCGGCCTCGACACGATCATGCTCGCCCCCACCCGCGAGCTCGTCAGCCAGTTGAACCAGCGCGCCCGCACCTGCCGCCTGAACAAGACACTGCCGGGCCGAGAGGTGCAGCTAGCCGACGGAAACCTGGCCAGCGCTGGCGATGTGATCATCACCCGGCAGAACGACCGGCGGATCCGCATCAGTGGTACCGATTGGGTTAAGAACGGTGACCGCTGGACCGTTCTGCATGTCACCTACACTGGCGCGTTGAAAGTACGGCACGCCAGTAGCGGCCGCATTTTTACCCTGCCGCCCCGCTACGTCGCCACGGCCACCCAGCTCGGTTACGCCACCACGGTGCACACCGCCCAAGGGGTCACCGTCGAGACCATGCACGGGATCGCTACCGGCACCGAGTCGCGGCAGCTCCTCTATACGATGCTGAGCCGCGGCAGAACTGCCAACCACCTGTACCTTCCGGTGGTCGGCGACGGAGACCCGCATGCAATCCTCCGCCCCGAGAACATTCACCTCCGCACCGCTACCGAGCTGCTAGAACAGATCCTGGCCCGCGACGCTACCGCAGCGTCGGCGACCACCCTGCAAAGAGATCAGCACGATCCCGCGGTTCAGCTTGGTCACGCCACCGCCCGCTACCTGGACGCCCTCCACGTCGCAGCCGAACACCTCGCCGGTCCCCGGTTGATCGCCGACCTCGACAGCGAGGCCGACCAGTTGATCAACGGGCTTACTAACGAGGCAGCATGGCCTGCTCTTCGTGCCCGGCTACTCCTCCTGGCGCTCGACTGCCACACCGACCCAATCCCAACGTTGCGCGACGCAGCGCAACTATGCGAACTCGACACCGCAGCTGATCATGTGGCCGCCCTCAACTGGCGGCTCGACGACACCCACCTTCACAACCCGGCTGCACCGCTGCCGTGGCTGCCCGGCATACCCACCGGCATCGCTAAAGACGCTGACTGGGGACCGTACCTAGCTGCCCGAGCCCGATTGATCACCGATCTCGCTGATCAAGTCGGAACACCGGAGGGAGCTGATGCGCCGCCTTGGGCGGTCGAACGGCGTTTCCTGCCGTCGGCTGACTTGGTCGCCGAGCTACAGGTCTGGCGCGCTGCCATGCAGGTTCAGCCAGCCGACCTCCGGCCAACCGGACCCCTACAATCAAGCCTTCTCGCCCGGACCTGGCAGCACCGACTGGACAAGCAACTCGCGGCAGCCGACATCGCCCAAGATCAACAATGGAGAGACCTCCTCGTGAAACGGATCCCGAACGTGATCAAGGACTCGTTCCTGCCCAGCCTGGTAGACAGACTGGAACGCTTGGATCGTGCAGGCTTCGATGCGACCGGTCTCGTTCGATCGGCAGCCGCTAAGGGTCCGCTACCCGATGATCACCCGGCAGCTGCTCTCTGGTGGCGCATTCTGGACAAACTGCCCCCGCGGCCGCCCAACAACTCAGAGCAGCCAAGGCCAGCGCTGGCGCGTCCCGGCGCTTCGAGATTTAGGCGTGAGCCATATGGCCCGCAGGAACCTCGAACTCATGGGCCGCCCCCGCCGCGCTAGAGCAGCTAGACCGGCTGCCATGCCACGCACCGGGAGATCCGGCGTCGTCGGTGGATCTTCCCCAACCGCGACGCAATTGACCGCCTCGCCGGCGGGCATGGGGCCGGACAAGATGACGGATGAGCCGACCCGCGCCACTGTCCTCGCGCTCCCCGCCGACGCTACGACGGCTCGATCTTTCGAAACGTCCTGATCAAACGACCACCGCGCATTAGCATCCTGCGCTGATGAAAATTGCAGCAGTCCTGAAGCTCATTGAGAGTGACGGCTGGGTTCACACCCGCACCCGAGGATCGCATCGACAGTACCGACATCCGACGAAGCCAGGCGTAGTCACGGTGGCCGGAAAGCCAAGAGACGAACTGCATGCCAAGACACTCGCCAGCATCTTGAGGCAAGCTGGGCTTAAGAACGACACTGGTGGAACCGACGAATCTTCGAAGGGAGGGCAGGCGTGAGCAGCTATCTGATCGTGATCGAAAGCGGTGAGGCGACCAACTATTCGGCCTACTGTCCCGACCTCCCTGGTGTAGTCGCTACCGGCGCCACGGCCGACGAGTGTGCCGATGAGATGCGAGAGGCGATTTGGTTTCACATCGAAGGCCTGCGCGAAGCTGGGGAGCCCGTTCCTCCGCCGACCAGTCAAGGCGTGACCGTAGAGGTCGCTGCTTGAGCCTTTGCTCGGGCGCTGTGACTGTCCCCGCGATGCAGCAAGTCCTCTGGCTCGGAGCAAGGACGCGATGGAACAAGGGACCAGGGTAAGTGTCGGAGCTTAGCGTGATTGTGAGCTCTTCATGACCGCACACAGCAGCTTCGTGACTTAGGTGATTAACGTCAAGAGATCTTCGATGTCCGACTCATCCAGATGGCTGCCGGCAGAATTGCGAATAGAGCAGGCTGCTGGCATGGATGGGCAACTAGATCGATGAAGCCACTGCTGGATCGACTAGTTGGGCCGGAAGATCTTGCTTCTAACGAAAGAGAAGATGATCATGACGCTGCAGGCCGGCGAGAAGTTGATGTCGTTGACGGATGTCTCGGAAATGTTGGGCATCCCCGTTCATACGTTGTACCGCTGGCGGCACAACGGCGATGGACCCGCTGGCTATCGGGTGGGCCGGCACGTGCGGTATCGCAGGGAGGCCGTCGAGGCTTGGCTGGAGCAGCAGGCGGACAAGCGCAGTTAGACCTCGCGATGAATCCCGAGCGGCCGCAACCTAGCCGCTAGGTGAGTCAAGATCATAAGCATCATCGGCATTGATCACCGACCTGTACCGTTGGCGCTCCGGTGACTTCACATCGTTTCAGTCCAGTTAATCCCGATGAGGGGTCGACAAAGAGCCCATCCGTCAGAACTGGAAAAGATCTTCGAGCACTTCCGCTGCTCCGGTCGCGCGCTTTCTGCGGCCCATGTAAATGTCCGCAGTCAGCGACGGTTTCGCGTGCCCAAGTTGATCAGCAGCTGCTCGCGCGGACAAGCCTGCTTCGTCCATCAAAGTGGCCACGGTCTTGCGGAAATAGTGGCTCGTAACGCCATGGAAGCCGGCATGCCTAAAGGCTTGGCGCATCATCTTGAGGGTGTTGTTCGGGTCGCGTAGCCCACCTGCAACTGGCGCAGGGAAGATCTGCTGACCCGCAAGTTCATCTTCATCCACATCGTTTGGTTGGCGTTGTCGGAGCATAGTCACGGCCCAGGACGGCAGCTCAAGGATGCGGCGCCCAGCGGCCGACTTCGGCGATGCTTTGATGATCAGGCCGCCAGCGCGCAGCCGGAGAACTGTCCCACGGACTTCCACTGTGCACTCGTCCAGGTCCAGGTCGCGCCACTGCACGGCGAGCGCTTCGCCAATCCGCAGGCCAGTGGCCATAAGAAGGAGCACAAGATCTGGAAGATCACGTTCCATCGACTGCTCATCGCAACTCAGCCACTGGTGCAGGCGCTTCAGCTCGTCGATGGTCAGCGCGGTCGGCGGACGCTTCGGCTTCACCGAGATCCGGCCGACGTCGCGGCACGGGTTGGTAGCAATGGCGTCGTATCGGCAAGCAAGCGTAAACATTCCAGAGAGAACACTGCGGGTGGTTTTGGCCAGTGATGGGCCGTGCGTGACCTTGACCGCGGCGAGGTGCCGTTCGACCACTCCAACTGATAGCTCTCGCAGCCTGAGCTCCCCCAGCGACGGAAGGATCTGTTTGTCGAGGCGATCTCGGTAAGCCTGAACAGTCGAGGGGCTGAGATCGCGACCCTTCACCTGGTCGAACCAGACATCCGCGAGCACCCTCAGCTTCGTCTCTCCATTGATGTCGATCTCTGAGGTGCCCGACGAGCGATCCCTGATGGCAGCCGCGAGGTTCATCCGAGCGGCGCCTTTAGTGGCACCATGGCGTTTGACTTGGCGTACCTTGCCATCCCAATCGCGGTACCGCGTTACTGCCTTGTACCCCTTGGGTGCGGGATAGATCCGGACAGTTCCTCCGGTGCCTAGTACCAGGCCTGGTCTACCCACCCTCAGATGCTATTGCAGTTAGGCACAACTTAAGCACAAGAAACGCCGCAAAACTTTGCCAGAAGTTGATCAAGGAGGGCTCCCATGGGGCGGGAGCTTTCCCTTAAAAACTTGGGAAATATGGCAGATAATGATGAGCCATGATTTACCCTGCAAACAATCAGATATGTAATCCGTAGGTTGTGGGTTCGAGTCCCACGGGGCCCACAGACTCCCTAGTGGGAGCGTGTTTTCGATTGTGCTTCTCCGCTCCCAGCTGCACAAACTGTCACGATGCTGTCACAGAGGCGATCGAAGTGGTCACATCGACCTTGACCACGGTTGGCCAACGTACCTCCTCAACCTGCCATGATCACTCAGAGCTCTACAGACGAGTTCCTTGAAGCGCTTTAGGTCGGTCTGCTAGTGATCACGGTTCTCAGGTCGGCAGAGAGTACGCGCGTAATCGGTCCGGCCACGTACTGGACCGCGGTCACAGTCAGCCTCGCACCCTGACCTAAAGCCCGGGAGTCTTCCGACACCACCGCTGAAAGGCGGTGTCGTCGATGCAAGGGGAGCCATGACACGCCTCCGCGCGCGGGAGTGGAGCGACGAGATACAACCCTTCTCGCCGCTGCCGCTCCATCATCAAATGAATGAAATTCTCGTCTCGCACGTAGTCAGCCGACGTGCCGACCGTCACCAGGCCAATGCCTTCGGGTTGGCCGTCCGTGCTCCGTTGTTAGAAGTTCATTATCAGCTAGAGAATGCCGACAGCACACCGATCGCATACGTGATCACCACATGGCAGGCCGATAAGATTGGCCTCCAATTGG
>DASUYM010000296.1:0-62639 GCA_036377435.1 Propionibacteriaceae bacterium
TGATCCGGGACGCCTTGCAGCGTGATAGCACCCCGGCCGGGCGCGGACCAATGGGAACCAGGCGGCTGCAACGCCGGATCGGTGCCGCGGCGGACCTGCCATGGTCGATCGCGACCACCGAGGATCTGCGTCATCCGAGCAGCTCCGGTTCCCAGACGTTGGCGCAGCGGCTCATGGGCCTGTGGAGTGCCCACCTGGGACGGCTCGTGGCGCACGGGGATCGCGCTGCCTATCTGACCTTTACCCGCGTATACCACCTCATGGCGGCTCCGGCGATGATGTTCAATCCCGGCGTCATCTTTTCGGCTTGCCGCGCGACCGTACGCGGAATGCCGGAGAAGAATCCGCGGCCGAGGGTGCTGAACGCCCTGGCTGAGCCGCTCAATGCGGGCTGAGCCTCATGGTGCGGGCTGAGTCTGTCGAAGCCCACAGTGTGGCCTTCGACAAGCTCTGAGCACATGACAGTAGCTCTAGCTGTCTCGTCTGGCACGCTGGGTGCATGCACATCCTGGTAGTCGACGATGATCAGGCCGTACGCGACTCCCTGAAGCGGTCTTTGGAGTACAACGGCTACGAGGTCAGTGCGGCCGAGGACGGAGTTCAAGCGCTCGCGCGCCTGGCCGCTATCCGGCCAGATGCGGTGATCATGGACGTGATGATGCCGCGTCTTGATGGCCTGGAGGCGACCCGGATGTTGCGAGCTGCGGGCAATGATGTGCCGATTCTGGTGCTCACTGCACGCGATGCGGTCGGCGACCGGGTGGACGGTCTCGACGCGGGCGGCGACGATTACATGGCTAAGCCGTTTGCGCTCGACGAGCTGCTTGCGCGGCTGCGTGCCCTGGTACGGCGGGCCGGCACTATGGCCGAATCCACCGACCCATCGGCGCAAAACCTGTCGTTCAGCGACCTTGTATTGAACACCCAGACCCGCGAAGTGTTGCGTGGGACCCGACCGATCAACCTGACCCGCACCGAGTTCGCGCTACTTGAGGCCTTCATGCACCATCCGCGGCGAGTGCTGGAGCGCAGCTGGCTGCTGAATGAGGTCTGGGGCTTCGACTTCCCGACCACGGCCAATTCGTTGGAGGTCTACATCGGCTACTTGCGCCGTAAGACCGAGGCTGCTGAGGAGTCCCGGCTGATCCACACCGTACGCGGGGTGGGCTACGTGCTGCGCGAGACACCGCCATGATCAGCCCGCGACGGGCGGGGGAGAGTGCACGGTGGCTCGGCTGAGGGCTTGGCTGCGAGCCTTCCCGCTGCAGCGCCGTGTCGCGTACCTGACCACGGTCGCGGTGGCGCTGGCCGTCGCCGTAACAAGCGTGGCTGGCTATGTGACGTTGCGGATTTCGCTGTACCGGGCGCTGGACGCCGAGATGGTGGAGACGGCCACCTCGCTCGCGGTGGTGCCGGTGGCCCAGGACATTCGAACCCTTGGCGGTCTCACCGAGCGCGCCTTACGCGCCGGCAATGTCAGTGTCGCTGCAATACGAACCGATGGTGCGATCTTCAACGTGCCCGATGAACGCGATCACCTGGTCCTAGGCGCCGAGGAGCTGGCGGTGGCTCGATTGCAGAGCGGCTACTCGGCGCGGTCGGGCGTGACGACGGGAGGTGAGGCGTACCGCATCGTCGCGGTGCCGATCACCGATCTCGGCAACTACGCCCTGGTTCTGGGTCGGCCGCTGCAACCGACCAATGACATCCTCAGCTCGCTGTGGCTTGTCTTGATCATCTTCGGAGTGGGGGGTGTCATCATCGCCGCAGTGGTTGGAGCGTACGTGGCCCGCTCCAGCCTGCGACCGGTTCGCGAACTGTCCGCAGCCGTCGAACACGTCAGTGTCACCAAGGAACTGACGCCGATCACGATCAAGGCTTCTGGCGACATCGCGGTGCTGGCAGAGTCGTTCAACCAAATGCTTCGGTCCCTGGCCTCGTCCCGGCAACGGCAGGCGCGGTTGATCGCCGACGCCGGTCACGAGCTGCGGACGCCGCTCACCAGCCTGCGCACCAACATCGAGCTTCTTGCGGCCGATGCCTCCAGCGGCATGTTGAAGCAACAGGATCGGATTGACATCCTGGCCGATGTCAAGGCCCAGCTCGTTGAGTTCACCGACCTGATCGGCGACCTGGTGGAGCTCGCGCGCGACGAAACCGCGTCCACACCAGAGCCGCTGGACTTCCGCAATGTGGTGAACGCGGCGGTGGATCGGGTCCGGCTGCGGGCTCACGGGCGGCTCTTCGACGTCGAGCTCAACCCGTTCTACGTCATCGGCGACTCCGACATGCTGGAGCGCGCCATCACCAATCTGTTAGACAACGCGGTGAAGTGGAGCCCGCCAGGTGGCACCATTCGTGTGCAGCTCGAAGGCGACAGGCTTCGCGTGGCGGATCAGGGTCCGGGCATCTCCGAAGCTGACCTGCCATTCATCTTCGACCGCTTCTACCGCGGCGACACAGCGCGGCAAACCCCCGGCACCGGGCTGGGACTGTCGATCGTTGCGCAAACGATCACCCAGCACGGAGGTTGGATCCGCCCGGGTCGCTCAGCTCAGGGTGGGGCTGAGTTCACTATTCAGCTGCCAGGCGCCACCAGCCTCGAGGAGCTCACACAGCCGGCGCAAGCCAGCGGGTCGGCTCATGCGTCCCCCACTCCGCAAGCTGGGGCCTCACCTACCGACCCACGCGCCGACTCACCGCTTGCCGAAAGTGGTCGCAAACGGCAGGGTTGATTGGCAGCTCTTAGGCTTGTCGTCCCTGACCACTTTCGGGCGCCGATGACTGTCGGCAATCAGCGCAGAGGCCCAGCAGGGCAGCATGATGCGGCTCAACCTGAAAGCCGACCTCGCGGTCGACACGGCTGATCAACGAATCAAGAACGTCGACGGGTATGTCGATCACGGCCTGGCAGTTGGTGCACTGCAGATGAGCATGCGGAGCCGACGTAGCTTGGTCGGTCGGCGCAGGCAGGGCGAGGTGGTAGACGGTGGCTGAACCGCCGACGTGAGTGTGGGTGACGAGCCCGAGCTCGCCGAGTGTCGACAAAGCGCGATAGACCGTGGCCCGGTGAACCCCAGGAGCCGATGCCTCGGCCCGCGCGACGATCGCGTCGGCGACCAGGTGCTCATCAGTGCTATCGAGGACCTCGATGACGGCCTGCCGAGCTCTTGTCACGCGCTCGTGCTGGTCGCGGAGCAAGCCGAGCGCGGCCTGGACACGGGGCGCGGATCCTGATCCACCCGAGCTCACCTTGCTCGCCTGCACGTCAATGATTCTCCCCCAGCCGCGAGCGTCGGTATCACGAATAATTGCGACACTATCGCATCGGGGACCCAGATGCGATACGGTCGCATCTGGAACGCGTAGATCGAGGGGAGGCCGGCCTTTGTCAGCACCTGGTATCGCGGCTGCCCGGAGCATGCCCGCGCGACTTCGCGGCAGGCTCAGCCGGCAGGAGTGGCGCTCGATCGCCGGCATGGCCGGTTGCATCTTGTTGCTCCACGCAGTCGGCTGGGGCGTACTCGTCGGAATCGTGGCGCCGCAGCATTACCAGGTCAGCTCGACCCAGGTGTTGGGCGTGGGGCTGGGGCTCACGGCATATACCCTCGGCATGCGGCATGCATTCGACGCCGATCACATTGCTGCGATCGACAACACCACCCGCAAGCTCATGGCTGAGGGCAAGCGCCCAGTGTCGGTCGGTTTCTGGTTCTCGCTTGGACACTCGACGATCGTCTTCGGGCTGGTCGCTTTACTGGCTTTCGGCGTACGCGCCCTAGCGGGACAGCTGGAGAACGACTCATCGTTGCTGCAGCAGATCACTGGCGTAGTCGGCACCGCGGTCTCCGGCACCTTCCTGTTCATGATCGGCATCATCAACCTGGTAGTGCTGGTCGGCCTCGTCAAGGTGTTCCGGCGGATGCGCCATGGCGCGTACGACGAAAGGGCACTCGAGGATCAGCTGAATAACCGCGGCTTCATGAACAAGATCTTGTCCGGTGCGGCCAGGCCGGTAACCAGGCCATGGCAGATGTACCCAATCGGGGCGCTTTTCGGGCTGGGCTTTGATACCGCGACCGAGGTCGGGCTGCTGGTGCTTGCCGGCGGTGCGGCGGCGTTCGCATTGCCGTGGTACGCGATCATGACGCTTCCGATCTTGTTTGCCGCGGGGATGAGCTTGCTGGATACCATCGACGGCTGCTTCATGAACTTCGCGTACGGCTGGGCCTTTTCCAAGCCGGTTCGCAAGCTTTACTACAACATCACGATCACCGGGCTTTCTGTGGCAGTGGCCCTGATCATTGGGAGCATCGAACTGATCTCGATCCTGACGCAGCAGGCGGGCATCACCACCGGTCCACTGGCGGCAATCGCGAACGCCGACCTGGACTTCGTCGGTTATGCAATCGTCGCGCTGTTCATGTTTGCGTGGGTGATCGCCGTCACGGTCTGGAAGTACGGCCGCATCGAGGAGAAGTGGTCCGTAGGTTTGTAGTGTCGCGGCTATGAAGAAGCTCATCAACGACACACAAGACGTGGTCGCGGAGGCGCTGCTCGGCGTCGAGGCTGCTCGTCCCGAGGTGCGCGTAGACCACGCCAACCGCATCATCTATCGCCGCGACGCACCCAAGACGGGCAAGGTCGGTTTGGTGTCAGGCGGCGGTTCTGGCCATGAGCCGTTGCATGGCGGGTACGTGGGGTTGGGCATGCTCGATGCGGCATGCGCCGGCCAGATCTTCACGTCTCCGACGCCCGATCAGATGCTCGAGGCGAGCAAAGGTGTCGACGCAGGCAATGGCGTGCTGCACATTGTGAAGAACTACACCGGCGACGTCATGAACTTCGAGATGGCCGCCGAGCTCGCAGCGGCCGAAACCGGCATCACCGTCGAGACTGTCGTCGTCAATGACGATGTCGCCGTCCAGGACTCGCTCTATACGGCCGGCCGGCGTGGAGTCGGGGTGACGGTGCTGCTCGAGAAGTTGGTCGGTGCAGCCGCCGAGGAAGGTCGCACGCTGGATGATCTGGTGGCCCTGGCCCGAGCGATCAATGATGCCGGCCGCTCGATGGGTATGGCCCTCACCAGCTGCACCGTGCCGGCCGCGGGGAAGCCAACCTTCGAGCTCGGCGAGGACGAGATGGAGCTGGGCATTGGCATTCATGGCGAGCCCGGTCGGCGTCGAGTCCCGTTGGCGAGTGCCCGCGAGATCGCCGAGCAGTTGCTAGAGCCGATCCTTGCCGACCTTGACTTCACCTCTACCCCGGTGATCGTGATGCTGAACGGGATGGGCGGTACGCCGCTGATCGAGCTCTATCTGATGTACGGCGAGGTCGCCAAGATCATCGAGAAGGCAGGGATCGCGGTGGCTCGCAATCTTGTCGGAAACTACATCACCTCGCTGGAGATGGCTGGCTGCTCGGTCACCTTGCTGCGTGCGGACGAGGAGTTGGTCAGGTTGTGGGATGCCCCTGTGAACACAGCGGGCCTTCGGTGGGGAACATAAACCGTGTCGGATGCCGTGATCACCCTCGACCAGCTGAGCGACTGGTTACGCCGCTTTCACGAGCTAGTGATCAAGAACCAAGTTGAACTGACCGAGCTGGACTCAGCGATCGGTGATGCTGATCATGGCATCAACATGGCTCGGGGTATGACAGCCGTGATCGACAAACTTGATGGAGAGCAGCCGGTCCTTGCCAACGACCTGTTCAAGACGGTTGCCATGGCGCTGGTGACGTCTGTTGGCGGGGCCAGCGGGCCCTTGTACGGAACCTTCTTCCTGCGCCTCGCCGGCGCGGCCGGACCAGCGATCGAACTTGACGCCGATGCTGTGCATACGGCCTTACGCGCTGGGCTCACCGGCGTCGTGGAGCGTGGAAAGGCTGAGCCCGGTGACAAGACCATGGTCGACGCGCTCTCGCCGGCGCTCGACGCCATGGAAGTGGTGATCAAGAAGGGTGGTGATCTTGTCGCCGCAGTGGCGGCCGCGCGTGATGCCGCGGCAGCTGGCCGGGACGCGACAGTGCCGATGGTCGCCCGCAAGGGACGGGCGAGCTACCTGGGTGAGCGCAGCGCTGGGCATATGGATCCCGGTGCGGCCTCCATGTCGTTGCTCTTCGACGCACTAGCCGCTGAGTTTGAGAATTGAGCTAGTGTCGTGCCTCCCAAGTTCCTCTGCGGTTGGCGTCGTTCAGGTGCGTGCATGGCAAGGCCGACGAGGGAGGCATACCCGAGTCGTGTGCCGACTGAGGAGAACGCCGCGAGGTGCGTGCCTGGGCGGCGCGAACAGTAAAGAGACTTGGAGGGCACGAGATGGTGGGGATCGTTGTTGTCTCCCACAGCCCGGATCTGGCCCGCGCGGCCGTGACCCTGGCGCTGCAGATGGTGCACGGTTCGGCTCCGCGCATCGAGGTCGCGGCAGGCACGTCAGATGATCGTCTCGGCACCGACGCGGCCGCCGTAGCGGAGGCCGTCGTCGCGGCTGATGACGGCGAAGGCGTCGTCGTGATCATGGACCTCGGCTCGGCCGTGTTAAGTGCCGAACTTGCTCTCGAGCTCTTGCCGGACCCCGGCATCAGGACCCGGCTGGTTTCGGCTGCCTTTGTTGAAGGCATCTTTGCTGCCGCCGTCTCGGCAGCTGCAGGTGCTCAGCTCGACGTTGTCGCTCGGGATGCCGCGGAGGCGCTCGATGCCAAGGCCGCTCAGCTGGGCCAGACTCAACCTCCGACTGGTGCCCACGACTCCATCACCCCTCCGGCGGCAGTGGTTGCGAAGGCCACCATCGTCAACGCCGACGGCATTCACGCGCGACCCGCGGCGCGCATCGTCGCGACTCTTGCTTCCTTGGATGCGCGGGTCACGATCGCGACCGAGCGCTCGGCACCCGTCTCGGCGCGCAGCCCGACCGCCTTGATGTCACTGGGCACTCGAATCGGCGATGTGCTCCGGATCGAAGCTGACGGCGTCGATGCTGCTGCAGCGGCTGATCGCATCGCCGCGTTGGTAAGCGATGGTTTCTCAGAGCTCGCGGGCCGCGACAGGCTTGGCCCGGAAGCCTCGGACCGCGACCAGCTCAGCCCTTCAATCGGAGTCAGTCCCGGGCGGGTGGTCGGCCCGGCGCTGCGGATGCCTGATCCGATCGCCGCACCTGATCCGACGATCCGCATCCCAGAAGCTGAACGGCCGGCCGCCATCGAACAGCTCACTAGTGTGGCAGCCGACATAGCGGAGCAGCTACGGAGCCGGAGTCCCGCGGCTGGGACCGTGGGCCAGCTGCTAGAGGCCACTGCCGCAATAGCAACCGACCCTGATCTCATCTCGGACGCGAGCCGGCGCATCCGCGACCGCGGCCTCACACCAGAGCGTGCTGCATGGGAGGCAATCGACTCGGTCGCCGACACCCTCCGCGCGGCCGGACCCCGCCAGGCAGAACGGGTTTCCGACCTCTATGACATTCGCAACCGCATGGTCTCCTCTCTCACCGGTCGCGCGATCCCGGGCGTAGTCGACCCGGGACATCCCTTCGTGTTGCTCGCAGTTGATCTTGCACCTGCGGACACTGCCGGGCTCGAGAGAACCCGCTGCCTGGCCATCGTCACCGAGGAGGGCGGAGCGACCTCGCATACCGCGATCATCGCCCGGTCGCTCGGCATTCCGGCCGTCGTCGGCGTACGCGGTGCCACCGCGATCCCCGATGGGACGGTGCTGCTGGTCGACGGCAAGACCGGCGAGGTGATCAAGGAACCAACGGTCGATCAACGAGCGACAGCCGCGACTGTAAGCCAGCCCCGAGAAATGTTGATCAGCCCCGGCGGCACCGCCGACGGCCACCGCATTGCCCTGCTTGCGAACATCGGATCCGCTCACGAGATAGCGGCGGCCCTCGAGTGCGGTGCCGAGGGCGTGGGTCTGTACCGCACCGAGCTCAGCTTCCTGGGCTGGACCGAGGCGCCATCGGTCGGCGAGCAGGTCAGCACCTACCGCACAGTGTTCTCAAGGTTCGGCGGGCGTCGGGTGGTAGTCCGCACGCTGGATGCCGGCTCCGACAAGCCGATGCCGTTCCTGGGGCAGGCCGCCGAGCCCAACCCGGCCTTGGGGGTACGCGGATTCCGCACGGCTGCGTCCCACCCCGAAGTACTTCATGATCAACTTGATGCGGTCAAGGAGGCAGCCGCGGCCGAGTCCGCCGATGTCTGGGTCATGGCGCCCATGATCAGCACTGTGGACGAAGTGCGGATCTTTGCCCGAGCCGCACACGATGCGGGTTTGCCAGTCATCGGCGCCATGATCGAAACCCCGGCTGCTGCCCTACGGGCGGAGCTGATCTTGGCCGAGGTCGACTTCGTTAGCATTGGCACCAACGACCTCGCCCAGTACACCTTCGCCGCGGATCGACACGCCGCGAGCCTTGCCCCGCTCAACGATCCGTGGCAGCCGGCGCTGCTCCGCATGATCGAGATGGTAACCACAGCAGCGGATCCGAGGGGCAAGCCGGTGGGAGTGTGCGGTGAGGCTGCGGCCGATCCGCTGCTGGCGCCGGTCCTCGCCGGTCTCGGCATTTCGAGTCTCTCGATGGCATCCGGAGCGCTCGCGGAGGTAGGTCGCAGCCTGGCCGCGGTGACTCTGGAGGTCTGCCGACGGGCTGCGCGGGCGGCCTGCGACTCAGAATCGCCCGCTGCTGCCCGAGAGGCCGTTCGCGCGATCATATCGACTTAGGCGGATTTGCGAGCGGTGGAAAGCAGATACCCCCAATCCCAGTCCTTCTGGCGGTAGACCCGGGTAGTGGAGGCCGGCTGGCTCAACTACTGCTGGCTCTGCAGACGTCTACCGCGATTTCACGCATCTGCTCGCTGACAATCCCGCTCGAGCGGGCGTCGCGCAGCAGCCGCCGAAGATTGCGTCCCGACCGTCCCGCGCTCGCCGACTAAGAAGCTGCAACAAGACCACCTGCAGTTTGTTACGTTCAGCAGTGATCTAGAAGCTCTAGGCAACGAACAAACGGGGGTGTTCGTGTCCGTCGCGCTGTTGCGGAGACTGTTCCGCACGGCTGGCCCGACCCAGGTGACGCGCGTACCGCGCCCTCCCGCCGGCCAGCTCCAGGTGGCCGAGGCGGCGTGGCGGAACGACAAGCTGATACTGTCCGGCCGGTTGACCGGGCCCAAGCAGCGGCTGGTGCTCCGGCACCGCACGAAGGGACGTGAGCAGGTATTTCCGCTGAACGTCAGCGGCGACGCGTTCACGGTGCAGCTCCCGGTAACCGCGCTACCGTCGTTCGGCGCGACGCTCCCACTGCCCAGCGGCGACTGGTCGCTGCGCGGTTGCCGCTGGAGCGGGCAGAACCTGCCCGAGCCACGCGTTGAGGGCCTGCACGAGTTCGCGCTCCACAAGGACGCCGGGAACCGCCTGACGCTTCGTGTCCGCAGGAACTTTTTCCCGGACGAGCGGAGCCGCGCCGCCCAGGCCGCGCTTCAGTGCGGCTTCTATGAGCAGCAGCGCGCGCAGGCCGTCCGGAACATGATCGTCTTCGACTCGATGGGTGGCAAGCGCTACTCATGCAGCCCGCGCGCGATCTTCGAGGAGTTGCGTCATGAGCCGGACCTGGAGTTCGTCTGGACGTCCGCCGATGGCCAGTTCCCGCCCCCGGAGGGCGCCCGTACCGTCCTCAAGAACTCCCGCGAGCATTACGAGGCGCTGGCCCGCGCCCGCGTGGTCGTGGCAAATAGCCGTATGCATCCCTGGTACCGCAAGCGCGACGGCCAGACCTACCTCCAGACATGGCACGGCACCCCACTGAAGACTCTCGCCTTCGACCTCACGACGCTGACCGAGCACCGCGGCAGGGGATGGCAGGAGATCACCGTTGACGTCGCCCAGTGGGACGTTCTGATCTCGCCGAACCCGTACACCACGCGGATCATGCGCCGCGCATATCGATACGACGGTGCGATCTGGGAGATCGGCTACCCGCGCAACGACCTCCTCAAGGCACCGGAGGCCGAAGAACGCGGCGCGGCCGTCCGGGCGAGCCTCGGGATTGCGTCGGACAAGCGCGTCGTGCTCTACGCGCCGACCTGGCGAGACGACCTGATCGTCGGCGACGGACCTCGACGCGTGCATCAGCTGGCCTTGGACGTGAAGAGGGCCCGGGCCGCGCTCGGCCGCGACCATGTGCTGCTGGTGCGGGCCCACCACTTCATGGCGACGGATCGGGCGTGGCGTGGCGGCGACGGTTTCGTCGTGGACGTCTCTGACTACCCAGACATCGCCGATCTGTACCTTGCCGCCGATGTGCTGATTACTGACTACTCCTCGGCGATGTTCGACTTCGCCGTTACCGGCAAGCCGATGCTGTTCTTCGCCTACGACCTGGAGCGCTACCGCGACGAGGTCCGCGGTTTCTATTTCGACCTGGAGGCTCAGGCGCCGGGCCCGGTGCTGCGCACCTCCGACGAGATCCTGGACGCCATACGCGCCGGAGCCCACCACGAGTACGCGGACGCCTACGCCGCATTCGTCAAGACCTACTGCCCCTACGACGACGGCTTTGCCTCGGCCCGTGCCATCGAACGAATTCTCAGAACCGCCCCCGAGCTGAGGCTAGGCACCCCGCGCTCAGCGTGATCACCGCCCGCATCCTGCGCTTGGGGGCGATTCTGAAGAATTCATCTCAAGGTCGCCCCCTCGATTCGCGTTGAGAGCGGCCGCAGCTGAAGAGGTAGAGCAGCACTGGGTAGCACAGTTATCGCGGCATGCAGGGGCACCGAGCTCAGCGGAGTTTCCAGGACGAATGCCTTGAGGATGGCGGCGATCACGATCGGAATCTCCAACATGGCGATCTGCATGCCGATGCATGCGCGCGGCCCTGCCCCGAAGGGCATCCACGCGTACCGGTGGCCACCAGGGAACTGCCCAGGAGAAACATCGAAGCGCCGGGGGTCGAAGATTTCAGGCTCATGCCAGACCGCAGGTGAATGGTGGATTCCCCAGACCGATACTTCGAGCCAGGAGCCCGCCGGGATGTGGTAGCCGGCCAGGATCTCGTCGTCGCGGGTGCTTCGGTTCATGCCATGGGCGGCTGGATAAAGCCTCATTGATTCGCGCAGAAAGCGATCGGTCCACTCCAGTTGGGGGACCTCCTCAGCCAACGGCATCCGTCCGTGCAGCCGTTCGATGATCTCCTCCCGCAGTGTCGTCTGCCACTGCGGAGCCAGCGCGAGCTGGACAAGAGTGCAGGCAAGCGTCACAGCTGTTGTCTCGCGGCCTGCGATAAGGAAGAGAAGCACCTGATTGGCTACTTCGGTATCACTCAGCCGATCAGCGGCGTTCTCGGCGTCGCGTGCAGCCAGCAGTAAGTCGAGCATGTCCGCAGTGGGTCGCTTCACCCGTTCCGATTGCCGCTCGGCAATGATCTCGTCCACTATGCGGCGGACCTGCGCCAACTCGTAGGTCAACCGCCTGTTGTGGGCTGTCGGCAGCCATCGTGGGATCGGGTGTGCACTCACGAAGCGGCGAAGCAGTTCCTCGTTGACGATCTTGAAGCGGGTGAGCTGAGGGATGGCGCGCGTCACATCGGCCCCAAACAGGATGCGGCCAATCACTCGCGAGGTAATCTCCACCATCTCGGGGTAGAGGTCGACACTGCGACCCCCTGCTGCGGCGGCTTGCCAGCGCTCGATGAGACGTTCTGCCTCCTCGATCATGATGTGGACGTAATCGCCAGCAATGCGGCGCCGCGTGAAGATCGGTGCCAGGAACCGACGCTGGCGGTGCCAGCTCTCGTCTTCGCTGGTGAGCAGATTCTCGCCCAGCTCCCGCCTTAACTCCCGATAACCGGGTCCGTTCTTGCGGAAGCGGTCCGGCTGACCGAGGATCTCGGCCGCCAGCTCCGGCGACGAAACGCTGTAGAACCTGACACGCCATCCGGGTGGCCCAGCACTGATGCGAGCGAGTCCGCCAACCTCGCTGGCCGCGCGGGAAATCGTTCCGAGATAGTCGCGACGCAGCTCACGCACTGATCCGAGTACGGGCGAACCGCTCAGCCGCGGGACGCGTTGCGCGCCGACGGCGGTTCTCACATCTCTGAGGCTAGACCGCGACATGATCGAAGTCGATCGGTCTGTGATGCCCGGCCGGATCGTGCGACAGTGGCGGCGTGGAGATTCTGCGCTGGCACGTGGGCGATGCCACGATCCTTCGTATCCGGGAGGTCGACGCCACGGCCGCACTGCAGGGACTTATACCCAAGTTCGATCCGGCTGCAGTCTCCCGTACGGCATGGTTGACACCTGAGTTTGTTGACGAGATGGGCCTCTGAAGGGCCTCCGTCAGCCGATCGGGACAGAGATGCCGATCCCGCCGCGGGTGTCACCGCCATAGCGAGCGATCTCCTGGTCGAGATCGAGCCGACGGATCTGCTTGCGGGCCTGCCGGGCAGCCTCGTCCAGCCGATCAGCCGGAATGATCCAGGCGATCTCGAACTCCAGACCGTCCGGATCCTTGCCGTAAAGGCTTTTTGTCGTGCCGTGGTCCGACGAACCGGCGAGGGCGCCGTTCTGGGCAAGGGAGGTCGCCAGCTGCTTCATCTCCGCCAGCGTGTCGATCTCCCAGGCCAGGTGGTAGAGCCCCACCGTGGTGCGTCCCGCGCCGGACGGCCCAGCGTCGGCACCGATCTCGAACAGCCCCAAGTCGTGGTCGTTGGTCGAGCCGGGCGCCTGCAGGAAGGCCGCACCGGCGAATCCTTCGGGCGTCATATCGATCCGTCTGAAACCCAGTACGTCGGTGTAGAAGGCCACGCTGTCCTCAAGATCGCGTACGAAGAGCACTGCATGGTTCAAGCGTGTGATGCCCATAAATTTCGTCCTCGTTTCGGTCTGTTCGAGAGAACCGGAACGACGCCACATTTATTTCTCCACATTTTTCCAGGAGAGAAATGCGCACTCCTCCTGTGACGGTATGGACAGTGCGGCACTCTAGTGCCTGCGCCAGGAATCCGGCACATATCTCCGCCGCCCAGGCGGCGCCTCGCTGCGTTCTCCTCGGTCGACATACGACCCGGTATCCCTCCCTCGTCGGCCTTGCGGTGCCTCCACCTGGACGACGGACCTATGCACCGGATTCCTGGCGCAGGACACTGGTGTCGCCGGCACCGGCTAACGCGCTGGCTTATTCGGACAGTGTTGGGGAGTGTCTAGATGGCGGAGACAGTAACGCTCGGCCGCACCACGGTGCGGGTATCGCGACTCGGGTTAGGTGTCATGGTCTGGGGTGAGGCGAGCGGTGCGCAGCGGTTCATGCCGGCCAAGAGTGCGTACGGCGGGACGAACACCGTTGACGAGCAGGCCGCCTTCGACGCCAGCGTGGCGGCAGAGATCAACTTCTTTGATACAGCGGCTATGTATAGCGCCGGTGGGTCAGAGCGCCGGCTGGGCGAGTTGGCGGAGGGCAAGGACGTTGTGATCGCCACGAAGTTCCCACCCACCCCATTCGGGCGTGCCCAAGACTTGCCGGCCGCGCTGGAGGCGAGCCTTGGCAATTTGCGGCGCAGCTCAATCGAGCTCTATCAGCATCACTTTCCGTCACGTCGCGTAGACATCCCGGCGCTCATGGAGCTGATGGCGGACGCGGTGGAGGCGGGCAAGATCAAAGCAGTCGGTGTCAGCAACTACTCCGCTGCACAGATGCGCACAGCGTACGAGGCCCTGGCTCGGCGCGGTGTACCACTGGCATCCAATCAGGTCCAATACTCCCTTCTGTATCGGCAGCCCGAGACCAATGGGGTACTGGATGCCTGCCGTGAACTCGGCATCACCTTGATCGCTTACCAGCCGCTCGCCAGCGGCGCGCTCACCGGGAAATATCTCAATGGCAGCCGGCCGGTTGGCATCCGCCGCTTTCGGGAGCCGTTCCGCGGCTCGAAGTTCCACGCGCTGCGGCCGGTTGTCACACTGCTGCAGTTGATCGGTGATCGCTACGGCAAGACTCCGGGCCAGGTGGCCCTGCGCTGGCTCCTCGAGCATGAGAATGTCGTACCGATTCCTGGAGCGAAGAATGCGGCCCAGGCTACGCATAATGCGGGGGCCCTATCGTTCACGTTGACACCGGACGAGGTCACATATCTCAACGAGGCGACCAAGACGTGGCGCGAGTAGGGGTTTCCACTCGGCTCGATGCCGAGTGAGCGTCGGCTCGGACCTAGGCCTTCCCGGGCTGTCATGCTGCGAGGCGCAGCAGGGCGCAGATGATGGCGGCGATGAGCATCGCCAGAACCGCGGGCACCCGGGCCTGAGCAGGCGCCCCAGCGGTCCGCCGCTCATCGAGGAGCGAGCGCGAAGCCCACTAGCAAGAAGCGGGTGTTGGCTAGCGCCAGCAAGCCGAAGCTCATCCGACCGCCGCGATGGGCAACGCGAGGGGCATTGAGGCACGCAGGCCCTTTCGGCCAAGCCTCGGGCGTCCGGCACCTTGGCTAACAACCGTTACGACCTGCCGCGCGTCGCGTACGGCGTGTGCGTCGGCAGGGTGATCCGCGGTGCCCGACGCGGCCTGTGCTTGCCGACCATGGACAACAACATCTGCACTCGGAAGCGGTGTCCGCGGTAGGGCTCGAGGATTTCCAGGCAGGCGTCGTCGTCAAGCTCCTCGCCGGTCAGGGTGTAGGTGATGTCCCTGCCCACGTGATAGTCGCCGATACTCCACGCGTCCGGATCACCATGGGCGCGCTGCCGTACCTCAGCTGACGTCCACGGCCCGACGCCGGGGAAGCTGCGCAGCGCCTGATCAGCTTGCTGGTACGAGGCAGTCAACGTCCGCTCCAGAGCGGCGGCCCGGCCGGCCGTGCGCACCAGTGTGCGACTCCGCCGCTGCTCGACCCCGGCAGCGAGGAACCGCCAGCTGGGCACCCGGAACCACACGTCGGGCGTCGGCGGCAGATACATGCCGTACGCCGCCGAGCCCGGCTCCCGCGCTGGTCCGGGCGCAGGCTCACCGAACTCGCGAACCAGCAGCCGCCACGCCCGAAAGGCCTCCTTGCCAGTGACCACCTGCTCGATACAGGCGGGGGCGAGCGCCTCGAAGACCGCCTCGGTCCGCCCAACCCGGTAATGGCCATAGCGCTGGGATGCCTCGACCAGCGGCGCGTGCTCGGGACGGGGCCGGAAGCCCTCCGGATCATCCGCCGCTCCCAGCAGTCGCGGCAATTGATCCAGGCTCCACTCGGCTCCCTCACCCCATGCTCGGGCTGACACCTGAGCACCATCCGCAATGATCTTGATCAAGGCCGGGCCTGCGGGCGTACGTGTGGCGCGCAGGTGAATGTCCCCAACCCGGCGATGGCTCGGGTCGCCCGCGCCGCGACGCAGCTGAGCGAAGATCGGCCACATCATGACGGGTTGCTCGAGCCGGATGGGGCGTGTCAAGCCGTTCATCGAGCCTCCGAACGGTTGATCATGAAGACGCCATCGGGGCGGCGCTGGAACCCATTGCGCAGCAGTACCGCCTGCGAGGCGACATTGTCAGCATCGGTCTCCGCAACGACAGTATCTGCACCGTCCTGCCACGCTTGTTCCACGATCAACGCGCAGGCCCGGCTCGCTACCCCACGCCCACGCCAGGCGGGTACCACGCTGTAGCCGATCTCGACCGTCAGCTCCGGGCTCGGCGGTCCGTGGAATGCGATGTCGCCCACAACAACACCATCCACGATCATCTGATGGATCCACCAGGCGGGCGACTCGCTGACCGCGCCCAGCATCGCCCGATGGCTGGCGAACAACATCGCGATGGCATCAATGCTGTCGGGCAGCGGATACTCCGGATGCCAGGGTGGCTGCAGTTCGACAGAAGCGACGCGCAGCCTCTCGACGTGCATCATCCCCGCCAGCATCAGTCGGGCCACTGCAACCGGCAACGGCACGAGCCGTAGATCGTAAGAGACCTGAGCGCGCGGCTCTAGATGGCTCAGTCTTCGCTGACCTGCGCCCATGGGTTCTTCCGGCAGGCTCCGAGTCCCTTGGTCTGCTGCATCATGACCGGTGCCAGCCTCCCTGGCCCCGGGCAGTCCACGTGCCGCTTGCCCAGAGCGTGTCCGAACTCGTGGTTGATCAGATAGCGCCGGTAGTTGGTCAGATCAGAGCGGTACGACTCGGCGCCCAGCAGCCAGCG
Organism: Propionibacteriaceae bacterium; assembly: GCA_036377435.1. Classification (GTDB taxonomy): domain Bacteria; phylum Actinomycetota; class Actinomycetes; order Propionibacteriales; family Propionibacteriaceae; genus Microlunatus. The sequence continues at coordinate 16,160 of DASUYM010000296.1, forward strand.
CTTGGCATTCAGCACGATTCGAGTGCCGTTCTGGCAGGACACTTCTCCGCGGGTCAGGTACGGTGCGCACAGCCGGTCGGTGGTCTTGGGCGTCACTATGTAGGCGTGCAGGCTGGCCGACTCGCCAACCGGCGCGAGCTCGAACCGCCAGCGACGGGTGCCGCTCCAACTGCGCTTATCCTCCAGCACCCGCTGGATGAGCACAGCAGCCTTATCGGGATCGATGGCCAGCCCGTCTTCGACGCGTACGTCATAGCGGATCAAGGTGCCGTACGAGGACGTCGGTTTTACACCCTTCTCGGCCCCCCGGTACGTCCCAGGCCCACTCTCTGGCACCTCGACCTGATGATTGCTCTTAGCTTTGCGTTTGGCCTGCAGCTTGATCGGAGCCAGGCTGGTGCGGGCCGGAGTCGAGGGCTCGAGAGTTGCCGTCGGCGACGGGGCAACGTGTGTGGCACTGCTCGGTAAAGCGACAGGAATACCGGTAAGCGGGCCGGTCAACTGAGCGAGGAGGTTGCTGTCGGTCAGCACGGTCGGCAACGTCCGCAAGCAGAGTCCGACAAGCCCGAGCGCGATGATCCCAGCGACCAGGCTGGCCGCGCTCCGGCGGTGCCGTGTCGCCCGACCAAGCCCTGCAGTGGGATCGGCTTGGATATGCCCGGGATGATGTGGGTTAGATTGTGGGCTGAGTTTGCTCCTGGATGCCTGGCGAGCGACTGCGCGGTACGGCCCGATGCCGTCCCGACTCGCCCCAGGTAGCCGACTCACGGGGACTAAGACTAGGCGGCATCGTGGCTCACTCGCACTCGAACTCAGAACGTCTTTCAGATATCGGTCCGCAACCGATGGTGAATCCCGACGAGTTGCGCCGCCACCAACGCGCACTGCGCATCCTCATCGTGGCTCTCATCCCGTTAGCGATCTGGACCGTGGTCGGGTTGATTGCGTTCTGGCCGGGCGACATCTCGCGCCACGTGAACTCCGACGTGGCCGGATACAGCGTTCCTGGCGTCACCTACCCGACGGCGCGGATCACCGGCATCAAGGAGATCGCGTGCGACGGACTTTCCGGATCCACGCCAGGGGTGGCTGACGCCCGCTGCGCTGACCTGACATCTCAGCTGCTGGAGGGCGACGACAAAGGCAAAGTCGTGACGGTGCCGATAACGGCAGCGATCTACTCGTCGGGGGCTAAGGTCGGCCAGGACATCAAGTTGGTACGTGTGCCGCCGTCTGGCGACCAGCCAGCTCAGTACCAGTTCTCTGACTTTGAGCGGAGTACCCCGCTTCTGGTGATGGCGTTGATCTTCGCTGTGGTCGTGATTGTGGTCGCCCGCTGGCGGGGCTTCGCCGCACTGCTCGGACTCGGCTTTGCCGGATTCATTCTGGTCGCGTTCATGTTCCCGGCATTGATTGCTGGCTCTAACCCGATCATGGTCGGGCTGATCGGCTCCGCGGCGATCATGTTCGTCGCGTTGTACGCCGCCCACGGCTTCAGCGCTCGCACGACAACCGCCCTGGTCGGGACCCTCTTCGGACTGATCCTGATAGCGGTACTCGGCTATGCCGCGACCAAGTGGTCCCATCTCAGCGGCGTTGCCGCTGAGGACGATTACGTATTGGCGGCTTCGGCGCCGGATCTCAAGCTCACGTCGGTGGTGATCTGCGGGATCATTGTCGCGGGTCTCGGCATTCTCAACGACGTGACGATCACCCAGGCCTCCGCGGTGTGGGAGCTTGCGGATCAGGGCGCGTCGCAGCAGCATCTGTTCTCACGTGCGATGCGGATCGGCCGGGATCACATTGCCTCGACTGTCTACACCATCGCCTTCGCAACGGCTGGCGCGTCGCTCGGCGTGTTCTTGCTGATCAAGATCAATAACCGTCCACTGCTCGATGTGATGCTGACCGAGCGGTTCGCGGCTGAAGTACTGAGCATTCTCGTGGGCTCGATCGGGCTCGTTTTGGCAGTACCGCTGACCACTGCTGTCGGGGTGGCTGTGGTGCGTGCTAGCAGAAGCGGTCGCCCGTTGATGCGGCAGACTGGGATGGCTCGGACTGATGATTCCATCCATAGGCAACGGCCGGCCGCCGTCAAAGAACAGACCACTCCGAAGCAGCCGGAAGGCCGCGCAGCGAGGCCGGAGCCGCAGGAGGCGACGACCAAACTGCCGCGCGTTGGCCGGTCGCCGCAGCCTGGCGCATCGAATGGAGGCGAGCCGGCCCTTGTGGAGAGCCAGGTCAAGCGCCGCCGCTTACGCCGTCAGGCTGAGGATGATTTCGGCGACTTCACCTACCTCCACGAGCCCATCGAGAGTGAGCCAAAACCACCTGAATCTCGAGGCCGACGGGCGCTGTGATTTTCCTGCTCCCTGAGGCGGTCCAAGGGGCGCATTCGAGCCGGCGTCGCCTGTCAGCATTCCCACGCTGCGTGGGATCTTAAAGCTGTACACGGCGTACATGCCACGTAAAGCGTCAGCAAGCTGAGTACAGCCTTTGGTCGCCTGAAGTGCGGCCCTCGATCCCTGCAGTGCCAGTCCCTTGAATTCAAGTTGACTTTAAGTTGAACAATGGATGCATGCCTCATGCACTGATTACCGGTGCCTCGCTCGGGTTAGGGCGCGCCCTGGCCTTTGAGCTGGCTCGCCGCGGCTGGAAGCTCACCATCGACGCACGACATGCCGAGCCGCTCGCGAGCACGTCCTGGGCGCTCTCGGAACTCACAACGGTGCGGGCCATCCCAGGCGATGTGGCGGACCCTGCCCATCGTGAGCAGCTGGTAGCCGCCGTGGTCGCAGCAGGCAGGCTGGATCTGTTGATCAACAATGCAAGTGATCTTGGTGGATCGCCGCTGCCTAAACTACGTGATCTTGAGCCTGAGGCTTACGAACAACTGCTGCGTGCCAATGTCATCGCCCCGCAGCAACTGATCCGGGCGCTGCTTCCGTTGCTGCACCCCCAGGCCGTGATCATCAACGTCTCCTCCGATGCAGGCGTCGAGCACTATGAGACATGGGGCGGCTACGGGTCCAGCAAGGCGGCCCTTGATCACCAGACGCTGACCTGGGCGGAAGAGGAGCCGACCTTCAGGTGGTACAGCCTGGACCCTGGCGACATGCGCACTGCGATGCAGCAGGCGGCGTTTCCGGGCGAAGACATCAGCGATCGCCCAGAGCCAGAGACGGTCGCACCGATCGTCGTGGCGCTGATTGGCTCGCACCTGCCCAGCGGTCGCTACCGCGCTGCCGACCTGATCGCAACCCTCGCCGCCAGAGCACGCTCGCAATGAGCACCATGCTGGCGGCCCAGCCCAACACCCATTTCGCATCTCCCGAGGACCATACGGCGACCGAGCCACCCGAGCTGCGGGGCCTGCGTCGCGACGGCGTACGGCTCATGGTGGCAACCCCGGCTGGCATCCGGCACACCTTGTTCAACCGCCTCGGCGACCAGCTGAGCGCCGGTGACGTGCTCGTGGTCAACACTTCGGCCACAGTTCCCGGCCAGCTTGACGGCAACCGCGACGGCTCAGCCATCGTCGTGCACATTGCGAACCGGCTCGGCGACGGCACTCGGGTGGTCGAGTTGCGCATGGCGCCCGACGCGTCGGCTCCGGTCCTCGACGGCAGGGTCAGCGAGCACATAGCCCTCCCGGCCGGGGGTGCACTGGACCTCATCGGGCCGTATCCCGAGCTGCCAGCGTCGGGAATCGCGCGCCGCCGCACGGAGGAGGAGGGAGCGGAGGCGTTCTTTCCTCTGCGAGCGACGACGACGGCGGCGGATGCGCGAGCAGCTCAACAAATTGCACACTATTCCTCGCCGACTGGTGTCGGGAATCGGCTCTGGCGCGGACGGCTCACCCTGCCGAACAGCGTCTCGGACTACTTGCGGGAGCATGCACGGCCGATCAGCTACGGCTACCTCAATGGCTCGTTCCCCATCTCGGCGTACCAGACGATCTTCGCCCTCTGCCCAGGCAGCGCGGAGATGCCCAGCGCAGCCCGGCCGTTCAGTGCCGAACTGGTCGCTCGGCTGGTGGCACGGGGAGTGATCTTCGCGCCGATCACACTGCACACCGGCTTGTCCTCCCAAGATGCGGGCGAGGCCCCGCAGCCAGAGTGGTTCGATGTCAGCGAGACGACCGCCCATCTAGTCAACTCGAGCCGGGCGCGTGGCGGGCGGGTGATCGCGGTCGGCACCACGGCGACCCGGGCCATCGAGTCAGCAGCACAGCCGGACGGGATGGTGACAGCCGACTCAGGATGGACTGACCTGGTGATCTCTCCGAAGCGCCCGGTACGCGTGGTCGACGGGCTGATCACCGGATGGCACAACCCTGAGGCGTCTCACCTGCTGCTCGTCGAGTCCGTCGCCGGCGCCGAGCTCACCCAGCGCGCCTACGACGCGGCCGTTGTCGAGCACTATCTCTGGCACGAATTCGGTGATGCCTGCCTATTTTTCTGAGGCTGCTCGCGCATGGCGCTGTATTTGATTGCTCGCCCCGCTCGCTGAGGCTGGGAGCGTCGGGAATCGCGCGCTGGCGTGGTGAGCCAGCCCGCATCAAGACTTGACGCTCAGCTAACGAAGTTGTGAGTAGGCTCCGCCTTATGGCGGACGTGCTCTCCAACTACCGGACAGGCGATGCGTTCGACGAGATGATGGACGCGGAGGGCAGCGTCCGGCCCTCGTACCAGGCCGTTTACTCCGCCCTCAGCCGATCAACCCCAGACGGGCTCCGTGTGATCGCGGAGTTACTTGCCAACAATTACACCCAAGCCGGCGTGACCTTCGACGTCGGCGGCGTGGAACGGCCCTTCCCGCTCGACCTGGTACCGCGGGTCATCGCGTCGCCAGAATGGGAGATCATCGAGGCTGGCGTCGCCCAGCGGGTGCGAGCACTCGAGTCGTTTCTCGCCGATATCTACGCCGACGCGCGGGTGATCTCCGACGGCGTCATTCCCAGCCAGCTGGTCACCTCCTCAACCCATTTCCATCGAGCGGTCTGGGGCATCAAGCCTGCCAATGGGGTACGTATTCACGTCGCGGGAGTCGACCTGATCCGCAACCCGGACGGCGACGTACGCGTGCTTGAGGACAACGTGCGTGTGCCGAGCGGGGTCTCGTACGTGATGACCAACCGCAACGCGATGATCACTGCGATGCCAGAGGCGTTCGCCAACCAGCGCATTCGACCTGTGGCGAATTATCCAACTCGCCTGCTCACGGCCCTCCGCAAGGCGGCCCCACCCGGCATCGACGACCCGACGGTTGTGGTACTTACCCCAGGCGTCTACAACTCCGCCTACTTTGAGCACACCCTGCTGGCGCGCACGATGGGCGTCGAGCTGGTTGAGGGCCGTGATCTTGAGTGCCGCCGCGGCAAGGTCTTCATGCGTACCACCGCCGGGCTGCAGCGGGTCGATGTGATCTACCGCCGGGTCGACGACGAATTCCTTGATCCGGTGCACTTCCGTAGCGACTCGATGCTCGGCGTGCCTGGATTGGTGAACGCGGTACGGACCGGCGGTGTTGCGCTGGCCAACGCCATCGGTAACGGTGTGGCAGACGACAAGTTGATCTACACCTACGTGCCGGATCTGATCAAGTACTACTTACGAGAAGATCCGATCATCCCCAATGTCGACACCTGGCGGCTCGAGGAGGAGGGGGCCCGCCAGGAGGTGCTGGACCGTCTCGAGGAGCTGGTCGTCAAACCGGTCGACGGCTCGGGCGGCAAGGGCATTGTGATCGGGCCGCGCGCCACCAAGAGCGAGCTGGATGCTTTGCGACGTCGGGTGACCGAGGACCCTCGCGGTTGGATCGCACAGCCGGTGGTCCAGCTCTCCACCGTGCCAACGCTGATCGAGGACTGCCTGGAGCCGCGCCATGTCGATCTTCGACCGTTCGCAGTCAACAATGGCGAAGACGTGTGGGTGCTTCCCGGGGGACTCACCCGCGTGGCGTTGCCCGAGGGAGAACTGGTCGTCAATAGCAGCCAGGGTGGCGGCAGCAAGGACACCTGGGTCCTCAGCCCTCCTCCGCACCGATCGCCTTCCGGTCGGAACTCCACCGAGCACAAGGATGAGCATGTTGATCATGACCAGGCGCGCTCGGCAGTGCCGCTCACCGCGGCCGCGGTTCCTGGCGTGAAGCCCACATTCCGTGAAACTCAACGGCAGCAGCAAGACCAGCAACAGCAAGGCCGGCAATGGGGTGGGAAATGCTGAGCCGGATCGCCGAGTCCATGTTCTGGATCGGCCGGTATGTGGAGCGGGCCGAAGACACGGCGCGATTCCTGCAGACCCACCTGAGAATGCTCATCGAGGACACCACCGCCGCCGAGGTAGATGCCTGTCGCAACCTTCTGGCGCTGATGAGTGTTGATGATGTCGAAGATCCGATGCTGACCGACCTGCTGCGAGTGCTCGGATATGACCCGTCCGAGCCAACATCGATCTACTTCGCGTACGCCGCGGCGCGGGACAATGCGCGCCGGGCCCGCGAGGTGATCCCGCTCGACCTCTGGGAGTGCGTCAATACGACCTGGCACCAACTCCCGACTACGCCGTTCGGTGCCAGCGGCGCCCATGTGTTCCTGAACTGGGTACGCGAGCGCAGCGCCATGTTCGCGGGAATCTCTCGCAGCATCATGGTCCGCGACGACGGCTGGGAGTTCATGTCCATGGGCCGATCCCTGGAACAGGTTGACATGACCTCGCGGCTGGTTGCATCAGCGTCCCTGGCTCGCGGCGGCAGCCAATGGCCGGCAGTGCTGCGCGGCTGCGGCGGACACGACGCCTTCCTGAGGACATATCGCGGTCTGTACACCGACCGCGAGGCGGCGGCGTTCTTGATCGTGGACACCAAGTTCCCGCGTTCGATCATGCACGGGCTGATCGCTGCCGCGGACAGCTTGGAGAAAGTGGCTCAAAACAACGCACTGACCGCGCGCCACGCCCAGACCGCGGTCCGCTCGCTTGGTCAGCTCCGGGCTCGCTTGGAGTATGCCGATCTGAACGATCTGCTCGATAACCTCAACGATGAGATGTCAGCCGTGCAGGATGTCATGGCGCAAGTGACGATCACCGTCTCCACCAGCTACTTCGCCGCCGCGGACCCGACAGCATGGATCACCGAAGGGACGCGCTGAAATGCGGTTGAGCATTGATCATCAGACCGGGTTTCGGTATGCGACACGGGTCAAGTCCTCATACAACGACGCGCGGATGACTCCGGCGGAGACCGACCACCAGACGGTGTGGAGCAGCCGAATCACCATCGAACCTGCGGCGTGGAGCTTCAACTACACCGACTACTGGGGCACGCTTGCCACCACCTTCGAGGTGCATGAGCCGCACGACCGGCTGAGCGTGCATGCACAGAGCGTCGTCGAAACCCATGGCGATGATCTTGCCTGGGACGTCGACCGACGGGTCGCGCCCAATGATCTTGGGTGGCCAGCGCTGCAGGACCGCGCCGTGGTGGACAAAATGGCCGAGTTCCTGACTGTCAACGAGCGCACTCAGCCACCGGAGGAACTGTCCGACCTGGCCGCTGCGACGACCGCGCAACCGCCTCGGTTGGCGGCCCTGGACGTGTGTGCTCTCATTCATGATCGTCTGAGCTATGAGCGCGGCTCGACGAAAGTGACGAGCACGGCCAGAGAAGTCTGGGAGCTGGGTCGTGGCGTATGCCAGGACTACAGCCACCTCGCACTAGGAGCCCTGCGTTCGATGGGCCTCCCCGCGCGCTACGTGTCCGGATACCTGCATCCGGGCAGCGGTGAACCGAATACCACCGTAGAAGGTGAAAGCCACTCCTGGGTCGAGTGGTGGTGCGGCAGCTGGGTGGCGTTCGACCCCACGTTGTGCCGGCGGCTTACCGACGGATACGTCCGCGTCGGCCACGGCCGCGACTATGGCGACGTCGCCCCGTTACGCGGCACATACTCCGGTGGCCGTTCGGAGATGTTCGTCACTGTGGAGATGACCGAGCTCGGCTAGGCCGCGCCACGCGACTGGGCCGCTGATGTGTTGGGCCGATATCTTGGCGGCATGAGCAACTACGGGCAGCAGCCGCCTTACGGGCAGAATCCGGCCAATCCGTATGGGCAGGCGCAGCCCGGGCAGTATGGTCAGCCGCAGCAGCCGTATGGGCAGCCGTCCGCAGGACGCCAGCCTCAGCCGCCGTATCCGGGCCAACAGGGGCCGTACCCGCAGCAACAGGGTCAGTATCCACCGCCGCAGCAGCCATACGGTCAGCCCGGACAGGGGCCGTACGGGCAGCAACCGACGCAGTGGACCCCCCAACCACCCGCCACGAGGCAGCCAGCTGTCGTCCAGCGTGCTCTGCCGGTCGTGACCATGGAGACGGTTCCCGGGCGCGAAATCTCCGCGGTGGTCGGCGACGTAGTCGGTGTCGTGGCGCGTACGCGGGAGCTGCGGCCCGACCTTCGCGGCGGACACCCCGTGGACGGCTACGTCGTCATGCTGACCGACTCGCGTCAAGACGCGGTGGCGCGCATGGTCGAGATGGCGCGGGCCGCTGGGGCTGATGCGGTTGTGGGGCTCAGGTTTGACTGCAGCGAAATCACCCAATCGCTCAGCGAGGTCGCCGCGTACGGCACGGCGGTCACGTTGGTGCCGCAGAAAGACGATACGGCCGACGCCGGGGCAGGCGAGGAGAGCAGCACAGCCTCCGAGAGCGATGATCAACCAACGGGCGATGAGGACACCGTCCGAAGCTGGCCGCCGAGCTCGTGGCCGTCGAACGAACCGAGACAGCCATCCACTGGCTCGACCGATGAGCAACGGTAGGAATGGAGCCCATGACTGCTCGCGACAAACCTGGTGAAGATCAGGCACCCGAGGACGAGACCAAGCGCAAGTTCCGAGAAGCTCTGGCCGCGAAGCAGGGTCGTAAGGGCGAGGACCACATTGACAACGCTTCGCAGCACGTGCACGGGCACGGTCCGGCTGAAAAGAAGCGCACCTTCCGGCGCAAGACGGGCTAGTGCCTCCTAAGAGACTTAGGAGGCACTAGGTCCCCAAGCTGGGTGAGAGCGACTCAGGCCGCAGCCGACTCTTCTCCCAGTCGCGTGAAGCCGGCGAAGGGTTCCTGGCTCGTCGGCACGTCTTCGCCACCACCCAACTGCTGGATCAGCTCGAGGACTCCGGCCCGGGGCGTCCCGTAAATCTGCCACTGGCTGTCGCGCTCGAGGAAGTCGACGTACGCCGTGGCGACGTGCTCGGTAATGACCTCCATGTGGTGAACCATTGACTCTGCATCCGGGTGGACCTGGACAACCGTGACTACGTTGGCCACGGGGTCCGCATAGGCCTCGAACACCAGCAGGCGCGGTTCGTTAGGCTCAACCGTCCTGTCGATGTAGTCGGCGAACCAAGTCTTGAAATCTTCCAGCTTGCCCGGCTTCACCTTGTGTGTTCCGATGAAGATGAATGGCGCGGCCATGACGACCTCCTTTGTGACTTCACCCCATCCTTTGGGGTGACACGCTAAGAGTGCGGGCAGTTCCGCACTGGGGGCTTCGGCATGACGGGCCAGATCGACTGGTGGCGAATGGGCACTTATACCCAGCCTTCCCGGCGGCGGGACGATGGAGTGGGAAGGGCCGCTATGGCGGACGGTGCGACCCGGTTGGGCAGGCTCGGGAGCTGCATCGTCGATGTCGGGATCCTCTGACCAGACCACGATCCCGGTGCGCGAGCCCGTGGATGACGTACAGCCTACGAGCGACTATGCGCCTGAACGTGTCGAAGGGCACCAGCCGGCTCATTGACAAGCCTCACCCGGACGCCCTCATGACTAACGTCGAATCGGACCTCCGAAAGGTCAGCGACGACGGCGTCGGCGTCGAGCACCTCGCGGGGTGTGGTCGTCACCACGGCCAGTGTGAAACAGCCCGCGGCCCGAGCTGCCTCGAGGCCCTTCGGAGCGTCCTCGACTACGAGGCAGCGCCGTGGATCGGCACCCAGCCGGCGTGCGGCCTCGAGGAACGGCTCGGGGTGCGGCTTGCCGTGCACCACGTCATCGACCGTCACAAGTACCGAGGGCGGCACGAGCTGGGCTGCCGCGATCCGGGCTTCGGCCAGCGGCACCGTACACGATGTGGCGATGGCGTTCTTCGCACTTGCCAGGGACGCCAGCGCCTCGACCGCACCGGGAAGGACCACGACGTCGTACAGGTTGGCCATCTCCAGTTCAGTGATGCGCCGCATGGCTGATTCCTGTAGGTGCAAGGGCATCACAGCGCGTACCACCGACGCCGAAGGCATGCCGTGGTGCATGAGCAAGTCCATCGGGGGGAGCCCGTACTCGCTGGTCCAGGCGGACCAGGACCGGAGGACCGCCGGGGTCGAATCGATGAGCGTCCCATCCAAGTCGAAGATGACCGCCTCGAAGACCTCATCAGCCAGTTGGCCCAAATCCACAGTCCACTCCTCACACACAATCGGCAACAACATCTCCATTGCACTCTGACGGGCCCGCGAGATCTCGCCTCCTTCGTCGCTCGCGAAGATGCGCCAACCTTCACGCAGCCAGCCGCGAGCTCCCGCAGTCGGCGAAGCGGCCGCCCGTCACAGTGCCTAGTGGCATCAACCTCCCGACCCCCCTGGATAGTCCACGTGATGGCGGATCACGCACTTCTTTGCAGAATTCCTTGTTGAGTGAGTGCTCACTCACTAGTCTGGCCCGGTGACTCGTGCCGCGCCGCTGCCCCTCGATGACCGTCGAGCCGCACTCATCGCTGCGACGGAGCCGCTGCTGGAACGCTTCGGCCGCGAGGTGAGCACCAGGCAGATCGCCGAAGCAGCAGGCGTCGCAGAAGGCACCATCTTCCGGGCCTTTGCCACCAAGGAGGCTCTGATCGATGCGGTCATCGAGGATGCTTTCGACAACCAGCGCACCTGCGACGCGCTCGCCAAGGTCGATCCGAGCTTGAGCCTTGAGGAGCGGCTGATCGCAGCAGTCTCTATCCTGCAGGAGCGGCTTCGGAGGGTTGTCACCCTGTTTGGATCACTGCGGCTACGTAAGGAGGCGCATGACCGCGACAGCTTCCGAGTCAAGCAACTGGCCGACAACGAGCTGCTCAATAGCGCCATCGCGTCGTTGATAGAACCAGACCAAGATCAGCTCCGGCTGGACGTGATCGAGGCGGCCAGCGCCCTGCGGACGATTACCTTTGCGATCACGCATCCGATGCTCGGTGACCAGCGTCTCTCCGAGCCTCGGGAGATCGTTGATCTTGTTCTCAACGGCATCTGCCGGCACACGTTGTCAGACAAAGAACGGATGTCATGCTGATCCGCCTACTCCGCGCGTATCTGGCCCCGTACCGGCGCCCCATCGCTGGCCTCCTGGTTTTGTCGGTCGCCGGCACCATGGCTGCGCTGCTCCTGCCCAGCCTGAACGCGGCGATCATCGACGAGGGCGTCGCCAGGGGTGACACCGGCTACATCTGGCGTACGGGCGGCATGATGCTGGCCGTCACGTTGGTACAAGTCGGCTGCTCGATCTGGGCCACCTATCTGGGCGCGAAGGTGGCCATGAGCTATGGCCGTGACGTACGCGCGGCGATCTTCGAGCGCGTGCTCTCCTTTTCTTCCCGAGAGCTCAACCACTTCGGGGCGCCGTCGCTGATCACCCGCAACACTAACGATGTTCAGCAGGTGCAGACGCTGGTGCTGCTGAGCAGCACCATGTTCGTCGCAGCGCCGATCACCATGATCGGCGGCATCATCATGGCACTGCGAACCGACGTCGGCCTGTCATGGCTGGTGGCAGTAGCTGTGCCGGTGCTCGCGTTCTCGATCTTCCTGGTGATCCGCAAAATGGGCCCATTGTTCCGGCTGATGCAGACCCAAATCGACACCGTCAATCGGATTCTGCGTGAACAGATCACGGGCATCCGAGTGGTTCGGGCGTTCGTCCGCGAGCCGTACGAGACGGCGCGCTTCGCACGGGCCAACACCGAGCTCACCTCCACCACCACCTCGGTCGGACGGTACGTGGCCTCGATCTTCCCGATCGTGATGTTCATCCTGAACGTTTTCAGCGTCGCGGTGCTGTGGTTTGGAGCGCGGCGCATCGATGTAGGCGAGATGCAGATCGGAGCGTTGACGGCCTTTCTGACCTACCTGATCCAGATCTTGATGTCGGTCATGATGGCGACCTTTCTGCTTATCATTGCGCCGCGTGCCGCCGTCTGTGCCGAGCGGATTGTGGATGTGTTGAGCACTGAGTCCTCGGTGGTGCCGCCGCAGCATCCGGTCAACGAGTTGCCGGTCGCTGGCGTCGTGGCGTTCCAGGACACAGAGTTCAGCTATCCAGGAGCCGAGTCACCCGTGCTGCGGAACATCAGCTTGACCGCTGAGCCTGGGCAGACAACGGCGATCATCGGCTCGACCGGCGCCGGCAAGTCCACCCTGATCTCGCTGATACCGCGGCTCTTCGATGCCACCGGCGGGTCAGTCAAGGTGGACGGAGTCGAGGTACGGGACTGCGATCCTGAGCTGCTCTGGAGCCGGATTGGGCTAGTACCGCAGAAGGCCTTCCTCTTCTCGGGCACAGTCGCCAGCAACCTTCGGTACGGCAAGCCGGATGCCACCGATGAAGAGCTTTGGCGGGCTCTGCGGGTTGCTCAGGCCGAGGACTTCGTACGCGAAATGCCCGGGCAGCTTGAGGCGCCCATCTCTCAAGGCGGCACCAATGTCTCGGGCGGTCAGCGACAGCGCCTGTCGATCGCGCGGGTGCTGGTGAAGCGGCCTGAGATCTACGTCTTCGATGACTCCTTCTCGGCGCTTGACGTTGCCACGGACGCGCGGCTCCGGGCGGCGTTGGAACATGAGACAGCCGATGCTGCGGTGATCATCGTTGGACAGCGGGTGGCAACCATCGCCGACGCGGACAAGATCGTTGTGCTCGAGCATGGCGAGATCGTCGGCAGCGGTACACACGAAGAGCTCCTTGCCCACTGTCCGACTTACGAGGAGATCGTCGATTCGCAGCTCAGCGCGGAGGAGGCCGCCGCATGAGCAATGGGCGGGAACGAGGTGATCAGCAGCAAGTTGTGAGTGGCAACGGCCAGACGGCCCCGGCGAGTGGCAACGGACATGCAGCCTCACCCAAGGCGCCGGAGCGCCCGAAATATGGTCCACCGTCGGGTGGTGGGCGCATGTGGGGGCAGACGCGGCCCGTCGAGAAGTCACTGAACTTCCTGCCTTCACTCAAGCGGCTGCTCGGGCACCTGGCGCCCGAACGGATGATCTTGAGCCTGGTCGTGCTGCTCGCGATCACCGGCATCGTGATGAACGTACTCGGACCGAAGATCTTGGGGATGGCGACGGACGTGATCTTCACCGGCGTACTCGGCAAGAACCTGTCGCGCGGGGCGACCAAGGAACAAGTGGTAGCCGAGCTGCGCGCCCAAGGCAACAACACCTTCGCCGACATGGTGGAGCGGCTGAACATAATCCCGGGGCAGGGCATCGACTTCACGCTGCTGGGGAAATTGCTGCTGGTGGCGCTCGGTCTGTATCTGCTGGCGTCGCTGTTCCTGTGGTTGCAGGGTTACCTGCTGAACGGCGCAGTGCAGCGCTCCATCTATACGATGCGTAGCCAGGTCGAGGGGAAGATCAACAGGCTGCCGCTCAGCTATTTTGACAAGCAGACCCGCGGCGAGCTGTTGAGCCGGGTGACCAATGACATCGACAACATCTCGCAAGCGTTGCAGCAAGCGCTGAGCCAGTTGCTCACCTCACTGCTCACCGTCATTGGTGTCACCGTGATGATGTTCGTCATTTCGCCAGTGCTGGCGCTGATCGCGTTGGTGACGATCCCGGTGGCGATTCTCGTCATCACATTGATCGGCAGGCGCTCACAGAAGCTCTTCATCCAGCAATGGAAGTCCACCGGTGAGCTGAACGGTCACATCGAGGAGGCGTTCACCGGGCATTCGCTGGTGAAGGTGTTCGGCCGGCAGCGTGAGGTCGAGGCGGTGTTCGCGGAGCGGAACCATACGTTGTACAGCGCAAGCTTCGGCGCTCAGTTCATCTCCGGTTTGATCATGCCGACGATGTTCTTCATTGGAAACCTGAACTACGTGGCGATCGCCGTGGTCGGTGGGCTTCGTGTGGCGAGCGGCACGATGAACCTTGGCGATGTGCAGGCGTTCATCCAATACACCCGGATGTTCACTCAACCGCTGACCCAGCTGGCCTCGTTGGCCAACCTGCTGCAATCGGGTGTCGCATCGGCGGAACGGGTCTTTGAGGTACTCGATGAATCCGAGCAGGTGCCGGAGGAGGCCAGCTCGCTCAACCCGACCTGTGGGCGAGTGGCGTTCGAGCACATCTGGTTCTCCTACGATGCCGACGCCGCCAAGGGGGACGACCCCCTTGAACCCCCCAAAAAGACCAAAAAGCCGCTCATCACCGGCCTCTCCCTGGTGGCCGAGCCAGGGAGCACGGTTGCCATCGTTGGCCCGACCGGAGCCGGCAAGACCACGCTGGTCAACCTGATCATGAGGTTCTATGAGCTGGACCGGGGCCGAATCACACTCGACGGGGTGGACATCGCGACCGTGCCACGGTCCGCGCTGCGCTCCAATATCGGCATGGTGCTGCAGGATACGTGGCTGTTCCACGGCACCATCCGAGAAAACATTGCCTATGGGCGGCCCACCGCAACCGAAGAAGAGATCCATGCAGCGGCCGAAGCCACCTATGTTGATCGCTTCGTGCACGCGCTGCCGGCCGGCTATGACACCGTCCTGGACGAGGAAGCCAGCAACATCAGTGCAGGCGAGAAGCAGTTGATCACCATCGCCCGGGCCTTCCTGGCCGACCCGGCACTACTGATCTTGGACGAGGCGACCAGCTCGGTCGACACCCGGACCGAGGTGCTGGTGCAACGGGCCATGGCTGCGCTGAGGACGGAACGGACCAGCTTCGTGATCGCCCACCGGCTCTCGACGATCCGCGACGCTGACGTCATCTTGGTGATGCAGGACGGCCAGATCGTCGAGCAAGGCACCCACCACGAGCTGCTCGAGGCCCGCGGGCACTACTTCGATCTTTACAACTCGCAATTCACCGCGGCTATCGAAGAGTCCGATGAGGAAGGACCCGCTGTCTCGGTGGGTGCCGGACCGGGAGGTGGCCCGCGGCCGTTCTGAGCCCCTTTTGGGGGCTGCAGGGCCGTCAGCATCTCGATTGCCTCGCGGACCATGGCGAGCAGCAACTGGCGCCAGGCACGACACTAGGTTGCCTACCCGTGCTGTGAGCTCCATCGCCGATGGAGCTGCGCAAGAGTAGTGGCTCGAGTCCGCAGAGCCTGGTCGGTGGCATCGCGACTGAGCATGGCGCAGTGATCCAATGCCGTAAGCGCTCATCCCTCGCTCGGGGGATTCCGAGAAACCGGGCTAGTCGCCATTAGCCCTCACTCGACAGGAAGCACCGGAAGGTGAGGTTCATCCGAGGCCCAACCGCGCGAGACGTCTTGGGGACCGCGTGCGCATAGTCGCTTTGCGACTCATCCCGCATGACCAGCAGGTCACCATGGCCAAGGTCCCAGCTCCAGCCCGCGCCGGTCGTCCGATGCCGCAGCACGAACCGTCGTCGATCCCCGAGACTGACTGACGCAATAGTTGGTCGCGGACCAAGCTCTGGCTCGTTGTCGCTGTGGTAGCCCATGGAATCGGTGCCATCGCGATACAGATTGGCCAAGCAGGAGTTGAAGTTAACCATCAGCTCGCGGCGAAGGCGGTCCCGCAGCTCAGCGAGCGCTTCCGGCCACGGGGCTGGCTGATTCACAATTCCGGAGTAGCGGTATGCGCTGTCACCGATCCACGCGGTCAGCCGCGGCGTGGGCATCGTGCGGCCATACAGCGTGATTGCATGCTGCTCCCAGACGATCTCGTTCTGAAGCACCTCGAACAGCCGGTCAGCATCGTCAACCCAGCTCGGGTAATAATCAACGCAGCCCGGCGGCATGGCCCTATTTTCACCGCTGCTCGCGCAATCGCGCGTGGAGTCCGCCGCCGCCGTCGTCGCGCGCAGAGGAAAATGCCTCCGCTCAATATCTCGTACAGGACAGCGGCGCCCCAGCCTGGCTCCGTGCTTCGGCGCGGGATTTCCCGACGCTCGCAGCGACAGCGATCCTGTGTGCTCGGCACCTGCTGTGATGGATACGTAAGCACCAGTTCGTTGTTCGAAGAGCCGTAGCGGCGCAGGATGGGGAGGTGCACAGGCGCGACGAGCGGGATGCGGCACGCGCCACCAAGTGGTGGGCAAGGCTCGCTGGAGCCGTCGCTGGCCTGGCCGGCCTCGGAATCGCCGGGCTTGCGGCATGGATAGTCGCGCCGGCCGGTTCCCCGGTACCCGCCGTCGGCGAACTGATCATTAATCTGCTGCCCGCTTCGCTGGTCAACTTCGGCAAGGAGACCCTCGGCCTGGCCGACAAACCCGTCCTGCTCGCCATCATTGTTGTCGGAGTCTTGATCATCTGTGCGATCGCTGGCGAGCTCGAGCTGCGGCGTCGCTTTGCAGGCGCAGCGCTGTTCGCCATCGTGGCGGTGATAGGCCTGATCGGAGTCGGCGCACAGTCCGACGTCACGATCGCTTCGTTCGTGCCAACGATCGTTGGCCTACTGCTGGGCTACATGATCTTGAGCACGCTGATTGGCAAGCTGCAAAAGTGGGGTCCGTCAGGTGCAGCAGCCGAGCAGGGTGAGGCGCAATCTGTCGCGCGGCGTAACTTTCTGGGGTGGACGATCGTGTTTGGAGCTGCCGCGGCAGTGGCTGCCGTCACCGGCCAGCTGCTTGTCAGCGCGTCTACTGCTGTCAACACAGCACGCGAGAAGCTGAGGCTCCCGACTCCGGTCAAACCTCCGCCCGGGCCGCCACCGGGCGCCGACCTCGACATCGAGGGCCTGACCCCATACGTGACACCGAACGTTGACTTTTACCGCATCGACACCGCACTGCAGGTGCCCGTGATCGATCCCCCATCCTGGAGCCTCCGGATCACCGGGATGGTGCATAACCCTATCCAGATCAGCTATGCCGAGCTGATTGCGAAGCCGCTGGTCGAGCACATGACCACGCTGACCTGCGTCTCGAACGAGGTTGGCGGCGATCTAGCCGGCAACGCGCTGTGGCTGGGATACCCCGTACGCGAGCTGCTGGCCGAAGCCAAGCCTCTAGCGGGCGCCGACATGGTGCTCTCGAAGAGCCACGACGGCTGGAGTGCCAGTACGCCGCTGTCGGCTCTTACCGACCCAGACCGTGAGGCAATGCTGGCGATCGGCATGAACGGCGAGCCCTTGCCCATCGAGCACGGATTTCCGGTGCGCATGGTCGTCCCAGGCCTGTACGGCTACGTGTCCGCGACGAAGTGGGTGACCTCGCTGAGGGTCACCACCTACGCCCAAGAGCAGGCCTATTGGACGCCACTGGGCTGGTCGCCGAAGGGGCCGATCAAGCTGGCCTCGCGGATCGATGTGCCACGCAAGTCCACCGTCGATGCGGGGCAGGTCGTCGTCGCGGGAGTCGCCTGGGCTCAGCACACGGGAATATCGACCGTCGAAGTGCAGATCGACCAGAACGATTGGCAGCTGGCCCAGCTTGCCGAGACCATCGGTCCTGACACCTGGCGCCAGTGGAAATACGAGTGGCCTGCCACGCCGGGCACACACACACTTACCGTTCGTGCGACGGATGCGAACGGGAAGCTCCAGATAGCCGAGGTCGCGCCATCAATGCCGGACGGCGCGACCGGATACCACTCAATCACAGTCAAAGTCCGCTGACCCCAGCCGACTTGTCAGAATCCAGTTGAGCTATGGCTCAACTGGATTCTGACAAGTCGGCGTGCACTAGGTTCGTGACGTGCGCATCGCGGTAGGCCGGGAGATGGCTCCCGGCGAGGCTCGCGTTGCGCTGGTTCCCGACCTCGTCGGCAAACTACGTGCTGCTGGCTATGAGGTCGCCGTACAGGCAGGAGCGGGCGCCGGGGCCTTCCTATCCGACGCCGCGTACGAGGCGGCTGGTGCCCTCGTCACCGAACACCCCTTTGATGAGGCGGACCTGGTACTGAGTGTGCAACCGCTCGACGCCGAATGCTTGGCGCCTTTGCCGTCTGGAGCTGCCACAATCTCGTTCTTTCCACTGGCTGGGCGCCCGGGCGACATCGCCGTCCGCCGCGAGCGGAAGATCACAACCTTCGGGATGGAGTACGTGCCGCGGATTTCCCGCGCCCAGTCCATGGATGCTCTGAGCTCGCAGGCCATGGTGGTCGGCTATCGGGGAGCAATTGTCGCTGCCGAGATGCTGGGCCAGTTCTTCCCGCTGAGTATGACCGCTGCGGGCACGGTGCCACCGGCCCAGGTCGTTGTACTCGGTGCTGGCGTGGCCGGGCTGCAAGCGATCGCCACCTGCAGGCGCTTAGGTGCGGTCGTCAAGGGCTATGACGTACGCGCGGCGGCCGCAGAAGAGATTCGATCAATGGGCGCGCAGGCGATCGAGCTGCCACTGCCGACACTCGAGGGTGCAGGCGGTTACGCCCGGGAGATGACCGAGGATCGCGCTCAGCAGCAACGCGAACTCCTCGCCGGTTATGTTGCCGCCGCTGATGCCTTGATCACGACAGCAGCTGTGCCGGGACGGCGCGCACCACTACTGGTGACCACCGAAATGATACTGCAGATGGCGCCGGGGTCGGTTGTCGTCGATCTTGCGGCCGAGTCCGGAGGTAACGTCGAGAGCGTGGTGGCTGGCAGCGTCGTGCGAGTGGGCCCGGTGCAGGTGTGGGGCGGTGCGAATGTACCGAGCCAGATGCCCGCGCCGGCCAGCCGTCTCTACGCCCAGAACCTGCTGAATGTGATCATGTTGATGACCCGTGACGGCCGTTTTGCCCCCGATTTTGACGACGAGATCGTCTCCGCGATGTGCATTACCCACGAGGGTCAGGTGTTTGACGGAACTAAATCTGGAGCGAGCAATTGAACCCGGGATCGCGCGCCGCCGTGCTGAGGAGGAGCGATCGGACACGTCTGTGGTCTGCGAGGGACGATGAAGTAGGCGGATTCAGAGCGCGATCCGCAACGAGGGGAGCAAGTAATTGAGCACTGAACCCATCATCTGGCTGACGATCTTCGTGCTGGCGGTCTTCGTCGGCGTGGAGGTGATCTCCAAGGTCTCCTCTACCCTGCATACTCCCCTGATGTCAGGCGCCAACGCGATCCATGGCGTGATCTTGATCGGCGCGATCCTGGTGGCCGGTACCGCTCAGTCGACACCCATTCTGGTGTTGGGCTTGGCCGCCGTGATCTTGGCATCAATCAACATGGTCGGCGGTTTCGTCGTCACTGACCGGATGTTGATCATGTTCTCGCGGCCCCGTCGGGCACTGGAGAAGCCGGTACGCCGAGAGCTCGACCAGTGACACCAGCCTGGGCCCAGCTCGGCTACCTCGCGGCCGCGGTCTGCTTCATCGTCGCTCTCAAAGGGCTGTCCTCACCCAAGACCGCCCGCCGCGGCAACCTGATCGGCGCGGCTGGCGCACTCTTGGCATGCGTAATCGTCTTCCTGGTCTCCGACCTCAACCATCTACTACCGATCTTGGCGGCCATCGCAGCTGGCACGGCGATCGGCGTTCTCGGCGCCTACCGCGTCCAGATGACTCAGATGCCGCAGCTGGTGGCGTTGTTCAACGGTGTCGGGGGTGGCGCCGCGGCAATTGTGGCGATCATCGAGCTCACTGAACTCGGCACGGGCTCAGCGCCTGTCTTCGACTTGATCGCCACGGCCTTCACCATCGTCGTCGGTTCGGTGAGTTTCGCCGGCTCCGTCGTCACTTTCCTCAAACTGCAAGAGCTGATGACCACGCGGCCCGTGGTGTTCCGCGGATACCCGATCGTGTACGGGCTGGGATTGCTGGCCGCGCTCGGTCTCAGCGTTGGCCTGGTTCTCGCCCCCAGCATGCTGTTCGCGCTGCTGTTGGCAACCATCGGCGCCGCACTCGGCGTGCTGCTCGTGCTGCCGGTTGGTGGTGCCGACGTACCGATCGTGATCTCGTTGTTGAACGCATTTACCGGGCTGACGGTCGCCGCCAGCGGCTACCTGCTCGAAAACATCCTGCTGCTGGTCGCTGGCACTCTGGTTGGCTCCGCCGGCACCTTGCTCACCCGCCTAATGGCCAGCGCCATGGGTCGGTCGTTGATCAACATCCTCTTCGGTGCGCTCAAGGGTGGGTCCACGCTCGGGGCCACCACGGTCAGCGATCGGCCCGTAAAGTCCTCCGGACCCGCCGATGTGGCGATCCTGCTCGCGTACGCGCAGCGCGTGATCATCATCCCCGGCTACGGGCTCGCGGTCGCGCAGGCGCAGCACACGCTGCGCCAACTGGTCGACCTATTGATCGAACGCGGCGTACAAGTCGATTACGCCATCCACCCGGTCGCCGGCCGGATGCCCGGTCATATGAACGTGCTCCTCGCCGAGGCCCAGGTGCCGTACGAGCAGCTCAAGGAGATGGACGAGATCGATCCGGAGTTCAAGCAGGCGGACGTGGCGCTGGTGGTTGGCGCAAACGATGTCGTCAACCCCGCCGCCGAGACCACCCCCGGCGCGCCGATCTACGGCATGCCGATTCTGCATGCCAACCAGGCGCACCAGGTTGTCTTCATGAAGCGTTCGATGCGCCCCGGCTTCGCTGGTATTGAGAACGAGCTCCTGTACGAGCCGACAACCACGCTGCTCTTCGGTGACGCCAAGGACACGATGGGCAAGCTGCTGGCCGAGCTCAAGGCCCTCACCGTTTGATAGCGCTACCAGTGCAGGAATTCGCGGAAGGAAGGACCGCCGATCCTCGCGTCCGGGCCGGGAAGATTGGCTCCGGCCTCGTACCCTCGGAGGGTGCCACCGATGGCCGGTAGCGTGATCGGCCGCGGCGCCGCCTTTCCGTCCCTGGCGCGGATCAGCGCCGCCGCCTCGGCAAGACTGACATGCTCAGGTCCAGCCCGATCAAGGGCTCGCTGATGGCCCGACGGTGCCGGCCCGAGGGCGATGTCAGCCAGCTCATGGGCGAGCCAACGATGGTCGCAGGACTGGAATGACATGCCCCTAGGCACGAACACCAGCGGACCGCGCGTCACGGTGCGCGCAACCGCCGCGATCAAGGTGTGGAACTGCGTCGCCCGTACCACCGTGACCGGCAGTCTGCTTCGTTCGAGCACGAGCTCACAGGCATACTTCGCGCGGTAAAACCGCAGAGGGATACGGTCACAGCCAACGATCGAGATATAGACGACATGCGGCGGTGCGGGTCGATTGGCCAAGATCTTGATCATGCGGCGGGTGCCGTCCAGGTCGACTCTGCGATAGCGCAGCCGATGGCTGGCCGAATGAACCACGCACTCTGCGCCGGAGAGTGCCGCCTCGAGGCCTGTCCCGGTCGCAAGATCAACACCGGTACGCCGGCTTGCTGAGGTCACTGTGGCACCGCGAGCCTCCAGGTTGCGAACTACTTCTGCACCAAGCGCGCCTTTGCCTCCCGTCACCACGATGCTCATCCGGTGAGAATAGTGGTCCGGACGCTGCACGTATTGGCAAGGAGGACACCATGGCGGTCGCCAGTCGAGGACCGGCGCTGAACGCGTTCCGAGAGTTGATCAACCGCGATCCGGTCGAGGCCAGGACGATCCTGCGTCAGCCCTACCTCCCGAGCGGTCTCGAGCCGTCAGACGATCCGGTCCGGATGGGTCCCGCCACGCTGATCGGGGGGTACGGCAACGAGGAGCGCTACACGCTCGGCGCCGCAGACCCGGAGACCATGCGCGCCATCGCCGACCGACCGTCGGAAGTGCTGTCCGGCCGCCCGTCGATCACCAGTGACACCGTCGCCGCGTACGTCAAAGCCAGCCTGGATCTCACCATGGAGGGCGGTACCACATCGGGCGTGGTCTACCCGCTCGCCGTGTGTGAGCTGGCCACTGACTTCCGGTTCCGCAACGTCGGCGGTGCGTCTGCCGGCGCGATTGCCGCCGCCCTCACCGCAGCGGCCGAGCTTGGCCGCAGCAGCCAGCTGCTGACCGCTGGCAGCTTGGACCCTCAGGTTACCCAGCACCAACACTCTTCAGCCACGTCGAGCGCCGACCACATACGCCGCGGGTTCACTGGTCTGACCGACATCATCGGCTGGCTCACCCAGACCCGTCCTGGCGATTCGGAGACGGACGAATACCGGCTCGCCCAGCTCTTCCGACCCGGTAAGGCCACGGCTGCCATCTTCCGGGTCGCAATCGCGGTCATGCGTGGTCAGAGCTGGCCACTGCCCCTGCTCGCCCTCTTTGCATTTGGATGGATCCCTCGCTTGTTTACGCTCGCCCTGATCACGGGTGCGGTGGTGCTCACCGGATACATGGAATGGCGGTTTACCGGCGCGCCTCGTACGGTCCCGGAGGCGATCGGGCTGGGTGCGCTCGGGGGGCTCGCGTTCGTTGCAACCGTCGTTGGTGTGGCTCTTGTCCTCCAGGGAATCCGATCTGGGCTCCGCAAGCCGTCAGATAAAGATGGCGAAACGCCGGGACGCTTGGAGGATCTGCGCCTCCACACAAGCGCGTACGCCACACCGCGCTCCATGACTGTTCGGCAATTTGCCATCGGCGTTGCCATGATCATTCCCGTGGTGGTGTTCGGCATCTTCCGGCCGGCGCTGTACGCCAGTGCCGTCCTCGTGGGCTTGGCCGCGAGCACCGTCATCGCCGTCGGGCTGTCGAGCTCGATCCTGGTCTACATCGGCAAGCTCCGGTCGCGCGCATTCGGCTTCGTTCCGGGCACCACACCCCAGCGGCAGCGCAACCTTTTGGATGTCATGGCCGGCGTGCCCAAGCCGACTGTCGAGAAGTCCTTGGTGCCGTGGCTGAGCGACTGCCTCAACGCGCTGGCCGGCCTGCCCGATGATCAGGTAATGCGGTTCGGGCACCTGTGGTCCGGTCTGGACTATCACGAGCGGCGCCTCTCCCCGACTTCCGACGATCTGACTGAGTGGGGCCGGATGTCGGCGCAACCTGATCGTCGACTGGTCAACCTGGAACTGATGACGACTGATCTCACGCGGCAGCGACCCTTCCGCTTCCCCCTGGACGCCAATGATGATGATGATGATCCCGAGCAGTTGTGGGTCTGCGTTGATCAACTTAGCGAGGCCGAGTCGCAGATGTTCCCGGAGGCGATCATGCAGGCGCTCTCCGAAACCGAGAGCCGGGAAGTCCATGATCGCCATGGAATCGTCCGCAAGCTCAACAAGCTGCCCCAGCCATGGGATCTTCCGGTGATCTTCGCCGTTCGGATCAGCATGTCGCTGCCCGCCCTCTTCCAGGCCGTGCGACTGTACCGGATCCGCCGGCCTTCACCGATCCAGGACGACTTCGGCCGTACCCTGATTGATCATGGGCAGCCGCTGACATTGCTCTCTCCGCACGACTTGGCGCAGGAGTTGTGGTTCTCTGATGGCGGCATCACCTCCAACTTCCCGGTGCACTTCTTCGACAACGCCCTGCCACGCTGGCCGACGGTGTCGCTCAACCTCGGCGTTCATCCCCATGAGGCACCTCACCAAGACATCTGGCTTCCGCAAGATTGGGACGATCTGAACATTCCCGTCAAGGCGCTCGGCGGCTCGGGCTTCGGGTTCGGCAAAGCGATCTTCAACACCGCGATGTCGTGGCGCGACAGCCTGCAATCAGCGCTGCCTGGTTATCGCAACCGGATCGCTCAGGTCCGGACGAGTCCCGGCGAGGGCGGGACGAATCTCTTCATGCCGCGAGAGATCATCGCCTCTATGGCCTTGAGGGGTGCTTTGGCCGGTGCCCGACTGCGTACCCGGTTTATGGACGAGGGCCAGTGGAACCGGTTCCGTTGGCTCCGGCTCCGCACCGCCATGAGCAACATGGAGAACCTGCGCGCCAGCACCCAGGAACGGCGCGGGTTCTACGAGGACGCGTTCTCTGGAGAATCTTGGGTCGACAAGCAAGAGGCCGACTTCTCTGACAAGCCGAGCAACATGGTTATTTCCTGGTACCGGCCCTACTCCGGGTTCTGGCCAAAGGCTGCTCGCCTGCTGAACACCTTCGCCGACGGATATCGCCCGTCCGAGGACGAGGAGAACGTGATGACGTACGGAGCGCCAAGGCCGCAGCCCGTCATCCGCCAGGTCCCTCGCGAATAGCCGGCTGGTGCCTGCCGCTAGGGTGCTGAACAACGCCACGACTTGTGGTGGCGTTTGGTAGCGCGACTCTGCTACCCGGTCACGGAGCACGGAGGCTCGTATGTCCCAATCCGCGGGCGATCAGGTTCATCAGATCCCAGACAGTATGCAGGCCGTTATTTGCCACGGGCCGGAGAACTACCAGCTGGAGGAGGTCGCAGTCCCCAGACCTGGACCGGGTGAGGCCTTAATCGAAGTCGAGGCGACCGGCATCTGCGCGAGCGACCTGAAGTGCTACCACGGTGCGGCGAAGTTCTGGGGTGACGAAAACCGGCCAGCCTGGGCCGAAACAGAGGTCATTCCCGGCCACGAGTTTGTCGGAAAGGTTGTTCAGCTTGATGACGAGGCCGCCGATCGCTGGGGAATTGCTGTCGGCGACCGCGTTGTTGCTGAGCAGATCGTGCCCTGCTGGAAGTGTCGCTACTGCGTAAACGGCGAGTACTGGATGTGCGCCCCGCACGACATGTTCGGCTTCAAGCGGCGTACGCCGGGCGGCATGGCGGAGTACATGATTTACAACAAGGATGCTCTGGTCTACAAGATCTCGTCAGACCTGCCACCCGCGCATGCCGCCTTCACTGAGCCACTCTCCTGCGCACTGCACGCCGTAGAGCGGGCGGAGATCAAATTTGAGGATGTCGTCGTCGTCGCCGGCTGCGGCCCGATCGGCCTAGGCATGATCGCTGGTGCCAAGTCCAAGAATCCCAAAGCGGTTGTCGCCCTCGACATGGCACAGGACAAGCTGGAAATCGCCAAGGAGTGCGGCGCCGACGTGATCATCAATATCGGATCGGAGGACGCGGTTGCGAAGGTCAAGGACATGACCGAGGGCTATGGGGCCGACGTCTACCTCGAGGGGACCGGGCATCCATCGGCCGTCGGACAGGGCCTGAATCTGCTCCGCAAGCTTGGCACGTACGTGGAGTACAGCGTCTTCGGAAGCGACGTAAGTGTCGACTGGTCGATCATCAGCGACGACAAGGAGCTGGATATACGCGGCGCGCACCTGGGCCCGGACTGCTGGCCCGCTGCTATCCGGATGATCGAGTCCGGTCGGCTGCCAATGGACAGAATCTGCACCCATCAGCTGCCCCTCGCCGACTTCCAGAAAGGTCTGGAAATGGTCGCCAGTGGTAAGGGATCGATCAAGGTCTCGCTCATCCCGTGATCACAAGAAGTGTTCAGAGCCGGCCTTAACTGCGAGCTGATCACCAAGAGGACGCTGACAAGGTGAACAATTTGGTCTCCACCACAGGCTGGATCCATGGCATTTGCTGAGCCTGTCGCAGGGGCATCGACGTTCCAACGATGTTGCTCGGCCAAGGCTCGCTCAGGCGCCTTCCGTCTTCACCGTCAAACTTCCCTGGAGGTCTCCAATGACGCATATCTACAACGACCCCGCAGAGTTCAAGAACGACGTGATCAAGGGCTTCGCCGCGGCGTACCCGCAATACGTTCAGCGCGTCGAAGGTGCCTCTGGCTTCGTCAGGGCAGGTGGTCCGCTGGAGGGCAAGGTCAGCCTGGTCATCGGCGGCGGTTCGGGCCATTACCCGTCCTACAACGGTGTCGTGGGGACCGGCTTCGCCGACGGTGCCGTGCTCGGCGATCTGTTCGCGTCGCCGTCCGCGGAGCAGGTCTATCGGGTGGCCAAGGCGGCTGACGGAGGCGCCGGCGTGGTGCTCGGGTTTGGCAACTATGCCGGTGACAGGCTGAACTTCGGGGTCGCCGCGGAGCGCCTGATGAACGAAGGAATCGACACCCGGATCGTGTACGTGACCGACGACGTCGCCTCGGCCAGCCGGGAAGAGCAGCAGAGGCGGCGTGGCATCGCTGGTACGTTCACGGTCTACAAGATGGCTGCGGCTGCTGCGGAGGACGGTTCGAACCTCGATGAGGTCGAGCGCGTCATGCGCGCGGCCAATGGCGCGACGTACTCATTTGGCGTCGCCTTCCACGGTTGCACGATGCCTGGTTCAGACGAGCCGCTGTTTACCGTCGATGAGGGGCACATGGACTTCGGGCTCGGCATCCACGGCGAGCCGGGAATCACCTCAGCTTCCTGGATGCCGGCCAAGGATCTGGCCGCGAAGCTTGTCGAGACGGTCCTCGCCGAGCGTCCGGAAGGAGTGAGCGGCCGGGCTGCTGTACTCCTCAACGGGCTTGGCGCCACCAAGTATGAGGAACTGTTCGTGCTGTACGGCCACGTCAACGAACTCCTCGACGCAGCAGGCGTTGTGCAGGTGTCCCCCGAGGTGGGCGAACTGGTCACCAGTCTCGATATGGCCGGCTGCTCGCTCTCGGTCACCTGGCTGGACGAGGAGCTCGAAGGCTATTGGGTCGCGCCTGCGGACACCCCGGCTTTCCGGCGAGGCGCCCCAGTGGCAAGCGAACGGTTCACCACCAGGCGCGCCGGGCTGGGCCACGTCGCGCAGACCGTCACGGCCGAGGCGAGCGAAGACTCGATCGCGGCAGCCGCAATGGCTCGCACGGCAGTCGATGCCATTTACGCGGTCGTGGAGGAGAACAAGGAGTATCTGGGCCGGATCGACGCAATAGCGGGCGACGGTGATCACGGAATCGGCATGTCTCGCGGCTCGAAAGCCGCCGCCGAGGCTGCCAACGAGACCCAAGGTGGGGTCGAGACAGTGCTGAGCGCTGCGGGTCGCGCCTTTGGTGACAGGGCTGGCGGCACCAGCGGCATCTTGTGGGGGTTGCTCCTGGAGGGAGTCGGCAAGGGACTTGGCAACACCGAGGCCGTGACGGCGAAGCGGCTTGCTGATGCCGTTCAGGTTTCGGCCCAGGACTTGCAGCGATTCAGCAAGGCCGCGCTCGGCGACAAGACCATGCTGGATGCCTTGTTCCCGTTCGTCGATACGCTGGTCGGGCAGGTTGATGCCGGGGCTTCAATCTCCGAAGCGTGGCGCTCGGCAGCTGAGGCCTGTCGGGCGGCTGCGGAGGCTACCGCTTCGCTTGTTCCGAAGATCGGGCGGGCGCGACCGCTGGCAGAGCGCAGCGTTGGCACCCCGGATCCGGGCGCGGTCTCGCTCGGCCTGATTGTGACAGCGATCGGCGATGTGCTCGGCGATGCGGAGGCTGCCGCTCCGAAAGCAACAAAGTCCATAGAGAAGGAAGGACAGAGCGTATGAGCGGTCCCATTCGGCTGCTGGTCGGAAGCGACAGTGCTGGCTACGACTACAAGGACCACATCCTCGCCGATATGCAGGCTGATGATCGGGTGGAGGTCGTTGATCTTGGTGTGTTTAAGGAAGATCTCGAGGGGTCTTCGTATCCGTCGGTGGCAATCGAGGCGGGAAAGAGGATCTCGGCTGGTGAAGCTGACCGCGCGATCCTGGTGTGCGGCACGGGAATCGGAGTCGCCATTGCAGCCAACAAGGTGCCTGGCATCCGCGCGACGGTTGCCCACGACTCCTTCAGCGTCGAACGGTCAATCCTGTCCAACGACTGTCAAGTCCTCACGCTGGGCCAACGCGTTATCGGCATTCAGCTTGCTCGCAGACTGGCCAGGGAATGGCTTGACTACGTCTTTGACCCGACCAGCCCGTCCGGTGGGAAGGTCGCCGAGATCAGCGACTACGAGGACTCCATTACCGGTTGATCGGCGCTGGCCGCGCTCTGAATAGGAGCGTTCTTCCGCACAAGGTCAGATAAGGAGCCTGATTCGCCCGAATCAGCGACATTCGTGGCCTTGTGTGGAGAAGCGCTCCCCATCGAGGCATCAGGGCCCGACTTCGTCGAGCAGTTGGCCCGCGTACGGCACAATCTCAGGGTGATCGAGTATCGGACGCCGACCGAAATCGAGCAGATGCGACCGGCGGGGCGGTTCGTCGCCGAGGTATTGCGCGCGCTCATCGCTCATGCCGAGGTCGGGGTGAATCTCCTGGAGCTCGACGAGTTGGCGCACAAGATGATTCGAGATCGCGGCGCGGAATCGTGCTACATCGACTATCACCCCTCGTTCGGCGCCAGCCCGTTTGGCAAGGTGCTGTGCACGTCGGTAAACGATGCGGTTTTGCACGGGCTGCCTCACGATTATGAGCTTGTCGACGGCGACCTGATCAGTCTCGACTTCGCGGCTTCGGTGGATGGCTGGGTGTCGGACTCCGCGATCAGTGTGATCGTCGGCTCGCCCCGGGAACAAGATCAGCACTTGATCGCCGCCGCCGAGGCGGCGCTTGCCGCCGGCATAGAGGCGGCGAAGCCCGGGAACAAGCTCGGTGACATCTCGTTTGCCATTGCACGGGTGGGATCGCAGGCGGGTTACAAGATCAACACCGAGTTCGGGGGGCATGGTGTGGGCCGTACGATGCACGGCGACCCGCACGTACCGAACAATGGCCGACGTGGCCGCGGGCTGCTGCTCCGGCCCGGCCTGGTGATCGCGATCGAGCCGTGGTTCCTACAGGGCACGGACAAGATCTACACCGACGCCGACGGATGGACCTTGCGGAGTCGGGATGGCTCGCGAGGCGCCCACGCCGAGCACACCGTTGCCATTACCAATGACGGCCCGCTCGTCCTGACTGCCCGCTAGGGCGGAATCACACCAACGCTTGAGATCGGCCCGCGGCGCTTGCCACGAACGCGGCGAGAGCGACCGTAGCGAGCATCGCCACAGCTCGCGCCCCGCCGCGCCCATGGGTCTCTCCTTCGACAGCGTTGACGGTGATCGGCCCGGGACGCGGGGATCTGGGTCTGCCCGCGTCCAACTGGTACCACCAGTCTCAGCAGCCTCAGCCTAATCGACGGCGGTGCTTTTCGTACACCCCGTCGTTGCCATAGATACTTGAGCGTTACGGCCTCTGTGCCAAAGGTTTCCCCGGCGACGCACCTCGTGACCGACTCGTGATAGGAGCCTCGGGGCCGCTATGCGCTCTCCGAGTGCCGTCAGCGTCGCGACCTGGTGGCCTCTTGCAGCTTGCGAAGCCCGTCCTTGATCTTCTGTTGGTTCTCAGGCCTGGACAGTTCCCGCTGAGCGACCTGAATCAGCTTGGCCGCAACCGCGGTCTTGAGGATCCCCTTGATGAGGTTCATGAATTCTCCAAAAGTGAACAGACGACAGTGCAATTGAGCACAGCGCACTCAACGATAGTCATCATTTCCAATTCAGGGCCGCGCCAAACCGGTGAACGGGAGTGGACAGTTGTCTGTCCGCGTGCAAACCATCAGGTCGTCGCAGCCGGCTTCCATCGCGGTCACCAAGCTGGCGCGGATCACCTGAAGATCATCGATACGGGCATCTATCTCGGCAATCTTGGCGGCTGCATGAGCTTGCAGACCGGCATCGGCGTGACCATGCCTATGCCGTCCGGTCTGAAGAAGATCGGCCACCTCATTGAGGCTGAAACCGAGCCGTTGTGCTGCCTTGATCACGCGTAGCACCGTGACGGCTTCGGGCGGATAGAGCCGATGCCCACCGGAGCTGCGATCGGGCTCGGCCAGCAGACCGCGACGCTCGTAGTACCTCAGGGTTTGCTGATTCACCCCCGCCGCGCGAGCAACTTGAGCGCTGCGCATGCCGGTTGATACATCATTGCTCATCGCCCCCGCCTCCCATCGCTCCGACCGCTCGGTCGGTCAGGGCCTCCAGTACGTCCTTGCGATTCGCTGGCACGCCCACCCCTAGCAGGAGATGATCTTTGCGAGCCGCACCGTGAGGGTGCTCAGCGAGCGTGAACTCGAAGAACGGACAGCATGCTGTCTCGCGCGCCACCAGATCGGCCACTTGGGCGTACAGACCATCCATATTGGCAACAATGAACTCGACCCGGTGGGGGTCGATTCTGCGCGGCGGCCTGACCTGGCCACGAAAGAGCTCGTCCAGCTCCATCAGGCGAAAGGGCTGAGCTGCGGCCGGCAGCGTACAGAAGTCCTCAACGATCCACGCGTTCATCTCATTGCCTCTCTTTCTGTCTCGGATGCTCGATTTGAGGCTAACCCTGTACCCAGGTATCGGATGCAAGCCGGAAGGGACACGTCGAGGGTTGTCTAACGAAATCTAAGGCCTGAGCTATAGAGGCTGATACGGTCCGAGACATGGACCCGGTCCGCAACCCGTACGCGCCGGGCGCCGGTCAACGCCCACCGGAGCTCGCCGGTCGAGACGCTGAGCTCACTGCGTTCGACGTCGCGTTGGAGCGCGTGGAACGTGGCCGACCAGAACGCAGTCTGGTACTAACCGGCCTGCGTGGGGTAGGGAAGACGGTGCTGCTCAACGCGCTGCGATCCAAGGCGCTGGACCGCGGATGGGGCACCGGAAAGGTGGAGGCTCGGCCTGACACGAGCCTTCGCCGGCCGCTCACTGGGGCGCTGCACGCAGCCGTTCGTGAGCTGTCGGTGCGGCACCGTGCGCCAGACCGAGTGCGTGAGGTTTTGGCCACGCTGAAGGCGTTTGGGCTGCGCACCAACCCGCGCGGTGGGAAACTCATCGAGCGTTGGACGCCAGCAATCGACGGGCCGCCGAGCACTGGCCGCGCCGACTCCGGAGACATGGAGATCGACCTGCTGGAGTTGCTGACCGATGTCGCGGGCTTGGCCGCCGACGTCGGCGTTGGCGTGGCGGTGTTCATCGACGAGATGCAAGATCTGACGCCTGAGGACGTTTCAGCGCTCTGCGCGAGCTGCCATGAGCTGTCGCAGACCGCCGCGCCTCTCATGGTCGTGGGTGCTGGGCTGCCGCATCTGCCCAGCGTGCTGTCAGCATCCAAGTCGTACTCGGAGCGGCTCTTCCGTTACGTCCGAATTGACCGACTGGACTCCGCCGGGGTCGAACGGGCGCTGCTGGCGCCTGCTGAACGCGAGGGTGCGACCTGGTCGGCCGACGCGCTCAGCGCGATGGGCGCGACTTCGGGCGGATACCCCTACTTCGTGCAGGCGTACGGGAAAGCGGCCTGGGACCACGCGACCGGCTCACCCATTACTGCGTCCGACGTTGCGGTGGCCGCACCGGAGGCAGAGGCTGAGCTAGCCGTGGGGTTCTTCGGCTCCCGATACGAGCGAGCGACGCCTGCTGAGCGGGACTATTTACGCGCCATGGCGTGCCTGACCACCGATAACGCCCCCGACGCAGCGGTCTCCACGACTGATGTTGCGGATGTTCTGGGCCGCAAGCAATCCTCGCTCTCGCCTGCCCGGGATGCGCTGCTGAAAAAGGGCCTGGTGTACTCCGCCGAGCGCGGGACGCTGGCCTTCACCGTGCCGCATTTTGCCCGTTGGCTACGGACGCACCCGCCGGCCTGACTGGGAAGCGCTCTCGAAGGGCCCGGTGGACTGCGTCTGGCTCCGGGTCCGCCTCGGTGATCGCCTCCTCGACCATCCGAAGGGCGGCATCAGTGCCGGCGCCGAGGACGTGCTTGTTCGAGGCGGTCGCCAGCATGTCTCGGGCGAGCATCAGCTCGATCGCGAGCAGGTCCTCGAGCAGTCCCAGCGCCGCCTCGGTCTTGCGGACACTTAGCGGCGCTGCAGTGTGATGATCTTCGACGCCGAGGTCCAGCGGGGGCGTGTCCAGAGTGGCTGGTGCGGCAAGCTGCTTGAGCTCTGGGAATAGCGCCGCGGCCGGGTATCGCAGATGCAGCCCGTACAACGTCGCCGTCGGGTGGCTGGTCATCTGCTGCATGCACCCGTCCCAGAGATGGGACATCCGGCGCTCGCTGAGCTGCCCAACCTGGGCGAGCGCAATCCGTAACGCATCACAAGCTATGGCGAGCACCATCGGGTGGAAGTTGCCGTTGCTGATCAGCATCTGGTCCGGCACGGAGGCCAGCGGGTTGTCCTCGGCGGCGTTCAACTCGGCCGTCACGGCAGCCCGGGCGGCGGTGACGTACTCGCGCAGTGCCCCATGGACCTGAGGTGCGACCCGGAAAGACAGGGCGTCCTGCACGGATCGGGCCGCTCCGGGCTGGAGCAGCTCGCTTCCTTCCAGCAGGTCGCGCAGGTGGTCTGTCGCCGCCGCCTGCCCCGGGATCGGCTTGGCACGCGCGACGGCGGGATGCAGGATCGAGGGATTGGCCGCGGTCGCCTCCATGGAGAGCGCCGCTGCGATGTCCGCCGCGTCCGCCACCCGCTCGGCCCGGGCGATGACGAGCGCCGCATGGCCGACCGACACCCCGTTGGCTGAAATCAACGCCAACCCGTCCTTGCCGCTGAGCACCAGCGGAGTGATCCCGGCCCGTCGGAGCGCCTCGCCGCCAGGGAGCAGCTCGCCCTGGTACTCGGCTCGCCCGAGTCCGACCGCGACCTGAGCCATCCCCGCCATCGGCTCGATGTCCGCCGCCCCGACGGACCCGATCGCCGGGACGACCGGATGGACTCCGGCGTTCAGCATGGCCACCAGGACGTCGGCGACTGCAGGGGAGGCGCCTGATCCGCCGCGCGCGATCCCGTTGATCCGGACGGCCAACGCAGCGCGCACCAGAGGCGTGGGCAGCGGTGGCCCGATACCGCCGCTGTGTGACTTGACGAGGAACATCTGCTCGCCGCGGATCTCCTCTTCGGTCAGCAGGGTGTCTTTGCCGTGGCCAACCTGGGTGGTCAGGCCGTAAACGGCTTCATTGCTGGATAGGGCCCGGTCTACGACGGCCCGGCTGGCCGCGATCACAGCCCGAGTGCTGTCCGCAAGCTCCACCCTCGCGCCGTCGACGACGGCGAGCAGGTCTTCGAGGGCAAGCGGTTCCTCGCTGATCGTGACGATGGTCATCGGACTGCTCCCGGTTGCAGGGGACGTGCGGGGCGATGTGGTTCTTACCCCATCAGACATACTGACGTCCCAAGAAATCGGTCTGTTGAGGAAGGTGACCCATGCTCGAAGCGGAGCTGATGGAGCGGGACCGCTGGACCCGAGACGACCTCCTCACATACCAGGCGGAACGGGTACGCGCGCTTCTCGCGCATGCGGTGAACCGGTCGCCCTACTATCGCGAGGTGCTGGGTGCCGATGCCGCGGAACGGCCGCTCGCCGAGTTGCCCACCTTGTCGAAGGCCACTCTTATGGCCGAGTTCAACCGGGTTGTCACCGATCCGCAGCTACAACTGGCCGACCTACAGGCACACCTCAGTAGCACAGACCCGTCACAGTCCTTCCTCGGCGGGTACCGGGTGGCCACCACCTCGGGTACGACCGGGCGACGGTCGATCATCGCGTTCACACACGACGAGGCCGCCGTGTGGCGGGCCGCGAGCGCAAGGCCCATGATGCGGATCCGAATCGACCTCGGGCCGCAGTTCGTGGCGCTCGGCAGCCCCAGCCCTGTGCACGTGACCAGGCAAGTGTTGGTCCCGCCTGGCGTGCCAGCACCCCGGATTTCAGCCGCGACCCCGATTTCCGAGCTAGTCGCAGCGCTGAACGCCCAGCAACCCGAGGTACTCGTCGGTGCGGCAGGCATCTGGAGGGCGCTCGCCGAGGAGCAGCTCGCCGGGCGACTGCGGATCGCTCCACGCGCAGCCTTCTTCAGCAGTGAGCCGCTGACGGCCGACGTCCGCCGACGCGTCCGGGACGCCTGGGGAATCGAGCCGGTGAGCGGCTACGCCGCGACCGAGGCGCCGACGATTGCTGCGAGCAGCCCGGAACACCCGGAGCTGGAGATCGCCGAGGACATCGTGGTGATCGAGATCGTGGACGAGAACAACCGGGCTGTCTCACCCGGACAGCCCGGTGCCAAGGTCCTGCTGACCAATTTGATCAACTACGCCCAGCCGCTGATTCGCTACGAGCTCACCGACTCCGTCGTGGAGTCTCCGCTCCCCAATCCCGCGGGTCGGCCCTGGCGATGCCTGCTATCGGTGGATGGGCGCACCGCGGACATCCTCTACCTCCGCGACCAGGATGGCGCGACGGTTGCGGTCCACCCCTCGGTACTCGGGTCGGCTGTCGCGCCCATTGCCGAGGTTGGCGAGTACTCCTTTGTGTACGACGCGCAGGGCTTGCACGCTCAGATCGTGCTGGCTCCCGAAGCCGCCGCTGACGTCCCCGAACGGCTGCGCCAGGCGCTGATTGCCGCTGTCACCTCAACCGGTGCTGTGGCGCCCGCGGTCGATGTGCAGCCGGTCCCGGCTTTGCAGCGTGAGCCTGGCGGCAAACTCCGCGTGGTTCGATCGGCCTGAGGAAACGTCAGCTCAGCACGAGCCGAGAAAGCATGATCAATTTTGAGCAGCGGAGTTCAGGTCCGCTGCGACGCCTCATCCAAAAGGCTGCGGAGATTATCCCCATGTCGTGGATACGGCCGCGGACACTGGTCCGCATCGACCGCGCGACGTTCCGTCTGAGCCGGGGGCGGACCACCTTATCTGCTTGGATTTCCGGCCTGCCCATCATCATGTTGACGACTACTGGTGCGCGTAGCGGCCAGCCGCGCGCCCTGCCTGTGCTGGCGCTGCCGGAAGATGATCATCTGGTGCTGATCGCTTCCAACTTTGGTATGCCGTCTAACCCCGGCTGGTACTACAACCTTCGTGCCCAGCCGGACGTGACAATCACCTGGAAAAGGTCCTCGATCAAGATGCACGCCCGCGAGCTGAAAGGCGTGGAACGGCAGCAGTATGTCGACCTCGGCCTCAAGGCGTATCCGTTTTGGGAGCAGTATTATCGCCGCGCCGCTCCGCGCCCGATCCCCGTGATCATGCTCGAGCCGAGCTCCCCCGTCACGGGTTGAGCCTTCACTCCACTTGGCTTAACAAACTTGGACGTGACATCAGCTGCACACATGACACCACGTCCAAGTAAGTACCGCGAAGTGGCCGCTGCTCAGTCAGCCCGCTTGCTCAACGACTTTCTTGAGGCCGTCGAGCATCATTTGCCAGTTGGCCCCCGAGTGCTCGGCTTCCTCGGCACTGCTGCTGTTGTCCTGCGTTAGCCGTACTGAGGTTCCATCGTTAGCCGGCTGTAGGTCGTAGCGCACTCGGTGGTAGTTCTCCGGCCGGTCCTCCTGGCCGGTGAGTGGGCTGAAGTGTGTGACCTCCAGCCGGCGACCGGGCTCGAACGAAACAATCTCACCTTTGTCCATATACGGGCGACCCTCGAACTCGCCTTTCCAGGTGATCGGGCTGCCAGGCTGCCAATCGGTCCTCACTTCTGAGCCAAACATGTACTTCTTGATGAGCTCGGGGTCGGTTAGCGCGCGCCATACCTTCTCGGGTGGAGCCTCGATCTCGCACTGCGCGGTCGCAACGTGCCCTGACATCACAGTCCTCCTTCGTGCCTCAACAAAATGCAGCTCTTGCATTCAGGTCCGTTCGGTGACATACCCGTCGAGCCCAGCGGTAACCCTTGACCCCTCCACCTCCTCCCCGCAAGAAACGCTGCCAACCGCAGGTCCGAGCGCGCGGAGCCCGAGATATGCCAGCAGTTTCCCTCTGACAGGATTTGATCCTGCACTGGGGGCGATTTCGCCTAAAGGAGACCCTATGACCTACACCGTCGGCTACATGATCGGCAGTCTCTCCGCTGTTTCTATCAATCGGATCCTCGCTCGCGCATTGGTCCGACTCTCCCCGCCGGAGTGGAGCATGGTCGAGATCCCGATCAAGGAGTTGCCGCTCTACAACCGTGACCTTGATGGCGACTACCCTCCCGAAGCTCGCGCACTCAAGGATGCGATCGCCGGTATGGACGCAGTGCTGTTCGTGACTCCCGAGTACAACCGAGATATCCCGGGCAGTCTCAAGAACGCCATCGACTGGGCGAGCCGTCCGTGGGGACAGAACTCGTTCGCTCGTAAGCCTTCGGCGGTCATCGGCGCCTCGCCCGGCAAGATCGGCACCGCCGTCGCCCAGCAGAACCTGCGCAGCATCCTCAGCTTCTGCAACTCGCCCCAGATGAATGCTCCGGAGGCCTATATCCAGTTCACGCCGGGCCTGATCACCGAGGATGGCGAGGTTACCGACGAGACGACTGAAGTGTTTCTGCGGGAATTCATGGAGCAGTTTGAGCAGTTCATGGAACGGGTCTTTACGGTGCTTCCCCGGGCTTCCCGGACCACCTGAGCTTGGCTGCGCAGCGGGAGCGAACTATGAGTGCGTCTGCGCAGCGAGTCGGACACCCAAGGCAACCAAAACGGTCCCAGTCACCGCGTCGAGCATGCGACGCACCCGTGACCGCTGCAGGACTGGCCCTACCCTATGGAGAACCACAGCGTAGAGCGAGAGCCAGCCGAAGGTCATGACGCAAAACACCAACCCGAGTGGAACGAGTGCGGCGAAGCCGCCCGAAGCTGGCACGAACTGAGGTAGCAGGCTGAGGAAGAAAGCCGCCATCTTGGGATTAACGAGATTGCTGACGAACCCTTGGCGCATTGCCCGCCAAGGCGCAAGCTCGGGCGCCCGCATGCGTCGCTGCTCGTCGCCATGATCGCCTCGAATAGCTGCCAAGATCGACTGCGCGCCGAGAAACACGAGATACGCCGCGCCAATGATCTTGAGCGCTGCGAACGCCGGCTGAGATGCCTGCAACAACCCAGCGATTCCCGCGCTTGTTGCGATGGTCCACACCATCTGGCCGGCTGCAATTCCCGCGGCGGTGGGTAGGCCGGCGCCTCGTCCGCCGATGATCGAGTTACGGACTGTGAGCGCAGTATCGGGGCCTGGCGTACAGATCACCAGGGCGCATACGCCCAGAAAGGCCAGTGCCTCAGCCATCATGGCGTGAGCCTCTCACAACATCTCTCTGCATCAGTCAGGCGTGTCCGCCGGTGCTGACGGTCCCGATTCTGAACCGGGCCTGACCCTCAAGGATCTCCCCGATTCGCTCAACTTGGGTCTCCAGAGTTCGCCGCTGACCAGCGGTAAGCCGGATGAGCGGCTCGACGGTCACTTCAATCCGGCGGCCGGAGCGTCGCTGGTGCCAGACGCCAGCGACCACGCCATCGATGAGCAGGACCGGATAGTTGCCAGCCTGTCCAGAGGGGGCGAGGGCCCGCGCGGCGGCCTTTCCAGGGAAGAGCTGGTCTCGCGGGTGGCTTCCGACGATGTAGGCGTCGAAGTAGGGCAGCAGCAAGACGCTGCCCGCGGCCTTCTCGACACGGGGAATCTCCGTGTCCCCGCGAAGCACCGACGCGGGCGTGCCGTCGAACCTGACCTCGATGAGCTCCCGATTGTGTCGCTCGAACCGGGTGGCCGCCCACCCTGGCGGGGCGCCGATCCACTGGGCGAACTGCTGCGGCGTTGCCGGACCGTACGCGTACAAGAAGCGTGAAATCACCGTGCCAATAGCTTCGTCCCCCGGTGCCGGCCTGAATCCCGGCAGCCACCGGCGGGGGTTGGTATAGGTGACACGTCGGCCCTTGTTCGGTCCGAAGCACAGCACGCCGCGGTGGGCAGCCATGCCGACCGCTTGCCGCCAGCGCGGCCACAGGTCCTGGAAAGCGGGCATCGCCCGATCGCCAGCCCAGGACCCAACCAGGTCAACGACCGCCCGGTCTAGCTCGTCGATGGTCAGTTCGGCATCCTCGAGTGCCTGACCGATGCCAGCAACAATCTCTTCTGCCTGCGCGGGCGTTAGCCGGACGTCGTCAGGAAAGGGAGAGTGCGCAGGGATTGCGGAGAGCGCAGCCGTCCAGATCGGGAGATCCGCGGTGGCCAGCAGGTGCACGGTGCCTCGCGGACCGTATGTCTTGATCAGCCGGTGGTCATCCCAGAGCGCGTGCCGAATCGTGGTACGCGTGGCCCCTGTATGCGCAGCGCCAGCGACAACTCCGCCGCCGAAAGCACCTGAGCGTGAGCGCCGCAGATGACGGCAGCAATTTCCGCAGGATCTGTTCCTGCCAATGCCAGCGGATGCAGCGCGTGCCGCTGCAAGCGTCTGACGTTGGCAGCGGACCAGGACACCTCATTCGTCATCGGGGACCTAGAACTGCATGTCAGTGAATCGCGAATAGTGTCCCTGGAATGCGACAGTGATCATCTTCGTCGGTCCATTGCGATGCTTGGCCACGTCGAAATCGGCCTCGCCGGCCCGCTCAGAGTCCCTATCATAAAGATCAGGTCGGTTGAGCAAGATCACCACATCAGAGTCCTGCTCGAGGCTTCCACTCTCGCGAAGATCAGAGAGCATCGGTCTCTTATCCGTCCGCTGCTCCGGGCCGCGATTGAGTTGGGAGAGTGCGACGACTGGCACGTCGAGCTCCTTGGCCAGCAGCTTGAGTTGCCGAGAGAATTCGGAGACCTCGAGTTGGCGAGATTCGACCTTCTTGCCCGAGGTCATCAGCTGGATGTAATCGATGATCACCAGCTTGAGGTCGTGCCGCTGCTTGAGCCGGCGCGCCTTCGCTCGAATCTCCATCATCGTCAAGTTGGGCGAGTCGTCAATGAACATCGGCGCCTCGGAGACCTGGCCCATCTTCGCCGAGACCCGATTCCAATCCTGATCACTCATCCGGCCACCGCGAATGTGCGACAACGGAATGCCCGCCTCGGCAGACAGCAGTCGCATGGTGATCTCGATCTGGCTCATCTCCAGGCTGAAGATCACCGACGTGAGGCCGTTCTTGATTGATGCGGAGCGCGCAAAATCTAGAGCCAGGGTCGACTTCCCAACGGCTGGCCTCGCTGCAATGATGATCATCTGCCCGGGATGCAGGCCGTTGGTCAGCTCGTCGAGGTCGGCGAACCCGGTGGGCACACCTGAAAGCCCCGCCCCTCGAGACTCGATGGCCTCCATCTCGTCGAGGGTGGGTTGCATCAGTTCGGACAGCGGTTTGTAATCCTCGGACGCTCGCCGCTCGGTGACGGAGTAGACCTCGGCCTGAGCTCTGTCGACGATGTCGTCGACGTCGCCCTCGGCGGCGTACGACAGCTGCCCGATCCGTACCGACGCCTCGACGAGCCGGCGGAGGATCGCCTTCTCGTGCACGATCTGCGCGTAGTAACCCGCGTTGGCCGCCACTGGGACACTCGCCAGCAACGTGTGCAGGTACGGCGCGCCGCCGATCCGCAGCAGCTCACCGCGCTTGCCCAGCTCGTCGGCGACCGTGATCGCGTCAGCCGGCTCACCGCGTCCGTAGAGGTCGGTGACGGCGTTGTAGACCTGCTCGTGCGAGGGCCGGTAGAAGTCGGCGCCCCGCAGCACCTCGACGACGTCAGCGATTGCGTCCTTGCTCATCAGCATGGCGCCAAGCACGCACTGCTCGGCCTCCATGTCCTGAGGCGGCGTACGGTTGGAGAGTCGAGGCGCCTCGTCGCTGTAGGGCGGCATCACCTCGGCAACACTCACCCTTACTCCTTACAGATCCGCTGGACGCTGCCCCCGAGCCCGTCGGACACCCGCCCCAAAGCACCAATCGAATACGTGTTCGGACACTACTGATATGCACTGACACGTACGCTGCTTGACGCCGGGACAGGTCAACTGCGGGAAACCGTACGCTGCCGGAGCTGGCCTGAACAGCCTGTTATCCACAGCGGCTGTGGATAACAAATTCCTCGCTGTGGGAGACACGCGGTGAGCCTGTGCAGACCCTGGGTACCGGCCTGGGGACCATGTGCAACCAATGGTCGGCAATGCCCGACTGACCAGGGGAAATGCTTCGATTCACGGGGTGGATGGAAGTTCTTTTTCGCTCATCTCACGACTCGGATGCGTTTGCCGAGCCGTGGGGTGATTTTCTCGGCCGGAACGTATTACCCACAGGTTCATCCGCAACCTGTTGAAAACCGACTGCAACAATTTGGATGGCTTTGATCACACATCAGCACATGAAAGAGATGATGATCGACTTGACGCGTAGATATACCCTAAGGGGGTACCTAGGAGATCAAGGAAGGGCCGATGCCTGATCACGCCAGCCATCACGGCTACATTGCCAACAAGGATGACTACCTTAAACGATTGCGCCGCATCGAGGGTCAAGCCCGTGGTCTGCAGAAGATGATCGAGGAGGAGCAGTACTGCATCGATATCCTGACCCAGGTGTCCGCGATGACCCGCGCGCTTCAGTCCGTCGCCCTCGGTCTTCTGGGGGAACACCTTAGCCACTGTGTCGTCCGCGCTGCGGCCGAAGGAGGACCTGAGGCTGACAGCAAGATCGAAGAAGCCTCGAGCGCTATCGCACGTCTCGTTCGTTCTTAGTTGTCGCACCGCTACCTAAGCAAAGGAAACCCCATGTCCGTCACCAGCGAATACCTCGTGTCCGGGATGCACTGCGCGCACTGCGCCAGTTCAGTCACTGAGGAGGTCTCCTCCGTCGGCGGAGTGACCGACGTCAAGGTGGATCTTGACAGCGGTCAGCTGATCGTGATCAGCGACGCCGAGATCCCATTCGAAAGCATCGAGGCTGCGGTGGACGAGGCAGGCTACAGCGTCGCTGCAGCCTAAGCGACGCCCGCAGAAACGATTACTGCCTGATCATGAATCCACCCGCAAAGCTGGTCGCCTTCCTGACCCTGCTGGCGGCTGTCTTTGGCGTGTCTTACGTGATGGGCACCCAGTCACAGGCGCTGCTGGCGCCAGTGCCGACGCACAACTACGAGATGGGCACACCCCCCGGCACGGTGCAGGGATATGCCCTACGCGCGGTTGAGCCTACCCAGAAGCCCGGCAAGGATGTGGTGGTCGAGTTTGCCGTGAGCGCCCCGGGCGGCCAG
Organism: Propionibacteriaceae bacterium; assembly: GCA_036377435.1. Taxonomy (GTDB): domain Bacteria; phylum Actinomycetota; class Actinomycetes; order Propionibacteriales; family Propionibacteriaceae; genus Microlunatus. The sequence goes on from DASUYM010000296.1 coordinate 57,035, forward strand.
GTGATGTCTGAGCTCGATCACGATGCCGGCGAGCATATGCATCTGATCGTGTTTCGGCGTGACCTCACTGGATACCAGCACCTCACCGCGCAGCAGGGCGAGGGCACTTCCTGGTGGGGAATCCTGAACCTCACACCGGGCCCATGGCACGTGATCATCCATTTCCAGTCGAAGGCGCTCGGCCGGGAGATCGCGCTTGCCACCGACTTCACGGTCAGCGGCAAGTACCGCCCTGAGCCGCTTCCGCCGGGTGCTGATCAGGTCCAGGTCAAGGGCTTGACGGTGACGCGCACCGGCGAACTGAGCACGAGCGCAACCAGCAGCAGCGCGATCACCGTGACCGATGATGGTCGGCCAGTGACGGATCTGCAGCCGGCGCACGGCGAAATGGGCCACAGTGTGCTGATCCGGCCAGCCGATCTTGGCTATCTGCATATGCACTCGAATTCAACTGGCAGGGGGCCACGGCTGGACTTCCTCGGGGCCGTGCCCGATCGGGGCAGTTACCGGCTGTTTGTCGAGTTCTACCGGGGCGACAAGCTCTATCTGGCGCCCTTCACCGTGGAGGTGACCCGATGACCGAGCTGGATGTTGCGGTCCAGACGATCGAGCTTGACGTTCAGGGCATGACGTGCGCCTCGTGCGCTACGCGGATTGAGAAGAAGCTCAACCGCCTCGAGGGTGTCAATGCGACCGTCAACTATGCGACGGAGAAGGCCACGGTTCACGCTGGAAGGGGAACCACCGCGCAGACCTTGATCGAGACCATCGAGAAGACCGGGTACCATGCCACGCTGCCCACCAAGAGTCCGCGCGACCCGGACCACGAATTGCGCCAACTGCGTCGCCGGTTGATCATCTGCGCCATGCTGGGCCTGCCCGTGATCGTGATTTCGATGGTTCCGGCCTGGCAGTTCCCCTGGTGGCAATGGGTGTCCTTCGCTCTGGCCTGCGTGGTGGTCATCTGGGGCGCCTGGCCGTTCCACCGCGCCACCTTGCTCAATCTGCAGCACGGCAACGCAACGATGGACACGTTGATCTCGATCGGCACCCTGGCTGCGTTCGGCTGGTCGGCGTACGCGCTGCTGTTCGGCGCGGCAGGCGAGATCGGCTTCACGCATCCGTTCGAGTTTCGGTTGATCAGGCATGCCCCGACGGCCAACCTCTACCTCGAGGCCGCCGTCGGAATCACCACGTTCATCCTCCTCGGGCGCTACCTCGAGGCACGGGCAAAGCGCCGATCCGGCGCCGCAGTGCGGGCACTGCTCGACCTCGCCCCGTCCGAGGTCACGCAGCTCACCCCGAACGGCGAGACAGTCATCGACATCTCCCAACTGCACGTGGGTGACCGGTTCGTCGTACGACCCGGCGAGCGGGTGGCAACCGACGGTGTGATCGTCTCGGGACATAGCGCCCTTGACGCCTCCACAGTGACGGGTGAGTGGGTCCCGGTTGAGGTCGGACCAGGCGATGCCGTGGTCGGAGCCACGGTCAACACCCACGGCAGACTCGTCGTCGAGGCCACCCGGGTAGGCGCTGACACCCAGCTGGCGCAGGTCGTCCGGATGGTGGAAGCGGCGCAGAGCGGCAAGGCGGCGGTGCAGCGGCTCGCCGACCGGGTTTCCGCGGTGTTCGTGCCGATTGTCATCGCGCTTGCAGTGGCCACCTTTGGTTTCTGGCTCGGGCAGGGGTCAGGCATGTCGTTCGCTTTCACCTCCGCCGTGGCGGTGTTGATCATCGCCTGCCCGTGCGCCCTCGGACTGGCCACGCCGACCGCGTTGCTGGTTGGCACCGGGCGGGGGGCCCAGCTGGGCATCCTGATCAGGGGCCCTGAGGTGCTGGAGTCGGCCCGCCACATCGACACCATCGTGTTGGACAAGACCGGGACCATCACCGAGGGCCGGATGGCTGTGGTTTCCGTCATCGCCGGCGCAGGCGTCACCACAGCGGAGGTGATCAAGGCAGCCGGCTCAGCCGAGTCGGGCTCCGAGCACCCGATCGCCAAGGCCATCGCAGACTATGCGCGTACGCATGGCTCGCTCGACACCGTCAGCAAGCTCCACAACCGCCCCGGCCTCGGCGTCCTCGCCGAGTTGTCAGAATCCAGTTCGCCTCTAGCTCAACTGGATTCTGACAAGTCGGTGGTTGTGGGGCGGGTGGAGCTGATGGAGGAGGAAGGTCTGCACGTTGCCGGCGAGCTGAAGGAGGCATATGCGTCCGAGCAGGACCAGGGACGTACCACCGTACTGGTCGGTTGGGGTGGCGAAGCGCGGGGCGTTATCGCGGTTGCCGACGTGGTCAAGCCGACTTCCGCCGAGGCCGTGCGCGACTTGCGGTGGCTGGACCTGTGCCCGGTGCTGCTCACTGGTGATCATGAAGCCACGGCCCGGAAGGTAGCGGCTGAGGTCGACATCGACGATGTGATTGCCGGCGTACTGCCGCAACAGAAGGTCGCCGAGGTGGTCCGGCTGCAGGAGGAGGGGCATCGCGTAGCCATGGTCGGTGATGGGGTCAACGACGCGGCAGCGCTGGCTCAGTCTGATCTTGGTATCGCGCTCGGCACCGGCACGGATGCAGCGATTCATGCCAGTGATCTGACGCTGATCAGCGGCGACCTACGGGTGGCGGCTGACGCCGTCCGGCTTTCCCGGGCGACACTGCGAACCATTCATGGCAATCTCTGGTGGGCGTTCGGCTACAACGTCGTGGCATTGCCGCTGGCTGCGGCCGGCTTCCTGAACCCGATGATCGCAGCGGCCGCGATGGCCCTCAGCTCGTTGTTCGTGGTGACCAACAGCATGCGGCTACTCAGGTTTCACTAGTGTTGCGCACCGCATAGCGCAGCATCACGAAATCCGCCCCGTACGCGGTGGCATCGAGGAGCTGCAACGGTGGCGTCACGATCCTCCGCGGCAGCAACGGGGCACCTGAGCCGAGCGTCACTGATGCCATGCCGATGATCACCTCGTCGAGCAGGCCCTGATCATGGAACTGGCCGACCAGATCACCGCCACCCACTAGCCAGACATTCTTATTGTCGGCCACCCGCACCATCTCCTCGTGAATCGGCGCGACGTCGCCGGAGACGAACCGGATGTCTGGGCCCTCCACACGGGGCAGGTCACGACTGCTGAACACCCACGTTGGGACGGCGTACTCCCACTTGCTCGGATCGGTGAGAAAGCCGGTATGCTCCGCGATCCACTCGTACGTCGTCGAGCCCATCGCGACTGTGCCGACCTCGGACATGAACCGCGGAAACTCATTCTCCATTCCACTCGGCTCGCTGAATTGGAAGAGCCAGCTCAAAGAATTGTCTGAGTCGGCGATGAAGCCGTCGATGCTGCTGGCTGTGTAGTACTGCGTAGACATAGATCTGCACTTTCTGTGCTGCTCGCGAATCGCGCGCCGCTCGCGGCGATGTTCGCGGGGTTGCCGCCGTCTTCGTCGGAGCTGAGGGAACAGAGAAGCGTTGTTCCGCCATCTCCTCCTGCAGATCGGCGGCGCGAACATCGAGAATCCGCCGCGCGCGATTTCTGACGCTCGCAGACTAGCTTCGCATCGGCGGCTGACATTTACGCGTGGTGGGCGGCCTCGTGCTCTTGATGGCCAACCGGCTCGAGCTGGAAGGTGCAGTGGGAGACATCGAAGTGCCCACCAAGGCATTCGCCCAGCCGATCCAGCACCTCGCCGGAGCGGCCCTCGCTGATGCACGCGTGGTCCACGATGACGTGCGCGGACAGGACGGGCACGCCGCTGGTGATTGTCCAGGCATGCAGGTCATGGACATCGACCACCCCGCGTACCCGCTTTATGTGGTCACGTACTTCGGAAAGGTCCACGCCGTGAGGTGTGGCCTCCAGGAGTACGTCCACGACCTCACGGAGGAGCGACCAGGCCCGCGGGATGATCACCACGACAATGAGCAGCGAAGCGATCGCGTCGAAGGGGGTCCAGCCTGTCATCAAGATCAGCACCGCGGCGGTGACAACAGCCAACGAGCCGATGAAGTCGCCGAGCACCTCCAGATAGGCACCACGCAGGTTCAGGCTCCTGGCCTGTGCGGGACGGAGCACCAGCAGTCCGGCCAGATTGGCCAGCACACCGACGACAGCCACGACGAGCATCAGGCCGCCGTCGATCTCGACGGGATCCCGCAACCGATCGACAGCCTTGATCAGCACCCACACAGCAACCCCGACCAGTAGCAAGGCATTGCCGAGAGCCGCCAGCACCTCGGAACGCTGGAGTCCGAAGGTGCGTTTCACGGTGGCAGCCCGGGTCGCGAGGGAGGCCGCGATGAGCGCCAAGATCAGCCCGGTGGAGTCGGTCAGCATATGACCCGCATCAGCGAGCAAGGCAAGCGAGCCCGCAATGAGACCGCCCACTACCTCAGCGATCAGCACTGCGCAGGTGATCACGAGGACGACAATGAGCCGCTTTCGGTGTTCGCCGGTCGCGGTCACCTCGTGGCTGTGTCCAGCGCCCATTACTCCACCTCCTTCACGCCTCGACTACGCCGACTTGTCAAATTTGAGCACCGTATTTGGTGCTCAAATTCTGACAAGTCGGCGCAAGGCGGCGATGAACTGGTCCGTGATTTCAGGTTCGCGTACGGCGATTCGGATCCAATCGGGCCCGAGGCCGGGAAAAGTCTCGCCGCGGCGAACGGCGAACCCCTGGTCGCGCAAAGCGAGGCGGACCCAGCCAGATTCTCGATCACCGCGTACGCCGCTGGTGTCGACCAGCACGAACGGGGCCTGTGGTCGACCCGCAACTTTGAGGCCCACAACGGCCAACTGCTTCACCAAGTAGGCCCGCCAGACAGTGATCTCCTCGGCCGCAGCCGCGGCAAGGCTGCGGGCGTCGGGGGTCAGGCAGGCGACCATTGCCGCCAGCGCCGGGGTGGATACCGACCAGGGCGGTTGCTGAAGCCGCATCGCTGCGATCAGCTTCGGGTCGCCGATCACATAGCCGGCGCGTAGCCCGGCCAGGCCCCAGGTCTTGGTCAGGGAGCGCAGGACAAGCAAGCCAGCCAGGTCGTCGTCGATCATGCTTTCTGTCTCGTCTGGCACCGCGTCCATGAATGCTTCGTCCACGACGACGACGCGTCCCCTCCGGCGTAAAGAGTTGATCAACGCCCCTGGATGCAACACGCTGGTCGGGTTCGTCGGATTGCCGATCAAGATCAAATCCGGCTCCGCGGGTATCGGGCCGACATCGAGCCTGAAGCCGATAGCGGGCGACAGGATCAGCCGCTCCGCCCGGTGTCCGGCCGCAAGGAGGGCCGCCTCAGGTTCGGTGAACTGCGGATGGATGATTAGCGGTCTCTTTGGACGCAAGGTGCGGGCGAGCAGTGTGAAAGCCTCGGCGCCGCCCGCTGTGGGCAGCACTTGATCAAAGCTGACGTCGTGCGCCTCAGCAATGGCCTTGGTCGCTGCGTCGGTGTTGGGGTAGGCAGCGAGGTGCTGTGTCGTGCTGTTGATGATCGGATAAAGCCAGTCCGGTGGAGCGGTCACGCGGACATTGACGGCCAGGTCCACCAGTCCCTCGGCAACGTCCCGGTCTCCGTGGTGGTGAAGATCATAGATGGCGGCCGGTTGCG
>DASUYM010000297.1:0-16935 GCA_036377435.1 Propionibacteriaceae bacterium
CGGCCTGGACAACATGGCTGGGTGGCACCAGCTGGACAGTTACGTCGCCAGCGCAGAGCGCGGCCATGTTGCCGCGCCCGGAACCGCGTCCGGTTGAGGACGCCAGCCCAGGCTCGGCGGTCAGAGGCGAAGCCTCACTGGCGTCGTGCCTCCTAAGTCTCTTTGAAGGCACGACACTAGCTGTCTGGGAACCTGTATGTGTACAGAGCTGATCCGGGCAGTGACAGCTCGGCCAAGCGGGCGTCGATGGCAGCAACAAGGACGTTGTGCTGCTGAGCCGAGATGCAGGACTTTCCGGTCAGATGCGCCGCGATGACCGGACCACTGAGGTCCTCGCCCAGCGCGGCCGCACGATTCGAGAGGTCGTCGAGGGTTGTCCTGCACTGAATGAACGCCTCGAACAGAAGCTTGAGGGCCTCGCTGCCGATCTCGTCAGTCTTTTCACCGGATCCGAGGAGAGTTGGAAGTTTTGTTTGTTGGGCCATGGCCGAGCCTTTGGGGAAATTACCCGGTTGCTCCCTCGGCGCGAGAAGCCATCATGGAGAAGCGGCCTAACGCACGCGGCGATCTCCAGCCCGAGGACGGCTGTGTTCCCAGCAACTACAACGCTACACCCACCAACTAGTAGCCACCCGGTTTCCTCAGCGCCACACTCACCCATCGAGTGTGTGTCCCCGCCGCCATCAGTATCCGGTGCGGCGAGGCTTCGGATGAGCTCGATCACCTCAGCATCGTCGAGTCCTTATGAGACCAATCGCTCGGGATCTTAGGATCGCGGCGAACACGTGCAGGCCGCCGCGCCTCTCGGCGAGGAGATGTCAGCCGCTGCCTGGTCACCTTCGGAAACCGCCAGCGTTCGTACAGATCTGGATTGTCGACGAGACGTGACCGCCCCACAGCACGTCACGCAGCTGATTGATCACGACCTGCTTCCGGCTGTGGGAGTGTGGCGCGTCGATCTGGACAACCTGACCCTGCTCTGCAGGTATCACCACACCCATTTCTGCAAAGGGGCTGGCGCTGCCGCATCAACGCCGACGAGCTACCGGAATGGACCCTGGTGGATCGACAGAGACCAACGACCCCAACTCAACGCACGAATCCGACGGGCATCCACGTGCAACGCCACACGGCACCGGCAACGACCAGCCGACGCCGAATGAACCAGGGCATTGACACTGGTCCTTCGACGAGTTCCTCCGGCGACCGCGGGAGACGAGCACATCACGCTCTCCTCCTCAAGGCCTCTGCGAGATAGTCCACTCGTAGCGCTTGACTTCTGAACCACTTTCGCTTTAGATTATTTAGATCGATCTAAATCGACGAAGGGTGACCTCTATGGCGCGTGTGACGCTCATAGATGTGGCGCGGCACTGCGGTGTCTCCCGCGCGACGGTCAGCCTGGTGCTGAACGACAGTCCCCTGGTCGCCACGAAGACCCGCGACCGTGTCCGCGAGGCCATGACAGAGCTCGGGTACGTCTACAACCGCGCGGCGGCCTCGCTGCGCACCCAGCACAGCGACGCCATCGGGGTGGTGCTGACCAACATCACCAACCCGTACTTCGCTGAGTTCGCCGCCGGCCTGCAAGACACCCTGACCAGCAGCGGGTCCGTGCCGTTGCTGGCCGTCAGCGGTGAAGACCGCGACCTGCAACACCGCCTCGTCACGTCACTGGTTGAACGCAACGTGGATGGCATTGTGTTGGTACCTGCCCACGGCACCACGCCCAGCGACCTGCCGAATCTGCTCGGCACACCCCTCGTGCTATTGGCACGCCGCCTGAACGGCCTGGATGTCGATTACGTAGGTGCGCAAAACCGCGACGGCGGGTATGCGGCTGCGGAGCATCTGTACAGCCACGGCTGCCGCCGAATCGCTTTCCTCGGCGGCTTCATCGACTCATCGGCCCGTGAGGAGCGGGCAAGCGGTGTAGCAGCATTCCTGGACGAGCACGGCCTGACACCCAATGCCGACCACTCGGTGGTATGTGAGCCCGCGCGGCCGCAGGCGCGCGAGGCGGCAACGGCACTGCTCACCCAAGATCCCGATGTCGACGGCATTGTCTGCTTCAGTGACGTGGTCGCTTTCGGCCTGCTCGATGCGATCGCCGACATGGGACGCAGCGTCGGATCGGACGTCCGGGTGATCGGTTTCGACGACGTCCACGATGCCGGGCTCAATCGACCCTCCCTCAGCAGCGTCGCTGTGCCCGCCCGTGAGACTGGCCGCCGGGCCGCCCAGCTGGTTCTGGAGCGTGCCGCCGGGTCCGCCGAGCCGACCGTACGCGAGGAGTTCCCTACCAAGCTCGAGCCGCGGGAGACCTGTGGCTGCCCTCGTCCCCAACCGCTGCCCTGAACCGACCACATCGGGAGGATCTATCCCACTATGCGCACCGTGCCAGTGCTGACAGGCGCCGAAGCCGCCCGGCTGATTGGCGACGCCGACGTCATCACCGTCTCCTCCTCCTCTGGGCTCGGCTGCCCCGATGCCGTATTGACGGCAATTGGGCAGCGGTACGCCGAAACCGGCGCCCCGGCAAACCTCACCACCTTGCACCCGATCGCCGCCGGCGACATGTACGGCATCAAGGGCATCGACCATCTTTGCCGGCCCGGGCAGTTGCACAGGGTGCTGGCTGGTTCCTACCCCTCCGGGGGCTCAAAGCTGGACCCGCCGCTGATCCGCCAGCTGATCCACAATGATCAAATCCAGGCTCTCAACATCCCTTCTGGCGTGCTGTTCCAGATGCATCGGGCCGCCTCCACCGGGCAGCCGGGGGTGCTAACTGAGGTAGGGCTGGGCACGTACGCCGATCCACGGTTGGAGGGCGCCAAGATGAACGCCGTCACCGAAGACTTCGTCCAGCTGATGCAGGTCGGCGGCAACGACTACCTGTTCTACCCGGCGGTCAAGGTCGACGTGGCGATCATCCGCGCCACGACTTCCGACCCTCACGGCAACCTCTCGTACGAGCAGGAGTGTGGCACGCTCGGTGCCCTCGACCAGGCCTACGCCGCCCACAACAACGGCGGCATCGTCATTGCCCAGGTCAAGCGACTCTCCGACACCCAGCTGCCGACCCAGGTCGTACATGTCCCAGGGATCCTCGTCGACGCGATTGTCGTCGCCCCCGACCAGATGCAGACCACCCAGACCGTTTACGACCCGGCTCTGTCCGGTGAAGTGCACCGCGACCTCGACGACATCGAACCAGTCGAGTTCGGGCTGGAGAAGGTGATCGCCCGCCGGGCCGCGGCCGAATTGCAGGTCGACGCGGTCGTCAATCTGGGCTTCGGAATCTCGGCCGCCATACCGCGCGTGCTGCTGGAGGAGGGCCATGCCGAGGACGTCACCTGGGTGATCGAGCAGGGCGCGGTCGGCGGCTTCCCGGCGACTGGGTTCGCGTTCGGCTGCGCGTTGAACCCGCAGGCCCTGGTCCAGAGCGTTGATCAGTTCACCCTGCTACAGGGCGGCGGCTTCGACGTAGCGATGCTGTCCTTCCTGGAGGTGTCTGAGGCCGGCGACGTCAATGTCTCCTATCTCGCCGCCCGGCCGCATGTCACCGCAGGCGTGGGCGGCTTCAACGACATCGTCACCAGGGCGCCCAAGATCGTTTACTCCGGCTACTTCACCGCTGGCAAGAAGGACATCCAAGTCTCCGACGGCAAGCTCCACATCGTTTCCGACGGCGCGGTCGCGAAGTTCGTCCCCGAGGTCGCACAGGTCTCCTTTTCCGGGGAAATGGCCCGCCAACGCCGGCAAGACGTCCTCTACATCACCGAACGCTGCGTCATCCAGCTCACCGAGTCCGGTCTGATGGTGATCGAGATCGCGCCCGGAGTCGACCTGGAACGCGACGTGCTGGCCAAGGCCGACATCCCGCTGCTGGTCAGCCCCGACCTGCGATTCATGTCCCCAGCATTGTTCCGGCCGGAATCGATGGGATTGATCTTGTCCCGAAAGCCGTCCCGGATCGCCCGTTCCCTCCAGCGCGCCGAGCATCCTCACCAAGTCGCGCTGACCGACCGACAAGCCCACCATCCATCACCAAGAAGGAATCCCCCGCAATGGTCGCCACCCACTACGACTACGTGATCGTCGGCGCAGGCGCCGCCGGCTGTGCCGTTGCCAACCGGCTCTCCGCCGACCCCAACACCACTGTGCTGCTGCTCGAGGCCGGCGGCAAGGACTGGTCACCGCTGGTCCACATGCCCGTTGGATTCACCAAGCTCAGCGGCCCGCGTTACAACTGGGAGTTCTCCACGGTTCCGCAGCCGGAGTTGAACAACCGCGAGATGTGGTACCCACAGGGTCGCACGCTGGGCGGCAGTACCTCGATCAACGCGATGATCTACATCCGCGGCCAGAAAGAGGATTACGAGGCCTGGGCTGCGCTCGACAATAAGCACTGGGGCTATGAGCAAGTCCTGCCGTTCTTCCGGCGGGCCGAGGCCAACGAGCGCCTCAACGATCGCTACCACAGCAGCGTGGGCGCGGTAAACGTCACAGAGCAGGTCCAGCACAACCCGCTGAGCAAAGCGTTTGTGCGTGCCGCACAGGAGCTCGGGGTCCCGTTCATTGCCGACTTCAACGGCGCAGTCCAGGAAGGCGTCAGCTGGTACGACGTCACGCAGAAGAACGCTCGCCGTGAGAGCACTGCCACCGCATACCTGAAGCCGATCCGGTCGCGGAAGAACCTGACGGTCGTTACCCACGCGCTGGGTCGCAAGATCATCGTCCGCAACGGCCGAGTCACCGGTCTGGACATGATGATCGACGGGAAGCCGGAGTATGTACGCGTCGACCGAGAGTTGATCTTGAGCGGCGGCGCGGTCAACTCGCCCCGATTGCTGCTGCTGTCGGGGATCGGACCGGCCGATGAGCTACGCTCCATCGGCGGCCCCATCGTCCACGACCTGCCCGGAGTAGGCAAGAATCTCCAAGATCATATGGACGTCTATCTCACCGCCGAGACCACCCCAGTCAGCTATAACTCATCCGACCGACCCGACAGGGCGGCACTGGCCGGGCTGCAGTACATCACCACCAGGACCGGCCCGATCACCGCTTCGGTCTGTGAGGCTGGAATGTTCGTGCGCAGCACCCCTGACGTCGCCACCCCCGACATCCAGATGCATGCCTTGCCGGCGTACGTGATCGATCACGGCCGGATGCGGGTCAAGGGTCATGGGATGACGATCAACACCTGCCATCTGCGTCCCCGCAGTATCGGCTCCGTCACGCTGCATACCGCCAACCCGGACGACCCGCCCGCGATCGATCCCGCCTTCCTCACCGATCCTTACGACTGGGAGAAGTCGCTGGAAGGGTTCCGCTGGGGGCGGGAAATGCTGCGCAGCAAGGCATACCAGCCGTTCGTGATCAAGGAGTACCTGCCGAGCGCAGAGGTCAAGACCGACAAGGAAATCCGCGAGTACGTCAAGCAGTGGGCCAAGACCGACTACCACCCGGTCGGCTCCTGCAAGATGGGTGATGACGATCTTGCGGTTGTTGATCAAGAGCTCAAGGTCCGCGGGTTGGAGGGGCTGCGAGTGATCGACGCGTCGATCATGCCCAAGTTGATCAGCGGAAACACCATGGCCACCTCGACCATGATCGGGGAGAAGGGCGCCCATCACGTGCTGCACGGCCTCACTCCGCCCGACCCGAGTGACGGCCCGACATGAGCGAATCCGTTCCGCCGGAGGTCTCCCAGATCAGCGTCGAGGTCGACGTGGTCGCCACCATTTGCCTCAACCGACCCACCAAGCACAATGCGCTGACCCCGGAAATGCTGACGCAGTTCGAGGAGATCCTGATCAGCCTTGATGCCGACCGTGATGTACGGGCCGTCCTCGTCACTGCCGCAGGAAACCGTTCCTTCTGTGCCGGCGCAGACATCAACCGCTTCAAAGCGTTGCCGCCGCTGGACATGTGGGCGCAGTGGACTCGCCTGGGGCACCGGGTGTTCGACCGCCTCGCTGGACTGCGGCAGCCCACAATCGCCGCTGTCTCCGGCAACGCGTACGGTGGTGGATTCGAGCTGGCTCTGGCATGCGATCTGCGGATTCTGGCTGACGATGCCACTCTCGGCCTGACCGAGGTCGGCATCGGCACCATTCCGGGATGGGGCGGCACCGGACGGCTCCGCGACCTCGTCGGCCCGGGACGAGCCAAAGAGTTGATCTTCACCGGCGAACCGCTCACTCCAGAGCGGGCCCTGGCCTGGGGTGTGGTCAACCAGCTCGCACCCAAGGCGGAGGTGATCAACGCGGCCCACGCCCTGGCTGTCAAGATCGCCGAGCGAGCACCGATCGCGGTCCAGATGGCCAAACAGGCCATCGCCGCCGGCGATGCTTACGCAGCAGTGGAGCAGGTCAGTTCCGCAGCTACCGCCTTCACTGAGGACGCCGTCGAAGGGTTCGCATCCTTCACTGAGAAACGTGACCCGCACTACCGCGGGACTTGAATCCATCCATCCAGCACTCATCAGCACCGACCGAAAGCACTGCCATGACCACGATCACCAGCACCGCCCCACCCACCATCACCGCCCGCATCTGGCCCAACATCATCGACGGCCGCGAGGTTGGCGGCGGCGGTCAGGAAGTGCTGCGCGACAGCCCTGCCCACGACGTCCGCGTCGCCAGCTACCACAGCGCCAGTGAGGCCGATGTCGAGGCCGCCGTTGCCGCAGCTCATAAGGCGTTCAGCGCTGGTGCCTGGCCGCAAACCTCGGGGGCAGATCGGGCTGCACTGCTGCGGCGGGTCGCCGCGCGGATTGAAGCCGAACGCGACGAGCTCGCCTTGATCGAGACCTTGGAGTCCGGCAAGCCCATCTCGCAGGCCAAGGACGAGGTGGCTAGTGCGGCGGGGATCTGGTACTACGCGGCGAGCCTTGCTCAACACGCGTACGGGGACGCCCACAACCACCTGGGACCCAACTACCTGGCAGTGACGGTCAAGGAACCCGTCGGTGTGGTCGCGGTGATCACACCGTGGAACTTCCCACTCTTGATCGTTTCCCAGAAGCTGCCATTTGCGCTGGCAGTCGGTTGCACTGCGGTGGTCAAGCCAAGCGATCTCACACCAGGCACCACCACCCGCCTAGTCCAGATCCTGCACGACGAGTCGGTGCCCAACGGCGTTGTCAATCTCGTCCATGGCGGCGGCGATGTCGGTGGCTGGCTGTCGAGTCATCCCGGCACTCACATGACTACCTTCACCGGATCCACCGGCGTCGGCCGGATGGTCGCCCTGGCGGCAGCGAAGGACCTGAAGAAGGTGAGCCTCGAACTGGGCGGCAAGAACCCGCAAGTGATCTTCCCCGACGCTGACCTCGACGCGGCGCTGGAGAAGGTCGTCTTCGGCGCGTACTTCAACCAAGGTGAGTGCTGCAACGCCGGCTCCCGGCTCCTGGTACACGCCGACATCGCCGACGAGTTCACCGAACGGGTCGTGGAGCGCGCTCAGGATGCCACCGTCGGCGACCCGCTCGACACCGCCACCAAGGTCGGTGCACTGATCTCCGAAAAGCATCTCGGCGTGGTCAGCGGCTATGTCGATCTTGGTGAGCAGGAGGGCGCCTCGGTCGCGCTGGGCGGCGATCGGTTGAGCTCCGATCGAGGTCGCTACTACTCCCCGACCGTGCTTGCCGGGGTACCCAAGACTGCCCGGGTCGCTCGCGAGGAGATCTTCGGGCCCGTGTTGTCTGTGGTCGGGTTTGCCGATCTTGATGAGGCCGTGGAGATCACCAACGCCACCGGGTACGGGCTGAGCGCCGGCGTGTGGAGTCGCGACATCGACACCGCCCTGGGCTACGCGCGGGCAACCAAGGCGGGAACCGTCTGGATCAACTGCTACATGGACGGCTTCCCCGAGATCTCATTCGGCGGATACGGCGCCTCGGGCATCGGCCGCGAGCTCGGCCGCAGCGCGATCGATGAGTACATCGAGCACAAGAGCACCATCATCCGGACCGGCGCCCAGGCTCCTTCCTGGGTCGGCGGCGTCGGCGAGAAGTGAGGTAGAGACCGTGTACTGGGGCTCCCGGCGAGTCAAGGAACGCCGCAGCCTTCCCTTCACCGAGGTGACGACCGCGGCCGCCCGCACCGCACTCGAGGTCGCCGCCGGCAAGGTGTCGCGACTGGCTACCGACTACCCCGACTACTTCCCCCTCTACACCGACCACGGCCGCTGGAAGCACGGCAAGGAAGCCTGGACCAACTGGTGCGAAGGCTTCCTGGGCGGCCAGATGTGGCTGTTCTACGAGCTGGGACTCGGCGATGACTGGAAGGCTCGTGCCGAGCACTACAGCAAGCTGGTCGAGGAACGTCAGTACGACGACCGGGTTCACGACCTGGGCTTCGTGCTGTGCCCGACGTGGAAGAAATGGTGGGAACTGACCGGCGACGAAACCCGCCGCCAGGTCGTGATTCAGGGCGGCAGAACCATGGCCACTCGGTTCAACACCAAGGGCAAGTTCCTGCGGTCGTTCCTGGCGCCCGACTCCAACTTCATCGACATCATGATGAATGTCGGCATCATCGCAGTGGCTGGTCTGGAAAGCGGGGACCAAGGGCTCGTCGACGTTGCCGAGCAGCACTGCGAGACCACCCGCAAGTACCTGGTACGCGGCGACGGGTCGGCCAGCCACGAAGGCATTTTTGATCTTGATACCGGCGAGTTCCTGCGCCAGACGACCCAGCAGGGTTGGCGCAACGACTCGTCCTGGGCGCGCGGGCTGGCTTGGTCGCTGTACGGGTTCACCTCCATGTACGCCCTGACCGGCAACCAGCACTGGCTAGCCACCGCCCAGCTGAACGCCGACTATTGGCTGGAGCACACCAGCGCGCGGGAACCTGTACCACCGAACGACTTCGACGAACCGACTCCGGTACGCCGGTGGGAGTCCTCCGCTGCCGCTTGCGCCGCGAGCGGATTGATCATGCTCGCCTCCCTCGTCGCCGATGATGATCAAGCCGAGCGGTATCACAATCACGCCGAGGCCACCATCGCCCGGCTGTGCGGGCCGGAGTTCGTCGCCCGCGAGGTCTCCTGGGAGGGCGTACTCAAGCACGGCTCGTACCACGAGACCAAGCAGCTCGGGGTCGACGAGAGCGTCACGTGGGGCGAGTACTTCTTCGTCGAAACCCTCGCGAGGGTGGTGCAAGCACCATGACCGCCACGATGAGCCGACCACCGCTGAGCGACCGACTCACCACCAGCAAGGTGATCGCCGTGCTCCGCGCCTCGCACGTATCCGTTCTCGGCCCGGTCTGCGATGTGCTCGTCGAGGAAGGAATCCTCAGCCTGGAATTGACCCTCACGACACCCGGCCTACTCGATGCCCTGACCGAGCTGATCGACCGGTACGCGGACAATGCCGACGTTGGTGTCGGCACCATCCTCAACGAGTTAGAGGCTCAAAGGGCGATCGAAAGTGGCGCACGGTTCCTGGTCACTCCAACCATGAACCTGCCGGTGGTCAGGCTCGCGGTCGAGAGCCAGATTGCGGTCTTCCCCGGCGGCCTGAGTCCCACCGAGCTCGCCGCCGGATGGGATGCCGGTGCGACCGCGGTCAAGATCTTTCCCGCCCAGACTGTCGGCGCCGGCTACCTCAAGCACCTCCGCGGCCCGTTTCCTGATCTTGAGGCCATCCCGTCCGGCGGGGTAGATCTGGACGCCAGCCGGGAATGGCTGGCCGCGGGCGCAGCGGCAGTGAGCATTGGCGGGCCGCTGCTCGGCGACTCCCTCAAGGGCGGAAACCTGTCCGCGCTCCGCGACCGTTGCCGAGCCGTACGCGCGGTGATCGACCAGACGGAGCCGACATGACCTCGCCACCGACGGTGCTGACGTTCGGCGAGGCTCTGGTCGGCTACGGCACCGTCGAAGACAACCTGCGGACTGCGACCCAGTTCACCCGGTTTCCAGGCGGTGCAGAGCTCAATGTCGCCGTCGGCCTCACTCGACTTGGAGTCCGCACTACCTGGGCGAGCGTGCTGGGAGAGGACGCGCACGGTGACTACCTCGCCGATGCTGTTGATCAACTCGGCATCACCCCGCTGGTACGCCGCGCTGCCGGTCCCACCGCGCTCATGTTCAAAGCCGGCGGGACGGAGGGCGACCCCGAGGTGCTCCAGGTCCGCCACCAGACCGCGTTTGCCCAGAACGCCGACGTACTGCTCACCGCCGATGTGCTTGCGTTCGACGGCATAGATCACCTGCACCTGACCGGCATCGTGTTGGGCATCTCTTCTGCCGCTCGAGCTGCCGCCCTGACGCTCCTCGATACGGCACTCAATGCCGGGCTGAGCGTCTCCTTTGACCCCAACCTCCGCCTCAATCTCTGGCCCGACCAGCAGGAGATGCGCGGCATGATCAACGCCGTCGCCGCCCGCGCCACTGTCGTTATGCCGGGACTTGCGGAAGGTCGACTGCTGACCGGAGCGAACGAACCCGACGACATCGCGCAGTTCTACCTGCGGCGCGGTGCACGTGATGTGGTGATCAAGCTAGGCGCAGCGGGCGCGCGCGGCTGGACAGCCGATGGGGAAACCGCCTATTCCCGCTCGTTTACCGTCACCCCGATCGACACCGTTGGCGCCGGAGACGGCTTCGCCGCCGGATATCTCGCAGGGCTCCTCGCCAGAGCTGGCCTCCAGCAACGGCTTGACCAGGCCGCCGCCGTAGGTGCGCTGGTCACCACTCGCCGGGGCGACCTGGCCGCCATGCCGACCCGCGCCGAGGTCGACGAACTGATCACCCGCCAGAGCGTCCCTGCCTGATCATCAACGGACCAGCGAGCCTTAACCAGGAGATCCCGCCATGGATCAGCCATCACCGCAACCGCCGCTACGCGAAGGTGCACTCGTCACACCCGACGGAGACAAGCTGACCGCCGATGTGGTGATCATTGGCTCCGGTATGGGCGGCGGCACCTTGGCTTGGGCGTTGAAGGACAGTGGCTTGGATGTGCTGATCGTCGAGCGCGGTCAGTTCCTGCCCAGGGAGCCAGAGAACAGCCAGCCTGACCACGTGTTCGTCAAGAAGCGCTATGTCACCTCCAAGCCCTGGTATGACGCCAAGACGGGCCAGCCGTTCCAACCAGGCGTCTACTACTGGGTGGGCGGGAACACCAAGATGTACGGCGCCTGCCTGCCGCGCTTCCGCCGCAGCGACTTCGAGGAAGTGACCCATCACGACGGCGTCTCCCCCGCGTGGCCGTTCAGCTACGACGAACTCGAGCCGTTCTACGCCAAAGCTGAAGAGCTGTTCGAGGTACACGGCGCACTCGGTGAGGACCCGACCGAGCCCGAGCACTCCACGCCGTACCCCTATCCGCCGCTCAGCCACGAGCCAGCAGTCGAACGGCTCGCCGCACGGCTCCGCCAGCAGGGCCTGCACCCGTTCCACATGGCCAATGGCATGCACCTGCCATCAATGGTCGAGCGGCGCGCCGACACCACCGCCGACGGCTCCCCCTCCCCCACCGGCAACAAGAGCGATGCAGAGAATCGCGCGGTACGGCCCGCTCTGGAGTCACCGACGGTGCGGCTCCTGCTGGGCGCATACGTACGCCAGTTGCGCACCAGTGACGACGGGCACACCGTCACCGCTGCGGAAGCGCAGGTGGGCGAGCGGACCGTACGGATCGAAGCCAAGACCTTCGTTGTTTCGGGAGGGGCGGTCAACTCAACCGCCCTGCTACTGCGCTCGGTGAGCGACCAGCACCCGAACGGACTGGGAAACTCCTCAGGGCTGCTCGGCCATAACTACATGGTCCACAACAGCACGTTCTTCATGGCGGTGAACCCGGCCCGCCGCAACGACACCGCATGGCAGAAGACGCTCGGGCTCAACGACTGGTACGAGGCCGGTCCCGAAACCCCCTACCCTCTCGGCAACCTCCAGATGCTCGGCAAGCTGCGGGCACCGATGGTCAAGGCCGCCCGGCCCTGGGCGCCCCTCTGGGCGCTCAAAATGGTCACCGACCGCAGCCTCGACATCTACCTCACCACCGAGGACTTGCCCCGCCTGGACAACCGAGTCAGCATCGATGACGACAAGATCATGATCAGCTGGACCCCGAACAACCTCAACCCACACAAGGAGTTGGTCAAACGGGTAAGCCGAGCCGTCCGCAAGGCCGGCTATCCGATCGTGCTCACCGAACGCATGGGCATCGCGACCAACTCCCACATGTGCGGCACCGCGTTGGCCGGCACCGACCCGTCCACCAGTGTCCTCGATCCGAACTGCCGCAGCCACGATGTCAGCAACATGTTTGTGGTGGACGGCAGTTTCTTTCCATCGTCGGCCGCTCTGAACCCGGCCTTGACCATCGCAGCCAACGCGCTTCGGGTAGCGCCGACCATCGCTGCCAGCATTCGCTGACCCAGAACTGGCAAACTGACCCGAAAGTGGTCACGGACGACAGCTCCGAATCGATTCAGCTCTGTTGGTTGCGACCACTTTCAGCGATGGGGCCGTGGTCCCGTGATCCGATCATCACTGGGTGCCCTTGTCGGAGGAAGCCCCCGGCCCAAGGTCCGTCAGGCCGGGCCGGAACCGAGAACACCGATCTTCAGCGGGTGCGTCATGGTCCAACGCCTACCAGCGGCAAGGCTGCTGGCGGAAGTCGGCGAAGCTGCAGATCTCGTTGGCGATTTATCAAGACTTCTTCTTGTTCTTGGCTGCCTTCCCTGACTTCTTGCCGTCGCTGCCCTGGACCCGGTTCACTCCGGCGCCTTCACCAGACAGGCCGCTCCGCTGCGCCTGCAAGTCGAGAGAACCGGAGTCGGCGTGCGGACGGAAATTATCGGTGGAACTGACGCGTGGTGGCCTGTTCTCCAAGCGACCCTCATCGTCGGCGTACCTCGTGGTGTTCGAGTCCCGCCCCCAGCCGATGTTGATCGTGACAGTCACAGTGCTGCCCGTGGCTGCGGTGTCCGCGCCGTCCGGGCTCTGCTTGATCACCGTGCCGACCGACGCTCCATCCACGGCGTTAACGAACTCAAACCGTGGCACGAGGCGGGCATTCCGCAGCAGGCTCTCGGCACCGACCTTGCTGAGCCCCAGTACAGCTGGAACTTCAATAGTGCGCGGCTCCGCGGCCGCGGATCGGGTGGATTGATGGACCCCGAGCACGCTGGCCCCCGCCACAACGAGAAGGACGATCGTGATGGCAAGAAGGTGAGTCGCATTCCATTGATGCGCCGTAGCTACATTGCTGCCTCGAGCAGCCGATGACCCAACGACGGTGAACGGTTCCAGGAGTGTGGCTGCCGCCGGTGCATGTCCGCTGAGAACACTGTCGATGTCAGCCTTCATCTCCGCCGCGGTCTGGTAGCGGTCAGCCGGATCCTTTGCCAGTGCCTTCAGCGTGATCGCATCGAGATCGGCCGTAATGTCACTGTTCGCCTCGCTGGGCGGAGCCGGCGCCTCGGAGACGTGCTGGACCACGATGCTCACAGGCGAGTCGCCCGTAAAGGGTGGCTGGCCGACCAGCAGCTCGTACAGCATGCATCCCACCGAGTAGATGTCGCTGCGAACGTCAACCGCCTCACCGCGGCCCTGTTCCGGCGACAAGTACTGCGGCGTTCCCAACACCGTGCCGGCGAGGGTAACCGTGCCAGTGGTGTCCGAGACCGCCCGCGCAATACCGAAGTCGGCCACCTTGACCCCACCAGAGCTGGTGAGCATGACATTGGCGGGCTTGATGTCGCGGTGAATGATGCCGGCGGAGTGGCTGCAGGCCAGCGCATCCAGCACTGCAGCCGTCAATTCCAGCGCTCGGCCGGGCGGGAACGCTCCTTCCTCCCGCAGCGCATCGCGGAGGGACCGTCCCTCGATCAGCTCCATCACGATGAAGGGAATCGAGGAACCCGTAACCTCCCGCTCCTCCCCCGTGTCGTACACGGCCACGATCGCCGAGTGGCTTAGGCTGCCAGCCGCCTGAGCTTCCCTGCGGAAACGCGCCCGAAAGACGGGATTAATGGCCAGGTCAGCGCGCAGGCGCTTGATCGCGACCGGACGCCGAAGTCGAACATCGAAACCGCGGTAGACCTCAGACATCCCTCCTCGGCCGAGGAGTTCCTTAGTGTGATACCGGCTTGCCAGGGCGAATGCCACGTTGCTGGTCATTGCGCGCGGTGCCGGGCCGGAAGCACCGTGTGTGGTCATCGCCGTGCGGTGCCGATGTTTGGGGCGTGTGGAGGTTGCAGCTGCGCCGTGGTATGGATCCGATGAAGCCATGTGCATCGTCGCTCTAACCCTTTTGTCGTGGAGGCAGCACCAGAATCTCTCAGACCCTGGTTGTGTTGCGGCCGGTCACTGTGGAGGCAATGACCACAAGCACCGCGGCCACCGCGATCGCTATGAGCCAGCGCACCCAATCGATTCCGGCGCTACCGTTGCCGCCGAAGGCGGTGTAAATGAACCAGCCGATCAGAACGCCGCCGATCCCGCAGAGGATGGTGAGCCAAAGGGGAGTGTTATCTCTGCTGCCTGGTGCGACGAACTTGCCCAGTAACCCGATGATGATCCCGGCAACGATCACTCCGATAATCTCCATGGCGTCTCCCTTCGGGCCCGGACGCTTGCCGCGACCAGCTATGGACAGTCCACCGGCCCCTACCCGCCGCGATAGCAGCCAAACGACGTCGGTGCTCCGTCGGCGTCCCCCAATTGATCACGTTGCCGCAATCTCGAAGACGCGCTCCGTCGCTGTCGTAGATCACGAATTCCCACTTCTGGGACTCCTTGTACTACTCGTTCGGTCATCCTCTTCAGGACTCCTCGTACAGTGCCCTGCGCCAGGAATCCGGTGCATAGGTCCGTCGTCCAGGTGGATGCATCGCAAGGCCGACGAGGGAGGGATACCGGGTCGTATGTCGACCGAGGAGAACGCAGCGAGGCGCCGCCTGGGCGGCGGAGATATTGTGCCGGATTCCTGGCGCGGGGCACTAGTGCCCTGCGCCAGGAAGGGCACTAGTTGGGCGAGATGTTCTGGTTGATTCGAAAGAAATTGTCCGGGTCGTACTTTCGCTTCAAGGCTTGGAGCCGGTCGTATTTCTTCGACCCGTACGACTGTCTGACACGCTCGGCACCCTCGTCGCCCAAGAAGTTCACATACACGCCTTCGTGCCACGGTCGCAGCGCGGACCAGAAGTCCTGTACCCACTCGCGTTCCTCCGCGAATCCCGCACTCGTCTCCGTACTGGCGCCGATGTTGTACGTGAAGCGGGTTGAGCGGCCGTTGAACGGAGTCTCGTCGTCGCCTACTCGGCTCATGGCGCCGCCCATCTGCCAGATCGGGAACGACGTCAGCGGCGACGAGATCCGCAGCGAGTGCTCCACCGTGATGTCGATGATGTCATCGCTCAGTTCGGCGACGTCGCAGCTCTTGAAGTAATACCAACGGCCCTTCGGAAAGCTCGGATCGAACATCGCCTGATGTGTCAGGAAGGGCTTTGGCACGCATGCATCCAAGGCCGGGGAGCCGAAAGCCTTCAGCGGTCGGATAAAGCGTTCCCCTTCCTCGATGTCACCGGCCCAGCAGCAGGCGATCACGACGACCGGCTTACCGTGAAGTTCCGGCGGCACGAATGGCAGCGGCGGCGCCATTCGGTGAGTCACGATCGTCATCAATTCGTCCGGCGCCTCAGCGACCCAGTCACGATAGAAGCGCAGGACGTCTGGCGACTTGGCCATCGGCCAGAACACCGGTCCCGCCATCACCTGCGTTCCCAGAGGCACGCAGCGAAACTCGAACTCAGTGACGATCCCGAAGTTGCCCCCGCCACCGCGTACTCCCCAGAAGAGATCAGCATTCCGATCTGCGCTCGCCTGAATGAACTCGCCCTCCGCCGTGACGAGATCGACTGAGACGAGCTGGTCGATCGACAATCCGTGCTTACGCATGATCCAGCCGATCCCGCCGCCGAGGGTGAGCCCGGCCACGCCGGTGGTGGTGACGATGCCGGATGGCACCGCGAGACCGAAAGCCTGGGTTTCCCTGTCGAGATCTCCGAGCAGCACACCCGCCTGTACTCGTACGGTCCGCCTCTCGGGATCGACCCGTACTCCCCTCATGAGCGAGAGGTCGATCACCGCGGCTCCGTCAGCCACTGAGAAACCCGGGAAGGAGTGCCCACCGCTCCGCACGGCGACCGGCAGACCGCTGGATCGCCCGAACTTCACGCCGGCGATGACATCCGAAACTCCCAGGCAGCGGAGGATCACCGCCGGATGCCGGTCGAACGAGCCGTTCCAGATCTTGCGATGGAGGTCGTAGTCCGGATGCTCAGGACGAACGACGGGCCCACGGAACGCGGCGTCATCGATCTGGGTCGCGTCGGCGACAGCGGTCACGGCCCTAGTTTTGCATTCAGGGCGAAAACAGCCAAATAACCGCTCCCGGCGGGCAGAGAGGCCCGCCTCCGCCACCGCCGTCACACACGCGCAGCGTCGGCGATCAACAGCGCCGCCTGTTCGTTCGACAGTCGATCCGTATTCAGGACGAGGTCGTACAGAGTCGGGGGCTCAGCTCTCAGGCCGTAGAACCGCTTCAGGTAATCGGCGCGAGCGGCATCCGCCTGCTCGACGCGCTCGGCTGCCTCTCGCTCGTCGATCCCGCTTGCTCGGGCCAGGCGTCCGCTCCGGGTTTCCGACGACGCTGTCACGAGCACTCGCAGCACGCCGGCTCTTCCGGAGAGCGCAACAGAAGCCGCGTGCGCGAGGATGACGCAGTCGCTCTCGTCCGCGGTTTCTTCGACCGCCGTGCGGATGAGCCCCCGGAGGTCGTCGCTCTCTTGGAGGGTGTCTCGTGAATCTGCCGGAAAGCCGAGGGTCGGCGCCGCGGCCGCGCTCCCCGCCAGGACATCCTTGAGCACGCGCGCCAGGAGCGACTTGCGTTGCTCCGCGTCCGCC
>DASUYM010000298.1:0-2050 GCA_036377435.1 Propionibacteriaceae bacterium
ATCTCGCCCTCCCGCCCGACTGGCGCCAGTCGTGCCATGAACGCCCGGGAGCTGGACTGCGCCGGACCGACCCACAGTGTCAAGATCAGGCCAAAGATCCAAAACATCGTGGTGCCGTGGGCAAACAGCAGGATGATCGAAGTGGTGATGAGTCCGACCAGCGAGATCATGATCACCCTCTTGGGACCGATCCGGTCCTCCACCGCGCCCATGCTGAGTGCTCCCACCGCGGCAACGACGTTGGCGGCGATGCCGAAGATCAGCACTGTTGACTGTGCCATGCCATAGACGCTGACCGCCAGAATGGCCCCAAAGGCGAAGATCGCCGCCAGTCCATCCCGGTACAGGGCCGAGGCGATGAGGAAGTACACCGCGTTCCGGTCGCGCCTAAAGAGAGCCTTAATGTCGTTGACAAGCAGCCCGTACGAGGCGAAGAAGCTCACCCGCCGGCGCTTGGGACCAGGCGGCGACTCGGGGACCGCCAGCAGCACCGGAATCGCGAAAACCGCAAACCAGACGGCCGAGAAGACCGTGACAGCACGGATGTTGAGGCCACCTGCTGAGCTCACACCGAACCAGCCGACATCCGGGGCGATGAATCCGACGTAGCAGATCAGCAGCAGGAAGATGCCGCCGAAGTAGCCCATTGCCCAGCCGAATCCCGACACCCGGCCGATCGTGTCAGGGGTGGAGACCTGCGGCAGCATCGCGTTGTAGGAGACGACAGCGAACTCTTGAAAGACAGCACCGGCTGCTAGCAGGACCAGCGCGAGCCAGAGGTAGCTGGGATCGTTCTTCACGCTGTACATGCCCAACATCACGGCAATGACCAGCCCGCTCCAGATGGCGAGGCTGCGCTTGCGATGGCCGCCTGCGTCGGCCCGCTGACCGGTGATCGGGGCAATCGACGCGACCAGGAGGCCGGCTATCGCAGTCGAGATGCCCAGCCAGGTGTTGGCGGTGAGGCCGCCTGGTTCGGCGTCTCCGACCACTCCGCGCACGACGTAGGGGCCGAACACGAAGGACGTGATGACGGCGCTGTATGCCGAGGATCCCCAGTCCCATAGGCCCCACGCCAACACAACACGGCGTTTGATGCGGGTCTGTACCGCCGGCGGTGGCTCCATGTCCGCAGCGCGCTCGACGCTGTCACTGTCTGTCATGGCCCCCTCGAGTTATCGTTCAGCCCACAGGCCGCGCTGGGTCAGCACGTCTTTCAACGTGTCCACACGGTCAGTAAAAATGCCGTCGACGCCTACGTCGATGAGTCTTTCCATGGTTTCGGAGTCGTCGACGGTAAAGATCTGCACTTTCTTGCCGGCTCGATGAGCGGCTTCAACCAGTGTCGGAGTCAGGACGGTGAGCTGACGGTCGGCTATCGGGACGGAGATCGGCATTTGAAGCACTGGAGCTGGCGTGTTCAGGGCCCAGGTCATCCATGGCAGGAAGCGGTTTGCCGCAACTCCCAGCGCGCTTGCCGCGGATGGTACCCGCCAGCCGAGGCGCCGGCGCATTTCGTAGAGTCGGCGAATTCCAAACGAACTGACGCAAACGCGGTCGTAGGCCTCGTACTCTTCGATGGTCGAGGCGAGGAGCGCTACCGCTGTCGGTGACTTCGCGTCGACGTTGAACCGGGCGTCCGGAAATTCGGCCAGAAGCTCGGAGAGCCGTGGTATGGGATCCAGTCCGTGGATCCTTGCCTCGGAAATCTCTGCATAGGTCATCTCGGCAATCGCGCCCGTGTGGTCGGTCACCCGGTCGAGCACCCGATCATGGAATGCCAGTAGCACCCCATCACGCGTGGCGTGTACGTCGGTCTCCAGATAGCGGTAGCCAAGGGCGACCGCCTCCTTGAAGGCGTGCAGACTGTTTTCGCGATAGAGGTTGGGCTCGTACGTTGCTCCGCCGCGATGCGCGAAGGCTGTGAAGGGCACGTCGAAGAACGCATAGTCGGCGGCCCTCATGGGCTCATTGTGCTCTCTGACGGATCGCGCGCCGCCGTGCTGAGGAGGATTGAGGGGACATGCTTTTCGTCCCCGAGTGACGACGA
>DASUYM010000299.1:0-18669 GCA_036377435.1 Propionibacteriaceae bacterium
TGCTGCATTTCGCTTGATCCCTTCCCGGCCTGAGGCGCGGAGTGAACAGAATGGCTGCCGATACACGGTTGCGCTAACGACCTACTGCGACGGCATGAGTAGGTGTTGCGGCCCGTGCCCCCAACACTATCGACGCCGGAGCAAGAGCCTCAGGCTGGGCCGTGCCCGGCGAGCTGAATGCGCGAACCGCTGACGGGGCGTCAAAGCTTGGCCGGGCCCTTCCAGCGTGCGCCGCGGCCCTCTTATCTCGCCCCAAACGATGAAGCAGATCAACTTATCGCCGGTTGACCCGCGGCGCCCGCAGATTGATCCTTTACCGCCGTTGGTTCGGTTGCACTCTCAGCAGGTTGATCCATCAGTTGCTGCAGCTCATCCTTGATCATGTCCAAGACGTGCCAGAGGTCAGGAACGAGGTTCGGTTCCGAGACCAGACCGAAACCGATGGAATTGAGGTAGCTCGCGATGGTAATCATCAGCCCCTGGCGCTCTTGGACCATGCCTATCGGATAGTGCGCCTGCAGTCGATGTCCGGCGAGGTATAGCGGCACGCGCGAACCCGGCAAATTCGATATCGATAGGTTGTGACGCGGCTTTTCCTCAGGCAGGTCCATCGACGCTGTGACCCGGCTGGCACGGGCCTGCAGAGCCGGCATCATCAACTCGCCGAGATCACCCATGAGGTTGGCGCCCATCGCGTTGTGCTCTTCCTTGGCCACCTTCATCGCTTCGTGCGCTGCCCGCACGCGTTCCAGCGGAGTAGCCAGATGAGTCGGGAACTCAGCGACCAAGATTGAGACGCGATTGCCGAGCTTGGTCTTCTCCTCCTCAGTGCGGACCGAGATCGGCACGCAGACCAGCAGCGGCTCCGCGGGCAGAGCGTCCCGCTCCTGCAGCCAGCGCCGCACGGCACCGGCGCAGACCGCCACCACCACGTCGTTCAGCGTGACACCGAACTTGTTCTTGACATCCTTGACATCACCAAGAGCAACGGGGCCGAAGGCGACCATCCGCTCGGCACTGATCTTTTGGTTCCATGGTGTCGGCGGCACTTCTCGTTCGGGCGCAGAGAGAAAGCCACCGTCGATGCTCTGATCGCCAGTTGGACTGCGGATAGCTTCACCTGGCTCAGGCAGGTTGCGCAGCAATCGCTTCTGCACCTCGAGCATCCTCATCGGCCGGCGCGCTGCGCCTTTAAAGCCGAGCATCAGCATGTCGCTCTCGCTGGGAACCGGGTCCGGACGCCACTCTTCGGTGGGGGGTGGCACCTCCCGGAGCTCCGGAGTCGGGTCGAGCAGGACACCCGTAATCTCCAATCCCGAGGCGCCGTCGACAGCGGCATGGTGAAACTTCTTGATCAGAGCCGTCCTGCCACCCTCCAGCCCGTGGATCAGGTGCAGCTCCCACAACGGCCGAGAGCGATCCAGCCGCCGGCCGGCGATGCGTGCGGTGACATCGGCGAGCTCCCGGTCACCACCCGGTGCCGGCAGCGACTCCTCGTACAGATGGTTCGCGAGGTCGAAGTCCGGATCCTCGACCCAATACGGTTCATCGATTCCAAACGGCACCTCGACCAGCCGGCGCCGCAAGGGACCCAGAAGATGCAGCCGCTGCTCCACCACCGAGCGAAGCTCCGCAAGCGTGAGCCCTGGACCCTCCGCGTCGAAGATCATGATGTCGCAAATGTGCTGGAACTGGGTATCTGACTCGCTGATGAACCAAGCGTCCAGTGCTGTGAGCTGCTGCATTTTCGCTTACCCTTCACGGTCGTGAGGCGCTGAACGAGTGAGCCGATGACCCCGTACGGCGGACAGTCGCATGCTGCGAGCTATCCCTAAACGGTGAAGCAGATTAACTGTTGGCAGGTTGACCCGCACTGTCCCGACATTGATCCCCCGTCGCCGCTAGCTCTGTTTCAGACGACAGATTCTCAACAATGGCATTCAATCATCCCCGCCCGATCGAGAGGAGCGGGTGCCCGAAGGCCACGGGCGCCGCTCTATCCGCCTAGAGAAGGCGGAGAGTCCGGAGAGCGCGACCGACCGTGGGAACGAAGCTGAGCAGTCGTTTGGCTCGTGTCCTCACGGCAGCCCATCAGCGTCAATGAACTGGGCACGCAGCTCGACCTTGATCACCTTGCCTGATGGATTACGCGGAAGGTTGTCCACCACGATGATCCGCGTGGGCAGCTTGTAGCGAGCCAAGGAGGCGCCGGCGAAGGAACGCAGGTCCTCCAAGGTGGGGGCGGAACCACGGGGGACGACGACGGCGGTCACCGTCTCCCGCCAGCGGTCATGAGGCGTCCCGATCACGGCGATGTCGAAGACCGAAGGATGTGCGATCAGAACGTTCTCCACCTCGGCCGAGGCGACGTTCTCCCCGCCGGTGACGATCACGTCCTTCTTGCGGTCGGCGATGTAGAGAAAGCCGTCCTGGTCCAGGTAACCCACGTCTCCGGTGTAGAACCACCCTTCCTGGTCGAAGGCCGCTGCGGTGGCGGTGGGGTTCCGCCAATAGCCGGGCGTCACGTTGGGACCGCGGACACACACCTCCCCAAGCGCTCCCGGCTGGCGCACCTCGTGCCCGTCGTCATCGACCACCCTCAGCTCGCTGTACAGGGGCGGTTGACCGACCGAGCCGACCTTCGTGATGGCGTGCTCAGCCGTCAGGAAGCAGCACGAGGGAGAGGTCTCGGTGAGTCCGTAACCGTTGAGCATGGTGATCCCACGGTCGTGGTAGAGACGGACCAGGGACTCCGGCACCGGGGCACCACCGCAAATGATCATCCGCACACTGCTGGTGTCAGCGGCTGCAAATCCCGGCAGAGCGCTCATCATCTGGAACATGGTCGGGGCGCCGAAGAGCGTTGAGACGCGATACCGCTCAATGTCGTCCAAGCAGCGCTGTGGGTCGAACGAGCGATGCAGGACTACCTCGCCGCCCATACGCCAGGTGGTGGGGATGGTGACGTTGAGCCCTGCGATATGAAACAGGGGAGAGGTCGCCAGCGTCACATCATCGGCGCGAACCTCGAAAAGGTGCATCAGGTTGGTGACGTTCCACCACAGGTTGCCGTGGGTCAGCATGACCCCCTTGGGCTTCCCGGTCGTCCCCGAGGTGTACATGATCAATGCGAGGTCGTCAGCCGCGATTCTCGACCATTCGGTCGACACTGGACTGCCTTCGATGAGGTCGATGATGTCCCCCCACCCGGCCGCAGGCTCGTCTAGCTCGACCCCGAGATAGCGGCGCACCGCGAGTTGGTCCCGGACCGGGTCGATCGAACTCCGACGGTCGCGGTCGGTAACGAGCGTGTGGATCCCTGCATCGTTAATGATGTAGGTGAGTTCCGTGCTGGTGAGCCGAAAGTTGAGGGGCACGAAAACAGCCCCGAGCCGAGAGCTCGCGAGGAATGTCTCGAGGAGCGCGGGATGATTCGTTCCGACGTATCCGACCCGATCCCCCACTCCGACGCCACCCGTCCGCAGTCCATCCGCGAGACGGTCGACACGGTCCAGCAGTTCCGAATAGGTCCACGACCGGCCTTCGAAGGTCAGGGCTTTGCGCCCGGGGCTGCGACGGGTCCGGGCAGCAAACCACCCGGTGACACTGAGCTCGGGCTCAAACATCATCGCTCCTCACATCATGACCACTTCGGTCAGCGACCCGGAGGCCGTGAAGGACGCCGGAGGCGGAAATCGGCGCATTCGGGACCCAGCTGTTGGCGCGCACCGACCGGGTCCCGTTCCCGCCTGCCGGAGGGGCCGGGGTCAGGCGCTCGGTGGCGCCGCCATCTTGGCTTCATGCTCCGCGTCCAGCTTCTCCATGGTCTGGCCCTCCAGCTGCATCGCGTCGAGTGCGTTGGCGCCGGAGTAGCTCCGGTGCAGCAGGAAGACCGCCACGCCCGAGAGGGCCAAGACCACGCCGTAGACCTGGTAGACCGCAGGGGGAGTGAGGCCTCGGGCGAGGAGGAAGGCGGCGATGTTGGGAGCGAGGAACGCGACTATCCGGCCGAAGCCAATCATGAGCCCCACCGCGGCCGCGCGGATGCCGGTCGGGTAGATGGGCGGGCTGATCGCGTAGTAGGCCGCCACACCCCCGTTGGCCGCGACGCCGACGAGCACGGCCAAGACGAGTACCAGGGAGGTCACCGTGAAGAAGTTCGCGAAGCCGAAGAACACAGCGGTACCGAAGAACATCACGATCGCGGTCAGCACCCGTGGATGGATCTTCGTGGCCAAGGCCGCGAACATCAGCGCGCCAATCACCCCGCCCGTGGCCACCAGCGCCTGCGCGGTGATGCCGATGTTGGCGTTGCCGGTGGACTCGGCCACGAGCTTGGCGGTGAAACTG
Source organism: Propionibacteriaceae bacterium (assembly GCA_036377435.1). Classification (GTDB taxonomy): domain Bacteria; phylum Actinomycetota; class Actinomycetes; order Propionibacteriales; family Propionibacteriaceae; genus Microlunatus. Next base: position 4,351 of record DASUYM010000299.1, read on the forward strand.
TTGGCGAAGTAGAAGGCCGAGATCAGCAACGCGTAGGAGAGCCACAACAGTACGGTGCGGCGCCCCATGATGCCTCGCCACATGTCCTTGCCGAGGGACGGCTTGAGCTCCGCGGAGGTCGGCGTGGGCAGCTTATCGGCCGGGGGGAGGCCTAGCTTAGATCCGATCTTGTTGTAGGCCTCCAGGGCGCCCTTGGGGTGCCTCTCGACCAGGTAACCTACCGACTCCGGTAGCGCGATAGCCGACCAGATGAGCATGATCAGGGTGGCGCCCGCCGAGAAGAAGAAAGGCCCGCGCCAGCCGAACGTGCCGATCAGCCAGATCGACAGGAAGCCGCCTATTGCTGCTCCCAGCGGGAAGCCGATGCCGTAGATGCCCATGACGGTGCCGCGCCGCCTGTCGGAGGCGTACTCGGCGACGAGCACGTTGATGCTGGGGACGATGCCGCCGAGGAACAGGCCGGCGAAGAACCGGAAGATCAGGAAGGCGGTGAAGTTCGGCGACAGGCCGCTCAGAACCATCCCGATCACGATGAATATCAGCGACGCGATGATGTGCCGGCGCCGGCCGAGCCGGTCGGCGAGAGGTGACAGGACCGCGGCCCCGACGCCCATGCCCAGGGTCCCGATCGAGACGGCCAGGCCGGCCTGGCCGATGCTCAGCCCCCATTCCTTGGTGAGGGCCGGCAGGGTGAAGGCGGTTACGAGGATCTCATAGCCGTCGATGACGGTGAGCAAGATGCAGATGACGACGACGTTCCACTGGAAGCCGGTCATCGGGTTGCGCCGAATGGTTTCTCTTAGTTCCATGCTGGTGGCTCCTCGATGACATCGTGATGCAGTGGCGAGGCCGCACTCCCCACTAGCTTTAACTTACGGCTCCGCGCGGTTTTTTGGAATGCCAGGACGTGATCATTCGCTTCTGCGGAATCTCAAGCTGGACCCGGGAGGCCCACTGTCTGGGATCTGCTCTCCGACCACCCCCGGACACTGCTCCCCGAGGTGCCTGCCGAGACAGGCGGGTACGGCTATGGCCCGGACGAGATGCTGCGTCGTGGTGTGTCCGGCGCAGTGCTCAAAACCGATGCGGATGCTCCAGTTCCAGAAGCATTTCCTCGACTGGCTGAGAGACCGTCTTCCCGATGACGGCTTCTACACGTTCCCGGCGATGGCGGCGCGGCTTACCCCGGGAGGATTTGGGGAACCAGATGCGCGGACTGCTCAACAGGCGCCAGCGTGCGGCAGGCCAGCCAGACATCGTGCCGTACATCCCCACGAGCTCCCCGCCGCGGACGGCCTTCACCGGACATATCTCCGCCAACCGTCAGTTTGTGTTCGCCGATATGAGCTTCGCGCGGGTGCGCGCCATCAGCAAGAAGGCGGCGACGACGATGAACAACGTCGTCATGACTATCTGCGCCGGAGCGCTCCGACCGTACCTCGTCAACCATGGTGGCATCCCCGACCGACCGCGCACGGCCTCTGCCCCGTGTCGCTCCGCCGGCGACCTCACGGACCCGTGGGGCACCACGTCCACATGCTCTTCGCCGAGCTCCCGACCGACGTCGACGATCCACTCGAGCGGCTCCGGCTCACCGCGGACAACCTCATTCGTGCGATAGCGAGTTTCGACGCGATCCGACCGAGCTCCTGCGGGAGGCGACCGAATTCCTGCCGCGGGATATGTTCGACTGGTTCGTCGATGCGGTGGTCCGGCTGCCCGAGGACCGGCTGCAGGTGCCGTGGAACGTCATACTCTCCAACATTCGCGGCTCGAAGGAGCTGCTGTATGTCAACGGGCTCGAGGTCGAGGGCGTGTGGCCAGCATCCTGCTTCCGCCTGGCGGCCGGATCAGCATCACGCTGCAGAGCCACCTCGATAAGCTTTGCTTCGGGTTTATCGCGGCACCCGAGAAGACGGGTGATCTGTCGCCGCTCGTGGGCTACATGAATGATGCGCTGGAGGAGCTCGAGCGCGCTATCGCAGGAGCGGAGCTGGACCAGCCGCTCGAGGACCCGGCGACCGTCGCCGCCGACCCCATGGATTACCTGGCGGCGGAGGAGTACCCGGCGGCGAACCCACGCCGAAAGACCCGACGACCTTCCCCCTAGCCTAGGTCAGCTCTCGACCGGTACGTCCTTCAGCTGCTGCAGCTCGTCTTTGATCAGGTCCAGCAAGTGCCACAGGTCGGGAACCAGGGCGGGATCTGACACCAGCCCGAAGCCGATGGCATCGAGGTAGCTGAAGAGGGTGATCATCAGGCCTTGGCGCTCATGCACCATGCCCACCGGGTAATGCGCCTGCAGCCGGTGACCAGCCAGGTAGAGCGGCACGCGCGAACCCGGCACGTTCGATATCGAGAGATTCCAACGCAGCACCTCCTCCAGAGCCTCAGGAGCCTCAGGAAGGTCCAGCGACGCCGTGACCCGACTCGCCCGCGCCTGCAGAGCCGGCATCATCAACTCACCCATATCGCCCATCAGGTTGGCGCCTATGGCGTTGTGCTCTTCCTTGGCCACCTTCATCGCTTCGTGCGCAGCCCGCACCCGTTCCTCGGCGGTCGCGAGGTGGGTTGGGAACGTGGCAATCAGGAGGGAGACCCGGTTGCCGAATTGCGTACGTTCCTCCTCAGTCCGGACCGAGATCGGCACGCCCACCAACAGGGGCTTTGACGGCAGGGCGTTCCGCTCCTGCAGCCAGCGCCGGATGCCGCCGGCGCTGACGGCGACTATCACGTCGTTCACGCTCACGCCGAACCTGTTCTTGATCTCCTTGACGTCACTGAGAGGCACCGAGCCGAGCGCGACCGACCGTTCGGCGGTGATCTTGCGGTTCCACGGCGTAGGCGGCGCCGCTTGCCCCGGTGCAGACAGGAACCCGCCGTCGGTGCTCTGGTCGCCCGTCGGCCGCAGGATCGGCTCACCCGGTTTGGGCAGGTTCTGCAGTAACCGCTGCTGCGCCTCGAACATCCGAAGCGGCCGAGTGACTGCGCCAGCGAAGCCGCGCAGCAGCATCTCACTCTCCTGGGGCACCGTGTCGGGCCGCCACTCCTCGGTGGGCGCGGGCACTTCACGTGGCTCAGGAGTCGGGTCGAGCAGGATGCCAACGATCTCCAGTCCGGAGGCACCGTCGACGGCGGCATGGTGGAACTTCTTGATCAGCGCCGTGCGGCCGCCCTCGAGCCCGTGAATCAGATGCAGCTCCCACAAGGGTCGGGAACGGTCCAGCGGTTGCCCGGCGATCTGTGCGGTGAGCTCCGCGAGTTCCCGGTCACCACCCGGCGCCGGCAGCGACTCCTCGAGGAGATGATTACCGAGATCGAAGTCAGGGTCTTCAATCCAGTATGGTTCGTCGATCCCGAACGGCACCTCGACGAGGCGCCGCCGCAGCGGACCAATCAGATGCAGCCGTGGCTCCACCACTGCCCGCAGCTCCTCCAGCGTCAGCCCGGGTCCGTCGGCATCGAAGATCATGATGTCGCAGATATGTTGAAACTGAGTATCTGACTCATTGATGAAAATGGCGTCGAGTGCCGTGAGCTGTTGCATCTCGCTTCGTCCTCCTCGCCTGAGGCGCGTCGTAGTAGCAGGTGTCGCCCGCCGATGATCGTCGATCGCAACAGGTCCGGTTCATCGATGTCGCCGCCCGAACAACGGCCGATGCTGACCTAGTGGCAGCACCCGAGGGCCGGTGGACTATCACGACCCTCCTCGCCGTGGTGTTGCATCTAGGTCGCTTTCGGGCGAGGTCTCCGCGCTCGCGGCCAGGGCATCCAGGGCCCGCCGAGCGACGTCCTCTACCCCGCCGGACCCGTCGATGGTGATCAGGATGCCGCGGTCGGCGTAGCTGGCCAGCAGCGGCGCCGTCTCTTCTAGGTAGACCTGTTGGCGGCGGCGGATGACGGCCTCGGTGTCGTCGCGCCGCCCTTGTTCGATGGCTCGCTGTAGCAGGCGGCCGATCAGCTCCTCGACGTCGACCCGGAAGTGGACGACGTGCTCCAGCCTCTGGCCACGCTGGGCGAGGAGCTGGTCAAGGTATTCCACCTGGTCGGTGGTGCGCGGGTAGCCGTCCAGCAGGAAACCGCCGTCGGTGTCGGTCCGAGCAAGGCGGTCGGCGATCAGCGCGTTGGTCAACTCATCAGGCACGTACGCCCCGCGGTCCATGTAGGACTGAGCCTCGACCCCGAGCGGGGTACCCACGGCGACATTCTCGCGGAAGATGTCTCCGGTCGAAATGGCGGGTATGCCCAGCCGTGCAGACAGCATCGCCGCTTGAGTGCCTTTCCCGGCGCCAGGCGGACCCATCAGGAGCAGTCTCATCGCAGCCTTCGATCCGTGCTCGGCACCACGTCGGCCATTTCCACTCCTTTGTGACCATTGACTGATCACTGCGCGCTGGCGCGCTGCGGCCCGCCCACACTGCTATTGTTTAAGCTCGGTTTTGAGGATTTTCCCCGTCGGCCCCTTCGGCAAGTCATTGATAATCTCGACCATCCGCGGGTATTTGTACGCAGCCACCCTGGACTTGACGTAACTGATCAATTCCTCTTCGCTTGCGGATTGACCTTTCTTGAGCGAAACGACTGCCTTGACTTCCTCGCCGAGCCGTTCATCAGGCACGCCAATCACCGCAACTTCATTCACGGCGGGATGCGCATAGAGGACTTCCTCTACCTCGCGCGGATACACGTTGTAGCCACCCCGAATGATCATCTCCTTTTTGCGGTCGACGATGAAGTAGAACCCGTCCTCGTCGCAATAGGCAAGATCTCCGGTGTGCAGCCAGCCGCCAGCGAAGGCCTCCTCGGTCGCCTGGGGGTTGTTGAGGTAGCCACGCATGGTGCAGTGGCCTCGTAAAACGATTTCTCCGACATTGTCGCGACCTGGAGGCAGTGGACGGTTGTCCTCGCCCCACAGCTCCAGATCGACCCCCCAGAGCGGCTTGCCGATGCTATACGGCTTGCGGTCCTTGGGACGGTTGTATGTGGCCAATGGACCCGACTCGGTGAGGCCGTACATTTCGAGGATGGTGACCCCGAATTCCCGCTCGAACGAATCCATGAGCTCTGCCGCGATTGGCGCGCCGGCGGAGCCGCAGGTCCGGAGCGTGGAGAGGTCGTAATCCTTAGCTTGGGGGTATTCCAGGAGTGTGTGATACATCGTTGGCACCCCGTGCAGCACCGTAGCGCCATTGGTTGCAATGGCTTCCAGCACGCTGTCGGCTTTAAAGCGCTTGACAAGCACCACCGCCCCGCCCACTGCGAAGTTGGCGTTAAGGATTCCTGACATCCCCAATGCATGGAATAGCGGCATGACAGCGATGGTGACCGAATTTTCGTCCATCTCGAAGGCTTCGACGTGGGCGCGGGCATTCATGTAGAGCTGAAAGTGCGTCAGCTCGACGCCCTTGGGGCGACCAGTCGTTCCAGAGGTGTAAAGCAGGACTGCGGTGTCGCCGGGGTCCCGCTGCACATATGGGGCCTCGGCGGACCCCTCTGGCTCGGCAAGTAAGTCAGTGAACCGTCGTGTCGGTCGGTCAAGCTGCTCGTGTGCGAGCTCCTCGCCCGCTGCTCCGAGTACGAAGATGTGCTCAGCCCCGGCAAGCTCGCCGCCGCGAATCCCCTCAGAGCCAGACTCGGTTGAAGTGATCACGACGCGGGCGCGAGCGTCCGTAAGAAAGAACTCGACCTCTGGCGCCTTGTTCAGCAGGCTCATCGGCAGCAGAACGGCGCCCGCTTTGAGGATGGCGTACATCGCAGCGGGGAACTCGGGCACATTGGCGAGCTGAAGCCCGACGACATCGCCCGGCTCGACACCGAGGCGTACCAGGTTTTCGGCAATTCGATCCGATTGCTCGTTCAGCTCCTGGTAGCTGAGGCGCCCGCCGTCAAAGATGACTGCCGGCCGGTCAGGGAACTGACGCGCTGACTCACGCAGTACGACCGAAAGATTAAATGACACCGTACCCAGCCCCCTTGTCAAGAACCGTAGGACAGTTGCGGCGGCTGATCATGGCCTGCTTGAAGTTGTATTGCCTCGGGCCATCGTTCTCGGGACGCCGGCGACTCGGCTGTGAGGTTACACCGATGACCGGTCCGGCGATAGACGGCGATGCCGAGCTTTCCGCTGCGTGGAATGGTCTGCATCGCCCTCTGGAACGATCAGAGGAGATGCCACGGGGCTCGAATTCACGAGCTCGTCAAGGCTGGCCGGAAGTCCAGCCGCCATCTCCCACAAGTCAGGAACAACGTGCGGGTCCGCGACCAGTCCGAAACTGATCTTGTCAAGGTAACTGGCAGCGGCGATCATGAGCGCCTGGTTGTCCATCAGCATCCCGACTGGATAGTGGGTTCGCAGCCGGTGTCCGGACAGGTACAGCGGACGATCCGGTCCCGGCAGGCTGGAGATCGCGATGTTCCAGTGCAGTGGCTGATCCAACGTTGGCCAGGCCATGGCGGTCGTCAACCGGCTCAGCCTGGCTTGCATTGCGGGCATCACGACCTGTCCCATGTCGCCAAGCACGTTGGCGCCGACGAAATCATGATGGTTCTTGGCCAGCACCACTGACTCGTGAATGGCCTTCAGGCGTTGCACGGGATCGCTCACCTGGGTGGGCAAGGTCGCGATCAAGATCGAGACACGGTTGCCAAAAGACCCTCGCTCTGCTTCGGTGCGTACCGAGATCGGGATGCAGACCACGAGGGGCCTGGTCGGCAGTGCGTTGCGTTCGATTAACCAACCTCGCAGCACGGTCGCGCACATTGACACAATCACATCGTTGACCGTGACCCCGAACGCGGACTTCACGGCTCTGATCCGCGACAAGGGGACATCCTCGAAAGCAACGCTTCGCTCACCACTCACCCTGACGTTGAACGGCGTTCGCGGCGGATTCCCTGCGAGTGGATGGTGAACATTCAAATGAGTAGCCAGTCGGCGTTGCGCCTCAAACATCCGCATGGGCCGCTCTACCATGCCTGCGAACCCGTGCAGCATCAGCTCGCTGGCGCAGGGCAAACGGTCCGGAATCCACGGTTCTAAGGGCGGCGGAACCTGCCGGGGTTCGGGCGTCGAATCCAGCAGGATCGTCGTCACCTCCCGACTCGATGCGCCGTCAAGAGCAACGTGGTGAAATTTCTTGATCAGCGCCGTCCGGCCCTCGTGGAGCCCATGCACGAGGTGCAGCTCCCAAAGCGGTCGAGAACGGTTCAGCGGAACAGCCGCGATGAATGCGGTCAGCTCTGCCAGTTGTGTGTCGTCGCCTGGAGACGGCAGTCTGTGCTCATGGAGGTGCTTGTCCAGGTCGAAGTCGGGGTCCTCGACCCAGAACGGCTCATCGAGGCCGAACGGCACCTCAACCAGCCGCCGTCGAAGGGGTGGCAGGAGGTGCAACCGCTCACTGAGAAGTCGTCGAAGCTCGGACAGCGACAACCCAGGACCATCGGCTTCAAAGATCAAGATGTCGGTCACGAACTGAGATGATCTGGGGCTCTCGTTCATCAAGAACATGGTGTCCAGTGGTGTCAGCTGCTGCATCGCACTTGTCCTTCCCCCGCTCGGCCGACGCTGGCCGCTCGTGGTGAGGCTAACTTAGCACGATGAGGTCACTAATAATTGATATTCTCAAAAATTATGACGTACAATCTCTTTAGTCTGCGCACCTACGACTCACCTGATGGTGCCGCGGCCGACACCTCGTACTCCTAGCAGAGGAGCCAAGACGAATGGCCTATGTTCAGGTCACCGAGCGGCAGGCCCGCCAGATGGCCGAGGCAGCCCGCGAGTCCGAGTGGAAACGGCCCAGCTTCGGCAAGGAACTCTTCCTCGGCCGGTTCCGTTTGGATCTCATCCATCCACATCCTCAGCCCGCTGAGGACGATGTCAGGCGCGGGGAGGACTTTCTCAAGACCTTCGGCGACTTCCTGGTCACCGAAATCGATCCGCTCGAGATCGAGCGAACAAGCAAGATTCCAGACCGGGTGATCGACGGTCTAGCCAAGGTCGGCGCATTCGGGATGAAGATCCCTGTCGAGTACGGCGGCCTTGGCCTGTCGCAGCTGTATTACAACCGTGCTCTGATGCTGGCGAGCACCGCTCACTCCTCGCTCTCTCCTTTGCTGTCCGGCCATCAATCGATTGGCCTACCCGAGCCGCTGAAGCTCTTCGGTACGGCAGAACAAAAGCGCGCCTGGCTGCCTCGGCTGGCTGCCGGGGAGATCAGCGCCTTCCTGCTGACCGAGCCTGACGTCGGCTCCGACCCTGCCCGGTTAACGACGACGGCTGAACCGACCGCAGACGGAAGCTACCGGCTCAATGGGACGAAGCTGTGGGCAACCAACGGCGTCATCGCCGGTGTCTACGTCGTGCTTGCAAAGGTCCCGCCTTCGGAAGGCCACCGCGGCGGCATCACGGCCTTCATTGTGGAGGCCTCCTCTCCAGGCGTACAGATCCTGAACCGCAACGCCTTCATGGGCCTGCGGGGCATCGAGAACGCGCTCATGCGCTTTACCGATGTTCGGATACCCGCCGAGAACGTTATCGGCCGCGAAGGACTTGGCCTCAGGCTTGCCCTGACCACGCTCAATGTCGGTCGGCTTTCGCTGCCCGCGATCTGCGCGGCAAACGCAAAGTGGTCGCTGAAGATCGCTCGAGAATGGGCGAACGAGCGGGTCCAGTGGGGACGGCCCATCGGCCAACACGACGCCATCGCACAGAAGATTGCCTACATTGCAGGAATGGCCTACGCCCTCGAGGCCAGCGTCGACCTAGCGAGCCTGATGGCCGACCAGGGTCGGGCGGATATTCGCATCGAGGCAGCGATCGCCAAGTTGTATGCATCCGAGCAAGGATGGCGGGTAGCCGACGAGCTAGTCCAGATCCGCGGCGGACGTGGTTATGAGACGGCCGAGTCGCTGAAGGCACGCGGTGAGCGGCCGATCCCGGCTGAGATGGCTTTGCGGGATATGCGGATCAACCGTGTCTTCGAAGGTTCTACCGAGATCATGCACCTGCTGATCGCCCGGGAAGCCGTCGACCAGCACCTTAGTGTCGCCGGCGCGATCATCGATCCCGATGCGAGCCTGGGTCAGAAGGCTCAGACTGCGCTCACAGCCGCCGGCTTCTATACCCGTTGGTTCCCCCGCTTGGCTGTAGGCCGAGGGCTGAATCCCGCCTCGTACGCAGAGTTCGGCGACCTGGCAACCCATCTGCGGTTCGTGGAGCGCATGTCGCGGAAGCTCGCGCGTACGACGTTCTACCTCATGTCCCGCTACCGGGGAGGGTTGGAACGAAAGCAGAGTGCATTGGGCCGTGTCGTTGATATCGGCGCCGAGCTTTTCGTGATGAGTGCCGCTGTGGTCAAGGCACAGCTGCTCGCGACGCAGGACCCGGAAGAAGCGGCGACGGCCCGGGAACTCGCCGACCTGTTCTGCCGCGGTGCGCGGCGTCGAGTGAACCGGCTGTTCTCCGACATTTGGTTTAACGATGATGCCGAGAACTACACGGAAGCCCAAGAGGTCCTGGCCGGTCGCCACACATGGCTGGAGGGTGGAGTCCTCGATCTATCGACCGCTTTGCCAGTCACTCGACCGGCGGTTGGGAACGAACCGGCCGAGCCGCAACCGGGTCCCTCTGGGGATGAGACGGCTCCGCTTGCCGGAGCTGGGCCCGTTGTTCAGTCGTGATCTTGAGAAGAAGCAGTTGATGACTGAGGAATTCGCCAAGGTCGGCGATTTGCAGCTGTGTTACGAGACGATCGGGCAATCGGGAAACCCTGCCGTGCTGCTGATGACCGGACTTGGCGCCCAGCTCATCCACTGGCCCACCGCATTCTGTCACGCCCTGGCCGAGCGCGGGTTCTACGTCATCCGCTACGACCACCGAGACGCCGGCCGGTCGACAGTCCTGGACCACCTGCCAGTACCATCTCGCTACCGTTTGCTTCGCAAAGACGGCCCCGGAGCCCCGTACTTACTCAGCGACCTGGCCAATGATGCGGCCGGCCTGCTCGACGTCCTCGACATTGGCTCAGCCCACGTTGTTGGAATGTCGCTGGGCGGCATCGTCGGCCAGACCTTGGCCGTGCGGCACCCCAGCCGAGTGCGCTCGCTGGTGTCGATCGCGGCTAACACCGGAGCGGCGAAAGACCATCCGAAGTTGCCGGTGCTGTTGGCCATGGTGCGGCATCCCCCGCAGGATAGGCACCGCTTCGTTCGTCAGGCCGTCATAGCTTCCAAGATATTCGGCTCTGACCTCACCAGCGACGAGGCGCGGCGCTTTGCCGAGGCCCTGTTCGACCGCGGAGTTCATCCGGAGGGTATCTTGCGCCAGCTCGGGGCCATCTTTGCGGCGGGTGACCGTACCCGGCAGGTTGCCAATATCGCGGCACCGACGGTTGTCATCCACGGCACCAATGACCGAATCCTGCCTGCAAGTGGTGGCCAGGCCACGGCCGCAGCTATCCCCGGCGCCGAGCTTCACCTGGTTCCCGGCATGGGACACGCGCTGCTCAGGCAGCACTGGGATCAGTTCATTACATGGATCGTCGCCAAAGCTCAACAGGTTCAGGCGCGGTAGCCGGACGCACTGGTAGCGCGGAAGGCAGGCTCGTCAGGTGGTGATCCCCAATACAGGTATCGCAAAAGACGAGGCCGCGGTGGTCCCGGTTTTCTTCCTGTCCGACAGCACGGGGATCAGCGCGGAGACCATGGGCAATGCCTTGCTGATCCAGTTTCCAGATCTTCGCTTCGAGCGCACTTTGATTCCCTTCATCTCCTCCGTGGAGGATGCCCGGCGCGTGGTGAAGATCCTGGACGCGGCGATGGACGGCCCGGTCACTCCGTTGGCATTCACAACCGCGGCAGTCGAGGAGGTTCGCCAAGAGCTGCACAAGTCTCGATGTCCCCTGATCGACTTCTTCGACCTGCACATGTCCAGGGTTGAGACCAATCTCGGTGTTAGAGGGATGCGGGTAGCGGCTCGACTGCACGGAGTCGGCGACATCAAGCGTTATAACTCGCGGATGCAGGCGGTCGAGTATGCGATGGAACACGACGACGGGCAAAGCCTGCGTGCGGTGGACAAGGCTGAGGTGATCTTGATCGGGCCATCTCGTTGCGGTAAGACACCCACGACCATGTACCTTGCGTTGCAACACGGGATCTTGGTGGCGAATTACCCGCTGGTGGAGGAGGACTTCCAAACCTCGGAACTCCCCCGGCCCGTCCGCGGGCTTGGGGACAGGTGCTTCGGCCTCATCAGCACGCCGGCTCGATTGAGTCAGGTCCGGCAGGAGCGGCGCCGCAACTCGCGTTACGCCTCGTTGGAGCAGTGCGCGTATGAGCTGCGACGCGCTGAGGCGCTTTTCCGGGCACACCGAATTCCGGTCATCGATTCCTCGGCCAAGTCGGTAGAGGAAATGTCCACTCTCATTCTTCAAACCATCAACAAGAAGTTCTAGACCGAGAGGCGGCAGATCGTGGAGACCAACGTCTTGTGGTTCACCGATATTGGACTAGCTGATCTTGAACAGGTAGGTGGCAAGAACGCCTCCCTGGGGGAGATGGTGCGCAACCTCGCAGCTGCCGGGGTGCGCGTACCGGACGGCTTCGCGACTACCGCCGACGCCTACCGCCGGTTCCTTGGCGCGACCGGTCTGGCAAACACGATCGCCGAGCAGCTAGCTGAGCTCGACGCTGACGACGTCCAGCAGCTTGCTGCCACCGGAGCCAAGATTCGCGCGACAGTAGTGGACCAACCCTTCCCGGAAGATCTTGAGGCCGACATCCGGACCGCGTACGCCCGGCTGGCCGAGGGTGACGGCGGCATGTCCTTCGCCGTACGGTCGAGCGCTACGGCAGAAGATCTGCCGGACGCCTCTTTCGCCGGACAGCAAGAGACATTCCTCAACATCCGCGGCATTGAGCAGATCTTGATAGCCATTCGCGAGGTATTCGCCTCTCTTTACTACGATCGGGCCATTGCGTACCGCGTCCATCACCACTTCGACCACGCCGCTGTTGCCCTCTCGGCTGGTGTGCAGCGGATGGTACGCTCCGATCGCGCCACCTCCGGGGTGATGTTCACCATGGACACCGAATCCGGCTTCTCCGATGCCGTCTTCATCACCTCCGCCTACGGCCTCGGCGAGGGCATCGTGCAGGGGGCTGTCAACCCAGACGAGTTCTATGTCTACAAGCCGGCGCTGCGGGCCGGGCGGCCAGCGATCTTGAAACGCGGTGTCGGCAGCAAGGCCACGAAAATGATCTACTCCCCCGACGCCTCAGTGGGGCGGTCCACAGAATTCGTCAGCGTGGGCGAAGAGGACCGCCAACTGCTCAGTCTCACCGATGAGGAAGTGCAGGAGCTGGGGCGGCAGGCTCTTGCCATCGAGGACCACTACGGCCGGCCCATGGACATCGAGTGGGCCAAGGACGGCAACGACAATCAGCTCTACATCCTCCAGGCCCGGCCAGAGACCGTACAGTCTCGAACTGCTGGGGCAACCGTGCAGCGCTTCCGCCTCCGCGAGCGGGGAACGTTATTGGCCGAGGGTCGCGCCATCGGCCAGAAGATTGGGTTCGGCGCTGTTCGGGTCCTGAAGTCGATCGAGGACATGCATCTGTTCCTACCTGGAGATGTGTTGGTCGCCGAGATGACCGACCCGGATTGGGAACCGATCATGAAACGCGCGGGTGCGATCGTGACGAACCGGGGCGGACGCACCTGCCACGCTGCGATCATTGCCCGGGAGCTCGGCATTCCCGCGGTCGTTGGGACTGGGCGCGCCACCGAGGAGCTCCCTGACGGTCAGCTGGTAACGGTCTCCTGCGCCGAAGGTGACACCGGCTATGTCTACGCGGGCCAACTCGACTATGCGGTCGAGGAAAGCCAGCTGAGCACCATGCCCGACATCGACGTACAGATCATGATGAACGTCGGGACCCCGGACCAGGCCTTTGCGTTCTCGCGAATTCCGAACCGCGGCGTCGGGCTAGCGCGGCTGGAGTTCATCATCAACTCCCAGATCGGCATTCATCCCAAGGCGCTGCTTGATCTTGATCAGTTGCCCGAGCCGCTCCAGGAACAGATCAGGAAGAAGATCACTGCCTATCCGGGTCCGCGGGCATTCTTCGTACAACGTGTGGCCGAGGGTGTTGCCATGATCGCCGCCGCCTTTGCCCCTGCCCCAGTGATCGTGCGGATGTCGGACTTCAAGTCCAACGAGTACGCCAACCTGCTCGGGGGTGAGTTCTACGAGCCTCACGAGGAGAACCCGATGATCGGTTATCGGGGGGCATCGCGGTATCTGTCTGCAGAGTTCGCCGACTGCCTCGCCATGGAATGCGAGGCCCTCCGGTTTGTCCGGGACGCGATGGGACTGACGAATGTCAAGATCATGATCCCCTTCGTGCGCACCGTTGCTGAGGCGAGAGGCGTGGTTGAGTTGCTCGCTGAACATCGGCTGCGCCGCGGGGAGAACGGCCTCGAGATCATCATGATGTGCGAGCTGCCGTCCAATGCCGTTCTCGCCGATGCCTTCCTCGACCACTTCGACGGTTTCTCCATCGGCTCAAACGACCTGACCCAACTCACCCTCGGCCTCGACCGGGATTCCAGCCTGGTGGCGGCGACCTTCGACGAACGAGATCCGGCGGTGCTGTCTTTGATGAGCACTGCGATCGCCGCCTGCCGAGCACGCGACAAGTATGTGGGCATCTGCGGCCAGGGTCCCAGCGATCACCCAGACCTGGCCGACTGGCTGCTCGAGCAAGGCATCGAGACCATCTCGCTCAATCCCGACACCGTCGTTGATACCTGGATCCGCCTCGGCAAGGCGAGTCTGGCATCGCGCTGACGCGCCCAGGCCACTAACCCGAAGTTACGAGGTCTCTGAGGGCTGATCCCGTGTTGACCTGGGTGTTCGCGTTGAATCGTCGCCTGAAGTGTAGCCAGTAGATTATGGCGTGTCTGAAGCACGGATCGTGGGATCTTCGTTATGATCTGGGTATGGCCAGGAGTCGTGGCGCGATGCACGTAGCCACCGTGACGAGTCGCCAGGTGGACAAGGCCGGACGGCTGCGGGAGTACCAGAGCCATCTGGTGCGCCGCACCTTCCGTGAGGGCGGGAAGGTCAAGCATCAGACCCTGGCCAACATCACCGCATTGCCTCCGGCCGCGATCGAGGCGATCCGGGCCGTGCTGCGCGGGGAGCAGGTGTTGCCGGCGGGCCAGGCGATGCAGATCACCGGCTCGCTGCCACACGGGCATGTGGCGGCGGTGTGGGCGCAGGCCACCGCGCTGGGTCTGCCCGGCCTGTTGGG
>DASUYM010000300.1:0-4478 GCA_036377435.1 Propionibacteriaceae bacterium
AGGATGTCATCGTTGTTGGTCAGGAGGGTGTACGACGCGCGCTGCGCATCCAGACCGGCCTCGACGAAGTCGGCTCGGCCGACAACCGCCGCGGCAGCGTCGACGTCGACGTAGCGCTGGTCGAACAGACCGAGCCGGAACTTCTCCAGTAGCAGCGGCCGCACCGAGACGTCAATTCGATCCTCGCCGACTCGGCCGACCCTGACCAGTTCCACGACCAGTTCGGGACAGGCTTCGCCCCCGAACTGGGCGCAGCCAGCCTCCAGCACCAGCTCGACTCGATCCAGCGGACTCAGGTGCTACACGCCCCAAGCCCGTGCCGGCATCGGCTGGCCCAGATACTCCGCATCGTTGATGAGACTGCAGTCGGTGCACACAATGCCGTCGAATCCCAACCGCTGGCGCAACATCCCGAGTCACCGCACCACGGTTGAACCCGAAGGCAACCGGCTCCAGCTCGGTCCCGATGGGCATCCCGTAGTACGGCATGATCTGCGAGCCGCCGGCTCTGATCACGGCCACGAATGGTTTGAGGTGGTACTCCAGGTTGTTGCCGGGGTAGACCTGCTCTCGGCCGTACGCGAATGCCCCGCCTTATCTTCGAGCGACATGCGCGACAGCAAGTCCTCAGCCCGCTGCTCAGGGGACAGTACGGGATCCAAGTACGGATGGGTGGCGGGCATAAAGCAACCTCTCTTTTTGGACAACCCACGTACTGCCTTACTTGCTTAAGGCGTCGTCCCTTCTGACTTCCGCGGACGGGATCGTTCGCCTGCGCGGATTCGCGAAGTGAGAACCGTCAGCGGAACATCGCTTCTGGCTCGGACCCGATGTGGGAGGTCCCAGGCAAGCCACCGGGAGATACCCGGCGGCAGCGTTGAGAGGATGATCTCGTCGAATCGCCGTTGGGCGAGGGTCTTTTCGATGGCCTTCATCGGGTCCGGGTCGCCCACGGCGCCGTCGGCTGTGGCGCCGATCTCGCGAAGACGGTGCAATTCGGTGTCAAGGTTGGACTTCGCGTCAGCAATGCCTTCGTCGCGCGTTCGGGCGCTGGGCAGTACGTCGAGTTCGACGGGGAAGGCGCAACTGAGTGCGTTGAAGTCGTTGACGAAATGGATTGTGGGCGTAGCTGGCACGAGCACCCAGAACTCGGCCGGACCGCGGGACATCCGATCGCGGATCGCGTCGAGCAGCTCTTGACCGCCGAGAGTGTGGTTCGCCACTACAAGGTATTGATGCACAACTGGTACTCCTCGGTCGGTCGGCGAAGGTTCGATGGTGCGGTCAGCCGATGGCCGGGCAAGGACGAGGTAAGCGAAGAGCGAGCCGGCGACGCCGGCGATCATGACCCAGATCATGGGTACGGCGGTGGCGGCGCCGCCGGAGCTGGCGAGAGGGGCGGAGGTCGCCATCGCCACTGCTTGGGTGACGCCGAGGACGGCGGAGGCGGCACCGGCGATGTGCGGGACCTCGGCGGCGGCGAGCGCATTGGCGTTGCCGAAGATGAACGCCTGAACCGCCATCAGGATGAGGAACCCGGCGCAGGTGAGCAGCAGCGGGGTGTCGAGAGCGAATACTCCCACGGTCAGGGCCGCGACGGCGAGGGAGGCGAGGGTGAGCCCGAACCCGATCAATGTGCGCGGCTGAAACCGGCGGCCGACGATCTTGGCGTTGAGGACCGAGAGCAGGATCTGAGCCAGGGCGGTGGAGGCGAAGAACAGCGCGAACGGCAAGGGTCGCAGGCCTTTCTGCACCTGCAGCACGTAGGAGGAGTTCGCTATATACGCCATCATCGTGGCGCCGGACAACGCCGCGGTCAGCATGTAGCCGACGTACAACCGGATCCGTAGCACCTGGGTCAGCCCCGATGCGAACTGACGCAGTCCGCCGCCGTGACGACGTTCTCGCGGCAGTGACTCGGGTACGAACACGATGGCAGTGATCATCATCAGCAACCCGAACCCGACCAGGAACCAGAAAACGGTTCGCCAGGTTCCGCCGAGGGTGAGCACCGTCGCGCCGAGGATGGGGGCGACCATCGGCGCCAGCCCACCGATAGCCATCATGATCGACATCACCTTGGCCAGCAGGTGGCCCTTGGCGACGTCCCCGACGACCGCCCGGGCGACCACCGCCGCAACGCCACCGCCAAAGCCCTGCACCACTCGGAACACGATCAACAATCCGATCGACGGCGCCAACGCACAGCCGACGGCGCCGAGGGTGCAGATCAGCCCGCCGGCGATCATCGGTATCCGCCGCCCGCGCTGGTCTGACAGCGGTCCACCGAGCAGCTGCCCCAACGCCATGCCGAGGAAGAACGTGGTCAACGTCAGACCGACCAGCGACGCCGAGGTGGCCAGGTCAGCGGTCACCTGCGGGAAGGCCGGGGTGTACATGTCGGTCGCGAACGGCGGCACCGCGCTCTGTAGGGCCAGCGTGAGGATCAGCGTTGTGGTCACTGTGGCCGTGCCGGCCGCTCGACCGGCGGGCGCTCTCGTCGACAGGGGAACCGGCGAATCGCCGTGAGCAGTCATCAACACACCGCCTGCATCGGCTGAGCAGCCACTCCGACTGTAGGAGGACGGCCAACTACACGTGTATTCCGGTGCGGCAGGTGGTGCCACTCAGGACCGCGCTCGACTTGGCCACAAAGGGCGCGATGCCCGAAGTGCTGCAAACGTGTTGCAACTTTGATCAACACCTGTTCCGGTCCCGGTGTCAGGATCGGCAGGTCCTGAGTCTGAAGTGCGCCCGGCGGTCCCGGCGCGTCCAGTATCACCGCCTTCATGGTGGGCATCAGCGTCGCGCCGCCACCTGGACCGGAACCGGTGTCAACAGATGCTGGCGTAACCGACGCAGAGTGCTAGACATCTGGGTAAGTTCATCTGCTGGTGCCGCCGCGCCCACAAAGGTGGCGAGGGCAGCCGAAAACGTGACATCCGCTGCGGCCAGCAGACCCACGCCAGGCTCAGTCAGCTGGATCAGGTTCGATCGACCATCGGTCGGGTTAGGGTTCCGCCGGCACAAACCGGCAGCCTCGACTTTGTCCACAACCTTGCTCGCCCCACCGACCGTGATTGACAATGCCCTCGCGATGTCCAGCACACGGCACCCCTCGGTGGCAGCCACCACCTGCATGATCTCCAACCAAGCCAGCGGCACACCGTGCGCCTGCTGAACTGTGACATTCACTCGGTTCCACAGCTCAGTCTCCAGACGGACCAGGTCGCGAAAGAGCCCGACCAGCTCGACGTCCATGGCCGAACCTTACGCCAAAATAGATTCCACGGAACGTAGTTCCGCTGGCCGAGCCGCCCGCGGCCACCCGTCCAGCGAGACCGTTCGCGGTGCCACAAGACGTCCGGGCTCTTCGGCTCCCACGGCGGGTCAGTAGGGGACGGACTTGTGAAGTGACTTGCGGGTGATTGATCGCCGAGTTGGGCTAGTAGCCACGGGCTCCGTCGGTGAGTTCTCGCAGGATGTCCAGGTGGCCAAGGTGGCGCGCTGTTCTCAGTGGCCGGCTGCGTATGTCTACGCGGGGTCACAGCGGGGACACGGAGCCCGAGCGGTAACCCGCCGAAGGCGGCGATTTGGCCTTGGTGCGCCGGCCATCGGGCTCTAGCGTGGAGAAACGGCCCGCGCTTGGACGGAAGGAATCTGATGGGAACACTCATGGTCGACTTCATCACCTCGCTCGACGGCTACGGGGCCGCTGAGGGCTGGCCGGGTTGGTGGGGCATGGAAAGCCCCGAGTATCTCGGCTGGCTGGGCGAACAGCCCGAGCACACCATCTTGATGGGAGCGACGACCTACCGGCTGATGGCAGAATTCGCCGCACGCGGCGAAGAAGGGGTCGATGAGCTCAGCGGTGTTTCGAAGGTGGTCTTCTCCTCGACCCTGACCGAGCCGCTGGGGTGGGCCAATACGCGACTGGTCACCGGAGACGCGGTGGAAGCCGTGCGAGCGATGAAGGAAGACAGCCGCATCGAGCTGCGCACACTGGGCAGTGTGAGTCTGTGCCGATCGCTGATCACGGCCGAACTGGTGGATCGCTTCCGGGTTGTCGTCTTCCCGGTCGTCACCGGTGCGACCGGCCAAGATCGGATCTACGAGGGATATCCCGACATCAGGCTCGACCTGGTTGAGAGCCGCACCTTCGACGGAGGGCTCCAACTGTTGGAGTACGTGCCCACCGTGCTCGACGGTCCGCCGGGTACCACCGCAGCGGCGAGCTGAGCGTGGCCACAGATCGCGCTGCTACGCGACTCGGGGAGATCACAGGCACAGCTCAGGCGGTAGTGAGCGCTCCTCCGCCGAGCCGGGCGAGCAAGGGGCCGCTGGCTAGGAGGGGATGGGTGGGGTCGCCTCGGGGATTTGAGCCCCGGACCTACGCATTACGAGTCGCAAGCAGGACGTCTTCGGCTGTCGCCACCTAGCCCGATGACGTCCGCCAACTGCGCACCGGTCCATGGATG
>DASUYM010000301.1:0-2626 GCA_036377435.1 Propionibacteriaceae bacterium
CAAGGTTGATTTGCTGCTGGCCGGCCACGCTCATAGCTACGAGCGCTTCGCTCCCCAAACTGCCTCGGGCTCGGCGTCCAGCACCGGTATCCGCCAGATCACCGTCGGCACCGGTGGCCGGGACTCCCAAGGTTTCGGCACCGTCCTCGCCAACAGCGTCGTCCGCAAGAACAAAATCTTCGGAGTGCTGAAGCTGACGTTTAGCCCGACCAGTTACAGCTGGTCCTACGTTGCCGATCCCACGACCCCGTTCTCAGACTCCGGCAGCGGTAGCTGCGTCTGAGCTCGAACCTCCTGGTCAAGTAGGCGATGAGGGTTCTGGGCCGCCTCCGGAGCGAATTGCTCGAACGACTCTGAGGCCTCGACTGCCACCGGGTCCCAGCATGGAAACGGAGCTGAGGAGCTGGTTGGGAGTGCACTAGCACCGCTTCTGACGCAGCAGAGTCTGCTGCGGTCTGAAGCTGCCGCAGCGATAACACGAGCGCCACCGAATCTGGCGGGATCAGCGCCGTCATCGACTACGCCACACGTACTGCCTGGCCGCCATCGTCACCCCGACCAGCCGCGGCCAAGACGCCGCCCGCTGGCTCCGGCTGGCCGCTGCGCATGGTCGCGGCACCCATCGCCGTGGTATCCGAGAGCGCCCCAACCCGCCCGGCACCGCAATGCGTGAACGGCTGAATCAGGCCGGCACCGCAATGCGTGAACGGCTGAATCAGGCCGGTGCGCGTGACACTGTTTCGGGTCGCAGTCTCTTTATCCCGGCTCGCCTCTCGAGTGCCGAGCTGGGACGGCGAGCGGCGGCTCACCCCGACGGCGAACGCCACGCACTCGAGGTCGGCGAAAAGGGCCCGCTTGTGCCTGTCCGAATGTCTGGTGACGCCAGCCGGTGAGGCGAGACCATCTATCGTGTCGTTGGCGCGGCCGTCATCGAGCATGCGCGACACGCCGAATGTGACAATGTAATAACGTCGCGGAGACAGCCCCGGTTGCTCGCCGCCCGTGGACGTAGTAATGGCCACCCGACATTGTGGCAAAGGTGATCCTTGCCAACCCAAGGTCGGCTCGTCTTCGGCCTTGTTTTTCCTTTTCGCCAATAGTTTTCGGTTGAGCAGGCTAGATCATGTGGTGATTCTCTGACGCGATCAAGATCATTGTCGGCAGCTTGTTGCACGATTTGTGACCGCGTCGGGGTCATCGCCGGCCAAGATCACGGTTGAATATAGGTCCCAATTTCGGCACGGTCCCACGATAGATTTCTGGTGCTTGATTGAGTTCGGGGCGTGTCTCGCAGAGTCATCACTTCCCCCTGGTAGCCACCCGAAAACTTTTTCGAGCACGTCAACTCGTCGGGGGGGCCGGCGAGTGTCGAAGCCGGGGGTTGTTGGGGGGAATGGCAACACAGGAACGCCTGCCGCGCGTGTTTCCGAGACGCGCGGCACCTGAGCCGAGACGCGCTGCGCTCGAGCCTGTAGGCGTGCTGCGCCGCGACGTGCACGAGCCGTACTCGGATTCCCGTGTCACTGATGTGTCCTCACGGCTGGGCGGCGGCGAGGCTGTCGACCTGCTGTACGACTCAACGACATTACGCCTTGGGAATCTCGATCACGCGGGCGATGATCATCTCAGGGCGCCTGAGGCTCCCGTCGCTGTTCCGGCGACCAAACGCTTTGCGACATGGAGCCGTCGGTACCTCATGCTGGTCGCCAGCGCCGACGCCCTCGTGGGAGGGATCGCCGCAGCCGTCCCTGCATCAATCAGCAACACGTTGTCTGGGCAGGACGCGGTACCGCTGCTCTGCCTTATCGGCCTCCTCGTTTGGCCAGCCGCGATCGCGATATGTCGTGGGTATCGCCGTAATCGAATCGGCATCGGCTTCGACGAGCCTGGTGCGGTCGTTCGAGCCGGCATGCTGGTCGTTGTGGCGGGCGCGCTGCCGGCGGGATTCATGGCTGTCCCGTCCGGGGCGTTGAACCCGACCGGCGACCTCACGTTTACGCTGTACGCGCTACTTAAGCTTGTTGTGACCGGGATTCCACTCGCAGTGCTGCTTAGCCTGCTGGTTCGCTTCTTCGCCCGTAAGGGCCTCCATTTTCTACAGAGCTGCGGACGCAGTCTTCGCCACGTCGTTGTAGTCGGCAGCTTCGGTGCTGCGCAGCAGCTCAGCAAGCGGATTCAGGGAGAGCCGGACGCAGGCATGAAAGTGATCGGTGTCTGCCTACCTTCCTCGGAACTGCCTGTGCCCGCCATCGACGGAGTTCCCGTGCTCGGCAACTTGAGCCAGGTGGCCGAGGTCGTCCGCACCAGGGGTTGCGATGCGGTCGCGGTGACCAGCGACGATGCCACCCGACACAGCTACTTGCGAGAGCTCGCGTGGTCGCTGGAGGGTGCCGGAGTCGAGTTGCTCGTGGACCCCGGTCTGGTCGAAGTGGCTGGACCGCGACTGCATATCCGGCCACTCATGGGTTTCCCGCTGTTGCACGTCGAGGAACCGCATTTCACTGGCTGGCGGCGCCTCGTCAAGCGCGCCAGCGACATCGTGCTGACCTCAGTCGGCCTCGTGATTATTTTGCCGCTCATGCTCGCTGTTGCGGCTGGAGTCAAGCTTCAAGATGGTGGACCGGTC
>DASUYM010000302.1:0-12073 GCA_036377435.1 Propionibacteriaceae bacterium
GGATCGTCGACTTCTCCTTCGAGACGGCGTACGCCGCGATCGCCTGGCTGTGCTGGGTCCCGAACCTGCTGCTCGCCATCTGGTTCACCCGCCACCCAGCGGAGGTGACGAATGCGCGATGAGCCGCTGGTGGAGGCGGCCGCCTTCGTGCTGTCGCAGTGCTAGCGCCGGCGAAATCTCCGCCTCACCCCACGGTTACCACGTCAAACCGACCGCGCCGAGCGCCACCTGGCGGCCAGCCATATCCGAGCACATGTGGCTCATCAAGATCAGCGAGCGGGTTGCCGGAGTGATGGTCTGGAGCCAGCGAGAGCCGAAATCACAATCACCGGCATTCCCGCCTCCTTTACTTGCAACGAGCCGACGACATCCTGGACCACGCCATCGCAGGTATGACGTGGACGTCTCGCCACCGACATGGGGTGGGTGGGATGCTGACTAAGTGCCGGGGGGCAACACGATCGAGGCGCTGACCGCGGCGGTGCAAGCCTTCGATGCCACGCCGCTGGGGCTCCAGGTGGACCCGGACGCGGATGCCGCCGTCCGGAAGTCTCTGCGGTGGACCGGCCTGGTGCTGTTGGGCGAGAGGCACGGCGCGGCGCAGGGGCCGGTGGTTGTGGAGGAGCTGATCGCTTGGTTCGGGCTAGGCGGCATGGCGTTGGAATGGCATGAGGACCTGAGGCCATGGCTAGACCACTGGATCACACACGGTGTTGGGGAGACCCCCGATGGAGGTCTGGGGCGGCGACGGCCGGCTCACCGCGGGACACCTGGCTGCGCTGCGCCGGTGGGCTGCCGCCGGCCTGCTGATCACCCTGATAGACAGGACAACGGTCGCCCGGCCGCGACCGGGCGAAAGCGAGAAGGAGATGGGTCGGCGGTGGTGGGGCGAGCGGGACGCGGCGATGGCCGGCAGGGTTCTCGCCGCCCCCGCCGCCCCCGGTGGCCGACTTGTGGTGGCCGGTGACCTGCACATCCGCCTGGAGCCGCTGCCGGCCATTGACCCGATCGCGGCGGAGCTCGGCGTCCCGACGGGGGGCGGAGCTGGCTCGCCGGCGCGCCGCGCTTCGCTCGATCAAGTCTGTTTACGGGCCCGGCCAGTTTTACAACCTCGGCCCACGCCGCAGCACCTAGACGGCCTGCCCGGGCAGCACATCGACACGCCGCGGCTGATCATGCAACACGGCGCCCTCCTGCTGCAGGTGCCATCGCCTCGCGAGGCGTCAGTCCCGCACCGCGAGCTACCGGGTCTGTCGGTCGGGTGACGCTGCCCGCGTCCCGTTCAGCAGCCTTCACGTCCTATCGCCGGCCGGCGAGTCGGAGAGCCTGGTTCCGCAGTGCGATGCCCAGTCGTGATCTTGGGATCAGGAGATGGGAAGCGATCAGCACGCCGCGCTGTCGCGGGCGCGTGACCGCACGGTGAGTCGACTCGTATCGAGCTAGGGCCGTTGGTATGTCGTGCGGCGACTCGTTCAGAGATGCGGCGAGTGTTGAAGCGCCCTCCATCGCCGAGCTGGAACCCTCCCCGAACAGTGAGACGCACGAAGCGGCGTCGCCCAGCAAGGTCACGCGGCCGCGCGACCAGGACGGCATTCGGATCCTGCTGATGCTGTCGAAGTAGACATCTTCAGTCGCAAGATAGCCAGACAGCAGTTCCTCCGTACGCCAGCCGACGTTGGCATATACCTGCTGCAGCAGGTGCCGGCGCGCGTCGGGATCGCGATGATCAATTCTGACTTCAGATCGGAACATGAAGGCGACCCCCGAGACTCCCGTTCCCGGATGCAACGCGACCGCCGTGCCGGGCTCGTTGTGCATGATCACCAGGTCGTCGCGCTCCAAGGGAACCCCAAGTGTCGCTGTGGCGACGTACATCCCGAGATGCTGGACGAAGTCGGCTTCCGGTCCGAACGCCAGGCGGCGGACTCCGGAGTGGATGCCATCGGCGCCGACCACCAGGTCAAACCGGCGTGGGGCCGCCCGGTCGAAGATCACATCGACGCCGCCGTCTTCCGGGTGTAGCTCGGTGATCATTTCGTCGAACAGGAACTCAGCATCCCCTCGGCCTGCCTCGACCAAGATCGCGCTGAGATCTGCCCGCGCCACCTCGAGCTCTCGATCTTCCGACTGACGAGTCCGCATGCTCGCCACGCGTCGGCCATCATCGTCAACAAAGATCAACTCGCGCACCTTCGTCGCGGCGTCCTGCAGTCGCGAGAGAACCGCTAACCGCTCCGCGACCTGGTATGCACCCTTGCGGACGTCCACTGGATTGCCGCTCGATCGGACACCTTGATCGCGTTCCACGACGGTTACGCCGTGTCCAGCCCGACCGAGTAGCGCTGCGAGCGTTGCGCCCGCGATTCCGGCCCCTGAAATCAGTACGGTCAGGCCGTCGCGCTGCATAGCTCCATCCTGGCAACCTGAGCTTTCGACGGCGACTGCCGGGAGAAGTGAAGATCGTGCGCGTTTGACCCCTCAAGACACGGGTCAGACTCGCACGATCATTCTCCAGGGTGAGCTCATTGATCTTGGACCCGCTTCTCAGCGCGCTCGAGTTCGTCGATCTGGGCCTGTAGGCGTTCGAGTTCCAGCCGCTCGGCCTCAGCCGGGTCAGCCGCCAACTGTTCTGCGGCCTGTCGCTCAGCCTCGAGCCGCTCCGCCTCACGCCGTTCAGCTTCGCGCCTTTCGACCTCCAGCCGGTGGGCCTCGATGCGTTCCTCACGGCGACGCTTCCGCTCCAGCCGCTCCGCTTCCTCGGCAGCGGCCTGTCGCTCGGCCTCGAGACGTTCGGCGTCCGCGGCTTGGGCGCGTTGGGCAGCAAGCTCCTCGGCTGCCTCGCGTTCGGCTGCCAGCCGTTCGGCCTCGCGGCGCTCGGCATCGACCCGCGCTTGGTCCATCCGCTGCTGTTCCAGCCGGCGCGCCTCGGGCCGCGCAGTCTGGAGCCAGGCGGCCAGCTTTCGCTGCCGCTCAGCATCGAGGGCCGAGCGACCAACGATCGCCGTTGCAGCAACTGAGGCAGTCGTTGCCGCGTACGAAGCAGTCGAGGGCAGCGGAGTCCACGTGACCACTTGGTTACCGAGACCTACCACTCCGCGGGCGAGATCCTCGACCGCCGCATCCGACCCCGACGGCATTGTCGCGGCGGCCTCCGCCGCTGCGACGTTCGCCTCATCAGCCCGGCCCGCGGCCACGAGGTCAGCAGCGAGATCGGATAGCGCCGACGACAGCTGGACGCGTACCGGATCGCCCAAACGCCCAATGAGCCCGCGCAGCAACTCAATCAGTTCGCGCCGGGTGACGAGTCCCACCTCGACCTCGCCGCATCCGGCCAACCGGTCTGCCATGTCCCGATACAGGCCGAAGAGCGGCTCGGCCAGGCGTTCCAGGAGTGCCGGACTGAGCCGCGCAGGCTCCTGGAGACGCCCGCCGACCACATCGTCATATCTCAACTTGGCTGCGTACAGGTAGAGCAGCGCCTCATCGGCCCTGCCCGCCGCCCACCGGCAGTCGGAGGCCACCCGGTCGACGTCCATGGCGAGATAGGCAGCGTCAGGGTCGTCCGGAAGATCAGATTCCGCCAGCCGAGCTAAGGCGGCATCGGCGTATGCGTTGGCTGTGGGGATGTCTCCAGACGCCAGTGCAGCCCGCGCGCCGCACAACAGTGCCCAGATAGCGGTTTGCGGCTCCAACCGCTGCTCGAGC
This sequence comes from Propionibacteriaceae bacterium, assembly GCA_036377435.1. Lineage (GTDB taxonomy): Bacteria > Actinomycetota > Actinomycetes > Propionibacteriales > Propionibacteriaceae > Microlunatus. Next base: position 3,706 of record DASUYM010000302.1, read on the forward strand.
CCGTTCCCCCGGAGTTGCTCCCGCATGTCATCCAGCGATTCGATCGTCCGGCCCGCGGCATCCGGCATACCCATGCCGGCCTGAATGGTGGCCAGGTGAACGACCGCAGTCACGTACCGGGCAGCGTCACTGATCGAGGTATAGGGTCCGATCGGTCCGCTCGCGGCGAGTATTTCTCCTGCCCGACGTACGGAATCCTGAGCGTCCGCGGCGGCGATGGCGTACCCGTGCCCCCGCAGCCGGTGTGCTGTGAGCTCGACCAACGCATCGGCCAGCTCGGGGGCACGCGAGGGGTCGGACCCGACCCAGCCGCGCAGCCGCTGCGCCAGTGAGGCCATTGTCTTGCCGCGCTGAGCATACGGATCTTGAGACTGCTGTCGTGCCTTCGCCTGGGCCATCATGCCTTTCGCTGTCGGACCTCAGCGGCCGCAATAGGGGAAACGGGTCAATCACGACCCTAACGAGCCCGCGCAATCCATCACTTTCGGCGGGTCAGGCCCCGCGTGCTAGCTGGTCCCATCGCTGATTGTGCAATTTAATACTGTTCACAGGACCTCGACGAGGAGGCAGATGTGGCGCAGCCAGCAGACCCAGCTACCCCAAGCGCGACGGGAACCGCGGTAGTCGACGCTTTCCCCACGCACAACCTCGGTAAGCCCGAGCTGAAGCCGATGCCCGATGAGCCCGCGCAGTATTGGCGCCTGATCGGGCCCGGCATCGTCGCCGCCGGGGTCGGCCTGGCATCGGGAGAGTTCATCCTCTATCCCTATATCGCTTCCCAGGTGGGGCTGGTGTTCGTCTGGGCGGCGGTGGTCGGCCTGGTGACCCAGTTCTTCATCAACATGGAGATTGAGCGTTACACCCTTGCCACTGGCGAGACGGTGCTGACTGGGTTCAGCCGCTACTGGCGCCACTGGGGACTGTTCTTCGCCTTGCTCACCTACTTCGCCAATCTCTGGCCAGGTTGGGCGACCAGCTCGGCGACCCTGATCTCCTACATCTTCGGCGGTCAGCCGAAATGGATCGCGATCGGCATCTTGATCGTGATTGGGCTGATCCTGACCCTGGCCCCGGTGGTCTACGTCGCCCTTGAGCGCGCGCAGATGCTCAAGGTAGCGGCGGTGCTGACGCTCTTCCTGATCGCGGCGATCTTCGCCATCGGAGCCCAGGGTTGGGCCAGCGCACCGCAGATCGTGACGCAGCCACGGATTCCTACTGAACTGGGATTCGCACTGCTGCTCGGCGCACTCGCGTTTGCCGGGGCGGGCGGCGGGCAGAACCTGTGCCAGTCCAACTGGATCCGTGACAAGGGTTTCGGCATGGGGATGCATATACCGAAGCTGGCCAGCCCTATAACGGGTCAGCCGGTCGCTGCACGAAGCACCGGCTACATTTTCGAACCCAACCAGGAAAACATGCGGCGTTGGCGCGGCTGGTGGCGCTTCGCTAACGTGGAGCAGCTCACCACATTCGTGGCGATCACCTTCATTACGATCTTCTTCACGTCGCTGCTCGCATACGCCACGGTGTACGGCCTCCCCGACCTCCCCAACAACATCGGCTTCATCAAGGTCGAAGGTGAAGTGTTGGGCGAGCGCGTTGGCTCCTGGTTCCAGTACCTGTTCTGGGCCGTCGGCGCGTTTTCGCTGTTCGCCGCTGCCCTGGGCATTGTCGACTACACCAGCCGCCTGGCCGCCGACGTGATCAAGAACTCGTACGCCCACAACGCGAACGAGAGCAAGGTCTATGCCGGCCTGGTGTGGGGCCTGGTAGCAATCGGGATCATCGTGTTGTTGGCCGGTTTCAGCCAGCCGATTGTGCTGCTGGTCATCTCGGCAGTGGTCGGCGGGTTCATGATGTTCATCTATTCCGGGTTGTTGATCTTGATCAACCGTAAGAGTCTGCCTAAGCCGATCAAGGTCAGTGGATTCCGTCTGGGGGCGCTGATCTGGGCGATTCTGCTCTTCGGAACGCTGTCGGTGCTGACCTTCCGCGACCAGCTCAGCAAACTGTTCGGAGGCTGAGCAAGCCGGCACGCATGGACCTGGTTATTGGGCTGGACTCCGGTACCACCGCCACCAAGGCTGTTGCCGTGGCCGCCGACGCCACGGTGGTCGCCACCTCCAGCGCCGGCTACCCGCTGCTCCAGCCGGAGCCGGGTTACGCCGAACTCGATTCGGTGCGGCTGCAGCAGGCTGCGGTGGAGGCGCTGGCCGGCGTAGCAGTGCAGGTACGCCAACAGGGTCACCAAGTGATCGGGGTCTGCCTCAGTGGAGCCATGCATGGGCTGGTGCCGCTGGACAAGGCCGGTTCCCCGACCGGCCCGCTGATCACCTGGGCAGACAGTCGCGCCGCCGAGCAATCGCGCAGCCTGGCTCTCGGCTCTCAGGGGCAGTTGCACAAGCGGACCGGTACTCCGATCCATCCGATGTCCCCGCTTCCGAAGCTGCTGTGGTGGCGGCAGCATCATCCGGTGTCCTTCGCCGCCACCCCGCAATGGGGTGGCGTCAAGGAGGTGGTGCTGTCCGGATTGTGCGAGGGCGACACCATGATCGACCTCTCGTGTGCCTCCGCCACTGGTCTCTACGACATCACCGCACGCCGCTGGGATCCGGAGGCGCTGCAACTCGCCGGCATTGATGCCGAGCAGCTCGCGACGGTGGTGCCGACCACTCACGTGGTCACTGGGCTGCGCGTGGACGTGGCCGACCAAACCGGGCTGCCGCGTGACCTTCCGGTCGTCGTCGGGGCCTCCGACGGGCCGCTGGCGAACTTGGGGGTGGGGGCGGTGCGCGAAGGTATCGCCGCTGTATCGCTCGGCACCAGCGGGGCACTTCGCGCGGTTCGGCCGGCCCCCGCCGTGGACGAAGCTGCGCGGTTGTTCTGCTATGCCCTCACTGACGATCACTGGGTGCTCGGCGGTGCGATCAATAACGCAGGGTCGGTGGTGCGCTGGGCCAGTGCCGCGCTTGGCATGGTGACCGCGGACGTACACGGTGAGGAGCGTGACGCCGCCGACGGCCGACTATTGCAAGAGGCTGGGCAGGTGCCATTCGGCAGCGAGGGGCTGCTGTGCTTGCCGTATCTACTGGGCGAGCGAGCTCCGTGGTGGGAGCCCGGGTTGCACGGTGCGTGGATCGGCCTGCGCCGCCATCACACCCGAGGCCATCTGGTTCGTTCGGCTGTCGAGGGAGTTTGCATGCAGCTGGCTCTGGTACGACTGGCACTGGACGCCGCCGACGTACGGGTGCGTGAAGTACGCGCGACCGGTGGGGCAATGGAATCGCCGGTGTGGCGCGAGGTGCTAGCCGCAGCCCTCGATCTGCCGATCGGGCTCGCGGCCTCCCCGGAAGGCGCCGGCACCGGCGCCGGCCTGCTCGGCCACCACGCGCTGGGCTCGCTGCCTGACCTCGACAGCGCCGCGGATCTGATCGCCGTGGATCGCGGGCAGTCGCCGAACCCCGACGACGTGGCGACGCTGCGCCGCCTCCTGCCGTTGATGGAGCGCTGCACTGTCGAGCTGAAGCCGGTATTCGCCGAGCTGGCTCCGTGATGCGGCATCTGGCAGTCGACGCGTCAGTTCTTTAGGCGGGCCGTGAAACTCCAGGATCCTGGGTGAACTCGTAGACGTTGCCGTCAGGAGCACGAAAGTGCACCCAGGCGTTACCGCTCTCGTCCTTCTGTTCTAGGAGAATCTCGACCCCGTAAGTCCGGAGTTCATTGGCCGCCGCATGGACGTCGTCCACAAGGAACCCTGCGACCGGCCCGGTGGTGAAATGGCGGTTGATCTTGCTGTCGGGTCCAAAGACTTCCACCTTGCTGCCGTCCGGCAGCTTCAGCACGCGAAAGCCTGGACGATCCAGCTCCAGTCGAAGGCCTAGGACGTCTCGGAAGAAGTCGGCCGTCGGCTGGAAGTTGTCGGTGAGGGTGCCCACCCAGGCGAGCTTCATTATCTCCACGCCTATAGGCGTACGGGCAATGATCTGTTGTGTCAACCGATTGATCAAGATGTCAGACTGACATGATCAACTCGGCTCAACCACGAACCACACTCCTACGGCGGGGACGTTCCCGCAGTTGCAGTAAGCGTGCGGTCTGGTGGACTCGAAGCAGACCGAGTCCCCTGGGACCAGCAGGTACTTGTCAAACCCCAATGACAGCTCTAGTTCGCCGCTGATCAGATACGCGTACTCCGTCCCGCTGTGCCGCATGAGCCGGCCCTCGGAGGACGACGCGCTGCCGGGTCGGTAGGTGACGAGCAAGAAGTCCACATGGTGATGCGGCAGCTGACCCAGCCGCTCCCAGGTGACGCCTGACTCCAGGGTCAGCAGCTCCCGGTCGTCAGGAGACACGTGCGGGCCAACGCCTTTGGTTCGGTCCGAACGAAGATAGCCAAGACCTACCTGGTCGGGAGGCGAGGCTGCCGATGTCTCAGGGTCGCTCGCGTCGAACAGGTCCTCCAGCGACAGTCCGAGCGTGGAGGTGATCCCGTACAGCGTGCTCACCGAAGGCTGGCTCTTCCCAGTCTCGATCTGGGAAATTAGGCTGGGGGATACCCCGACGACACGCGCCAGCGCGCGGATGGTCACCTCGCGGCGGGCCCGCTCGGCGCGGATCCGCGGCCCGATCGGCGGCACTTTCGGATCACCCATGTGCGCTCCTCCCTTTATTGGGGGCCTGCTCGCGCATCGCGCGGTGGATCCGCCGCTGACGTCGTCGCTCGCCGAGGAAAGAACGCCTCAGCTCGCTCCTTCTCCATGCGGCGGCGCGCGATTCCCGACGCTCGCAGCCCGCATCACGACACCCTAGTCAGTGCCACTGAACAGGCGTAACTTTTATTGAACACCATAGGGACGTGGGGTGGCGACACATGGCGATCCGAACGTACGGGCCGAATGCAATCGATTGGGAGGCGCGGGTCAACGTCGACCGGCTGCGGACTGATCGATTGCAGCGGCTGAAGCAGCATCTGGACGCCTCCGACCTCGGAGCGCTGTTGACGTTCGACTTCTCCAATATCCGCTATATGACGGCCACGCACATCGGCACCTGGGCCATGGACAAGCTGATCAGGTTCGCGCTGCTGCCTCGGGGAGGCGAGCCGGTGGTATGGGATTTCGGGTCGGCAGCCAAGCATCACCAGCTCTACAACCCTTGGCTCGACTACGACCGGAAGCCTGGAGACGGCGAGATTTCCGAAGCAGCGAGGGGCGGCCGGTCCGGAGCACGTGCCGGGATCTCAACGCTTCGTGGCGCGTTCCATCCCGACGCCGGCATCGCCCAAGAGGTTGCCCGGAAGGTCGCGACAGTCATGCGCGAGCACGGCCTGACCACTGAGCCGGTTGGGGTTGATGTGATCGAGATGCCGATCTTGTCGGCCCTCCATGATGAGGGACTCACAGTCGTCGACGGCCAGCAAGTGTTCCTGGAGGCGCGCCGGATCAAGACCGTCGACGAGATCGCACTGCTCGCCCAGGCGTGCTCGATGGTCGACGCGGCGTACGAGCAGCTGTATGCCTTCCTGCGTCCGGGCGTACGCGAGAACGAGTGCGTGGGTCTGGTCAGCAAGGTGCTCTACGACCTTGGAAGCGAGTACGTGGAGGGGGTCAATGCGATCTCCGGTGAGCGATGTTCACCCCACCCGCACGTGTACAGCGACCGCATAGTTCGTCCAGGTGATCCAGCGTTCTTCGACATCCTGCACAGCCACCTCGGCTATAGGACCTGCTACTACCGATGCTTTGCCGTGGGGAGCGCATCGCCAGCAATGCGGGATGCCTACGTCCGCTGCCGCGAGTACATGGACCTGGCGATCGCGGCGGTCAAACCAGGCGCGACGACAGCCGACATCGTGTCGCTGTGGCCGACTGCAGAGGAGTTCGGGTTCGCCAACGAGGAAGCCGCATTCGCCTTGCAGTACGGCCATGGCGTCGGGCTGGCTATCTGGGAGAAGCCGATCTTCAGCCGCCTAGTGTCCCTTGATCATCCCGAAGTGCTCGAAGAGGGCATGGTGTTCGCGCTGGAGACGTATTGGCCCGCGTCGGACGGCTGGTCGGCGGCCCGTATCGAGGAAGAGGTCGTGGTCACCGCCGATGGCTGCGAAGTGATCACCAAGTTCCCCGCGGAGGAGTTGCTGATCGCCGGGCAGCGCTACTGGACCGTGGGCGGTGAGCTGCCGACCCTGCGCGAGGCGCAATCCCATCTGAACACCACGGCAGGCCGAGGCGGACAGTGACGGCATCAGCGGACACATCCGTCACGGTCGACGCCGGCAGTCTGCTCGAATGGTACGAGCAGATGGCGCTGATCCGGCGAACCGAGAAGGCGGCGTACGACCTGTTCATGTCTGGCGAGGTCAAGGGCACCACCCACCTGGCCGCCGGACATGAGGCGGTTGCCGTTGGGGCGAGTGCGGCCCTCCGTGAAGACGACTATGTGTTCGCGACGTACCGCGGACACCACCATGCCATCGCCCGCGGTGCCACGCCGGCCGAATGCCTGGCGGAGCTGATGAGCAAGGCCACCGGCCTGTGCAAGGCCAAGGGCGGTTCGATGCACCTCACGAAGGCCGACAAGGGCATGCTCGGCTCGTACGCGATCGTCGGGTCGCATCTGCCGATCGCCGCCGGCGCCGCGTGGTCGGCAAAACTCCGCGGCACGGAGCAGGTCGCAGTTGCGTTCTTCGGCGACGGCGCCACGAATATCGGCGCCTTCCATGAGGCGCTGAATCTGGCCGCCGTCTGGAAGCTTCCGGTGCTCTTCGTTTGCGAGAACAACCTCTACATGGAGTACACCCCGATCGCATCGGTGACGTCGGTCCCCAACCCCGCAGCAGACCGAGCTGCCGCGAATGGCCTGCCGGCCGAGATCATCGACGGCAACGATGTGGTCATAATTCACGACACCGTGAAGGTTGCCGTGGAGCGAGCACGGGCAGGGGACGGGCCGACGGTGATCGAGGCACTGACCTATCGCCAGTACGGTCACAGTCGGGCTGATCCTGCGAAGTACCGTCCCGCTGATGAGCTTGAGCGCTGGATGCAGCGGGATCCGCTGATCGTGGCACGCGATCGGCTGACGAGCCTGGGAGTGGACACCGCCGACATCGACGCGGCCGACGCTCGGGCGGCGCAGGTTGTCGAGGCGGCGGTGCAGGAGGCCAAGGACGCGCCCGCACCAGACCCGGCTACCGCACTCACCGATGTCTGGGCAGATGGTGGTGCGGCATGGCGGAATTAACCACCTATCGCCAGGCCGTCTCCGACGGGATCGCTCGTGAGATGCGCCGGGACCAAAGCGTCGTCTGTCTCGGGGAGGACATCGGCGCAGCCGAGGGAGTCTTCAAGACCACGACCGGTCTCTTCGCCGAATTCGGTCCTGAGCGTGTGTGGGATACGCCGATCTCCGAGCAGGCGATCGTCGGTGCCGCGCTCGGTGCCGCGATGACTGGGATTCGTCCGGTCGCGGAGATCATGTTCTCCGACTTCTTCGCGTGCTGTTACGACTACCTCGCCAACGAGATCCCCAAGATGCGCTACATGACGGGCGGCCAGGTCACCGTCCCGCTCGTGATTCGCACCGCCAACGGCGGCGGCCTCGGATTCGGCGCTCAGCACTCCCAGGCGGTCGAAAACTGGGTCTTCACCGTGCCCGGTTTGAAGATTGCCGCACCATCGACACCAGCCGACGTCGTGGGCATGATGGCGTCGGCGATCCGGAGCGACGACCCGGTGATCTTCTTCGAGCACAAGGGCTTGCTTGCGAGCAAGGGAGAGCTTGCACCTCCTGATCACGTTGTGCCGCTTGGTGAGGCGGCCGTGGTTCGTGGCGGCGACGACGTAACAATCGTTGCCCTTGCCTCAACGGTGCCGACCGCATTGTCGGCCGCAGAGCAACTCGCCGGCGAGGACATCTCTGTCGAGGTGATCGATCTGCGCTGCCTGGTGCCGCTTGATGCCAAGACTGTGCTGTCGTCTGTAGCGCACACCTCGCGCCTCCTCGTAGTCGAGGAGAACCCATATCAGGGCGGCTGGGGGGCCACTGTCGTCTCCATCGTTGCCGACGAGGGGTTCGAGTCACTTGACGCGCCGATCCGGCGAGTGGCGTCCGAATGCGTGCCGCTCCCGTTCGCGGACGCGCTCGAGGACGAGGTGATTCCGACCGTTGACAAGGTCGTCGATGCCGTACGCCAGCTCGTCGCCTTCTAAGAGGGAAACAAGGAAACCACGCCAGATGCAAAGGAGCAGGGGCAGATGACAACGAAGACGCTGATCCGCGGGGGGACGGTTATGAGCATGGATCCCCAGATCGGGGATCTCACCGGCGACGTACTCATCGAGGACGACAAGATCGTCGCCGTCGAGCCGAA
>DASUYM010000303.1:0-4898 GCA_036377435.1 Propionibacteriaceae bacterium
GTCGCGCTCTTCTCGCGGCTGGTGCGACCCCCCGGACCAGCGTGGACAGCAGTGGCCGGGTCGGGCTGGCGAGGTTTGAACTCATGGCTCGTTGACTCCCAGACATCGGTAGCGTGGGCGGTTTCCACTGGTCGTTGCGAATTCTGGAATGAAATTTGTAACACTGTCCGCGTCAGAACTCGTTCCGGTGAGCAGTGGCGTAGCGGTGGTGTAGCGGATGCTCACCCATCAAGGCGGAGGAGCCGATGTCACGCTTGACGGAGCAGCACCATTCCACCGGGATTGGACCAGAGTCGGGTAAACCTTCACACCATCGCTCGAGACGAACGAGGACGGATGCAGCAACCCTTGGAAGGAGGAAGGCGATGACGCAGGAACGGGCGCCGGAACGCGAGCGGTCGCTGGTTGGAGAGGAGTCCGGGACGACTTCCTGGGAGGTGGCACGAGACCGTCTCGCGAATGCCGAGGAACAGAGAACGAGCTGGCTCGCGACGACGCGTCCGGACGGTCGGCCGCACCTCATGCCCGTGATCGCGTTCTGGATCGACGGCGTCATCCACGTCGTCGCAGGGGAAGGGACTCGAAAGGCACGCAATCTCGCCGCCGACGGACGATGCGTCATCGCCACGAGCAGCACGACGCTCCCATCCCTCGACGCCGTTGGACACATCGCTGAGGTCCTCAGCGCCAGCGGCTGCCCACTCGAGGCCAGGGGGGACAAGGTCTTCGGTCCGAATGCCCCTACCGCCGGCCCGTCGCCGTACACGATCTTCCGGATCGTCCCATCGAAGGTCTTTGGCCTGCCCGGCATGTACGGGATGGATCGGTTCGATCAGGCAGATCTGCCGCGACCGACACGCTGGGACTTTGGCACCTGATCTCGAGGGGGCCTCGAGCCAGCGTTCCTCGGCTGACTTGACCGCACGCGCGAAAGTCAGAGGCACACGTGAACGGCGAGAAACAAGCGAAATGGGAGCACCCGTGTCCAGACAGAAAGTGATCACCTCCCTGGAGGGCCTTAGGCTCCATGCGTACGATCAGCGGCATTCACGCCCGCGTCGACGCCGGTGAGACCACCCTCAGCGAGCGACTACCTACACCGCCAGCGCCATCGGACCACGTCGGCAGCCACGCCACCACCCAGACCGACTCGCTCGAGCGGATACGAGCTCAGTCCTCGACGTGCAGGCGAGTGAGGTCCGCTACCGATGGCACGTCTGGTGCGGGTCTCGGCCCGAAACGCGGTGAAGGTCCGCCGCCCTGGCGAGGCCGGGGTACTTCAGCGTGGCGCGGGTTCGAACAGTTCAATAAGGTTGCCGGCAGGGTCGGTGAGCAGGATTTGGCGCCCGCCAGGGCCGGCGATGACATCGCCGTGGAAGGACAGCCCGGCTTCGCGCAGGCGGTAAATTTCGGCGTCCAGGTCGGTGACGATCAGATGGATGCGGTTGCGGCCTGCGTTCGTGAAGTCGTCGGGTGTGGCTCGGGCACCGGAGCTCGCTGGTCCGGACAGCAGCAGCCGCAGCGGTCCGCGGATCACGTCGGCGAATGCAGGTACGGCGCTCGCGTGCAGGGTGAAGCCGAGGTGGGTGGTGTAGAAGTCGATGGCGGCGGCCACATCGTCGACGATGTAGCGGACGTTGGCGACTTCATCGGGTGTCGTTGTCACGGCTGGAGCTCCAGTTCCGGGGTGTCGGTAAGGACGGGCAGCAGGTAGCGGATGCGGGTGTCGATCTCCGCCGCCGTGCGTCTGAAGGCCGGGTAGCTTTGCCGGTCGGTGTCGCCGGCGGCTGGGTCGGGGATGCTCCAGTGGATCAGTCGTGGCTGATCGCTGAACTCGGGGCAGACCTCGCGGACCTTGTCGCACAGGCTGATCACGTACTCGAAATGGCGGCGGGCCAGCGTGTTCAGATGCCGCGGCAGGTGGTCGGCGATGTCGATGCCGTATTGCTCGCGCAGAACCCGCGCGGCGTTGGGGTGGATACGCGGTTTGGGGTGGCTGCCGGCGCTGACTACCTCGACATGGCCGTCGGCGCGGTGGCGCAGCAGGGCCTCGGCGATCGGTGAACGGGCGCTGTTACCGGTACAGGCGAACAGCACGCGTGGCCGCACCGGCCGTTCGGCACTTGTTGCAGAAGGTGGGGTGGGAGCGAGGCGCAGTGCAGGGTGCAAAGCGATCCCGACGGCGTTCAGCGCGAGCGCGCAGCCCTCCAGATCCAGGTGGTAGTAGCTGTCGCGGGCGTCGAAGCTGCTCCGATGGGCGGTGACCAACCCGCCGCCGCGCAGCAGCCGTAAATGGTAGGAGATCAGGTTCTGCGGCTGACCGGCCACCTCGACCAGTTCACGGACCCGGCGGTCGCTTTCAGCCAGTTCGGTCAGCAACCGCCACCGCAGCGGGTGGCCCGCCAACCGCACAAAAGCCGGGTTGGCTTCATCTGTGAACATCATGGCCACAATACATCAAACCGATTTGATGTACTTCCGATGAGTGGACGGTGTCTGCACCGTCTAGACGCCACCTCCACCAGAACGATTTGGCAAGCCACCACCGGCCGCTTGGGAACCAGTGATGCGCGAGCCATATCTGCACATCGGCAATTGAGTGCGTCGACTGTCGGGTCCGTGCACTGAACGAACTCGCGGAGCGTTCCTCTCCCGGACGCCGCGGTGGCCCGCAAGAGGGTCGGGTTACGGGCGTTTCGATCTGTATCGTCAAGGGGCTCATAGGAGGCTGGCATGTGAGTGGCGGGCGTTGGCGACCTGCTGGTACCGGCGGCGGACATGCTCCAAATGCGGCTTCGAGCTTGTGAGCGAGCAGGTTCCCGAGGTTGATCATGGCGCCGGTGTGGCCGGCTGCCGGCCGGTCGACTACGCCTTTGTCAAGCCTTCATGCGATTGGGCGTTCGACGAGCCACGGATTTTTGCCGTATTTCTCGTCATTTGCAGGCTGCTGCGCAAACTATGTCGAAGACAATCACCTTGCCAACGGCTGCCCAGTGCGCGCTGCCTCGATCACTTGCTTGATCGCATCAACTGTCATTTGGGCATGTTCGCTCTTCCACAGCAGCCCCGAATGGGTTGCTCCTTGCATGACGCGATGAATGCTATTCGTCGAGAGCCCGGCGAGTTCTCCGTTCATCTCGGTCCAGACTCGCCTCGTCTCATCGTCTGGGGTCGTCGCGCTTACCACGATCAGTGGGATTGATCCCAGGCTCGTGACCTCTCGTTCCTGCTGATACGTCTGCAGCATGGTGCGATATTGGTCAAGGATGACTTGAAAGTATTGCGTCGTGACCCCGAAAGTATCCATAGCCGCTCCCTGCTGCGTCGGCAGGTCATCGTAGTTGGCCTGCGGCAGCAGCAGCCTTACCACGCCAAATGGCGCGAGCCATCGAGCCAGGGTAATTGTGCGTTTTTCGGAGGCGAGTTCGGCTTGTCTTTCAGGTGGAAAACGCGGATCGTCGTCCAGTGTCCCGGGATCGATGAGTACCATGCCGACTACCTCGGCGGGATACTCCTTGGCATAGACCCGGGCGATTCGACCTCCATATGAGTGACCGACCAACACATACGGCGCGTCGATCCCGGCCCCCGCCAGCAAGGCGTGCAGTTCGGCCACATGTTGGTTCATATCACGCGGCGCAGGTCCGCGTTCGCTCCAACCCATGCCCGCCCGGTCGTAGGCGCAGACCCGGGTCGATTGCGCTATCTCCGGCTGCACGAGACCCCAACTGGGCGACGAGTTGCCACCCGCTGCGTCCAGAATCACGGTTGGACTTCCCTCGCCGGTGCAATTTATATGCAGCTGGAAACCGTCAACAGCGACCAATTGGCCGGGGGGCGGGAATTCCTGCCTGTCGTTCCGGGTGGCCACTGCCTGGTAGACCAGGCCCGTGACCGCCAGCGTGGTAAGCAGCACGAGGAGCCCTAAAGCAATACGCCTTATCCAGCGAACACCCCCCGTCTTACGCCGTTCTTCGTTACGCTCGGGGAAATCCCCACTCGACGTCATGATGTGTGACGCCTCCTTGACGGTTTGTTGCGGCTGCTTGAGGCTACTGTGCTGCCGACCACCATTCTCAGGTGACTGTCCGCAGTTGCATCTAATGTGAGCCCCGGCCTCCGGCGCCTGAGCGGGCTTCACTGGGACGACTCGTACAAGTTGCTCCGTCCCGCATGTCGTTGGCAACCGGAACATGGCTCAGGTGGATCGGCAGGACCTGTCCTGGATGCTCGCCGCGATCCGTTGGCCTCGGCTGCCAATCTTTCTCCGCGGCGTCGGGTGCACCGGTGCGTTTGACTTTGTCAGCTGGGTCGGATGACGAAGCAATGATCACCATCACGTCGATGAGGTTGAGGACGACGTGGGCGACCACCGCGGGCAGGATGCTTCGAGTGCGGAGCGTGATGTAGATGAGCGGCAGAACCGCGAGGATCCGGGTCGGAGTCAGCCACAATGTCCACACGTGGTAGAACGCGAAAAGGACCGCATGGGCGAGTGGGACGGTGCGGCCGAGCCGTACCGGCATCCGGGGCAGCAGGAACCCGCGGAAGTATGCCTCTTCCACCACCGGAGCGATGAGAACGCTTCCGACGAGGACCAGGACCGCGGTCCACAGCAACGCGCTGTCGCTGTAGCCGCCCGCAGTCCCCAGCTGGGGTTTCCAGGAGTCTGGCCAGGCTTGGAACACCGTGCGCTCGAGCCACGCGGTGACCGGTCTTGTGAGTAGGAACGCGGCGGCCGCGGCGCAGATGATCAACATCGCCCATCCAAGGGTCGCAGCAACGGTCGGAACACGACGCAGCGCAATGGTCGGCTCCCCGGGCCGCCGTCGGCGGGAGGAAACCTTGAGGATGCCGATCATGAGCGGACCAGTGACAAGGAGCGCCTGGACGCCGAT
>DASUYM010000304.1:0-2713 GCA_036377435.1 Propionibacteriaceae bacterium
ATAGCTCAGTTGGTTAGAGCACTTGCCTTACAAGCAAGGGGTCAGCAGTTCGAGTCTGCTTGCTCCCACCATCATCACCCCTCAACCAGCGTTGGTTCACCCGCCGCGCCCACATCGAGGCCCGCCGCGGTGAGCTCGCCATCCAGTTCCAGAAAGATCATGGCCGGCCACCGACACCGGTCGAAGCGTTACATCTGGCACAGCAAGCGACATTGGAGACCGCGACGCCAAACACGAACCTCGATCCCTGACCCACCAACGCGCAACCTGGTTCAAAGAGGCAGCAGCAGTGTTGGATGGGCCCGGGGCCGTGGCGTCGATGGTCATCACGATCGTCGATGCCCGCTGGGTCGAACAAAAGCCAGCCGCGTCTTGGCCCGTTCGATCTTGCGCCGGCTCGAGCTGGTGGAGCAGGCGTTGGCTGAACTTGACCAACTTCTGGTCGAGGCGTGCCGGCCCTGGGCGCGCCAGATCGAGCTGCTGCAAACCATTCCAGGGGTCGGGGAGAAGGTCGCGCAAGTGATCATCGGCGAAACCGGCGGGGACAGGTCTCGGTTCCCCACCGCCGGCCACTTGGCGTCGTGGGCTGGGCTGGCGCCGGCGATGCACGAATCAGCCGGTCGCCGCACCCCGGTCGGAACCGGGCACGGGAACCGGTGGCTGTGCGCGATGCTGGTCGAAGCAGCCGGCTCCGTCGGCCGGATGCACGGCCGGAACTATCTCGCCGCCCAGCATGCTCGGTTGATGAGGCGCCGTGGCCGAGGCCGGGCTCAGGTCGCGTCGCGCACTCGATCTTGGTCTCGGCGTACTGGATGCTGAAACGTGATCAGCCCTACCACGATCTGGGTGCCGACTGGCACGAGCGACGCAACGACGAAGCGCACACTCGCCGGCTGGTCGCGCAGCTGGAGAAGCTCGGACACACCGTCGTCCTCAACCCAGCCGCCTAAAACCCCACAGGCAACTCCCTCGCCGGGTGACGCCCGACGCCGCACTGCCCTGCGCACCGCGAGGTTATTCACGGGCCTGTGTGGCACTTGAAGCTTTGAGAGTTCGAGGGGGTACGTCGGATAGAAGTGCGGGCGGTCCGAGACATCACAGGATTTCGATGAGCTGACAAGCGCAGTGTCAAGTTATGAATCCCGAAGCAGGAACCCTCCGCGAGACAATTTGGTGCACGGACCCGACAGCAGAAGCACTGAAGTGCCGATGAGCGGGCGAAGCGATCTTGTGTCGTGGAGGATGGGGCATACCGGATGCCGCTTCGTCAGAAATCGTGCGCTCGATCCTGCTGCGGCTCGGAACGAATCTGGTTCCGTGATCTTGTGACGGTTGATGCCCTGGCGGAGTGGCGCAAACCTTGGCGAGGCTCCTATGCACTCCCTATAGCGCCGCCGCTCGGCGAGATCGCGGACTACAGAATCCGCCTTCGTAGAACAGAAGCGGCTCGTCGACGCGCTCGGCTGATCCCCCCACGACGTCGCCCACAAGCAGCATGTGATCGCCGCAGGGCGACACCTGCGCAAGCAGGCAGTCGATGACGGCGAGCGAATCGGGGACAACAGGTGAGCCGGTCACCAGGGTGGATTCGCGGATCCCCGCGAACCGCTGGGCAGGCGTTCGCTTCCTGTCCGCCAAACGGGTCGCCAGGTCGCGCTGCTCCCAGCCGAGCACGTTCACGGCGAACCTGCCCGCGGCGAGGATCGCAGGCAGGGTCCGTGATCCGCGGTCGAGGCACACCAGCACCTGCGGCGGGCGCAGGGACACCGGGGTGAACGCGTTCACGGTGATACCCTCTGGGCCGTCGGGTCCCGGGCAGGTCACGACGGTGACGCCGGTCGCGAACCGCCGCATCAGCGCCCGGAACCTGTCGGGGTCCACCGCGGTGGGCTCTAAGGTCACGCATGTCGCTGTGGGCATGATGTCGATCTCCCCGATCGTGCACTAATCGCTAGAAGGCAACCACGGGGAAGTCTGGTGGAACCCCGAGATACACCTGCCCGAAGGTCCCATAGCGTTGCTCGGAGGCGAAGACGTGATGTCTCATCGTCTCGACGTCCCGGAAGCAACGTTCCAACGGGTTGGTGGCTCGAAAGGCCGTCGTTCCCGCGATGATGCATGCGAGTTCGACCGCCTGGACGGCGCTGCTCATCGCGTGGGCCATCGCGAGCAGAATGTCGGCCTTCTGCTCCAGCGAGTGGGTCTCGCCGTCGACGCATCTCCGCCATGCTTCGCTCAGGGTGTCAAGAAGCAACAAACGCCCTGAGCGCAGGATCGCTTCCGCTCGGCCCAGCTGGGCTTGGGCCGACGCGCGTTCCTTCAGCAGACCACTCGCTGCCACCGGCGTCTTGGTCCGGGCGAGTTCGGTCACCTCGTCGAGCGCTCGACGCGCCACACCCAGCATCGGCGTCGGGATACCGGACGCCGCCGCGCCTACGACCGGGAGTCGATACAACGGGCCCAGATAGTGGGATCCCGGCTGGAACTCCGGCACAAACGGGAAGGTCCTGGACCTGGGTACGTACACGTCGGTCACCGAGATGTCGTTGCTGCCCGTGCCCCGCATCCCCATGACGTCCCAGGTATCGATGATTTCGCACTCCTCGCTGGGGAAGTAGACCATGCGCATCTCGGGCTCGTCCCCGGCGGATTCGTCCTCGTCCACGACGACCATCGACAGGATCCAGTCGGCGTCATAGCAGTTGCTGACGAA
>DASUYM010000305.1:0-7243 GCA_036377435.1 Propionibacteriaceae bacterium
GGACCGCGCCGGGCCTTCCGCGGCAGGTGAGCGAGGCCGAGATCAAGGCCGCACTCGCGGCGGCGTCGACGGCTGTAGACCAGACGTACACGACGCCCCCGGAATACAACGTGCCGATGGAGCCTCACACGTCCGTCGCGATCTGGAATGACGGCATCCTCACCATGTACGAGTCGACGCAGGGCGTTCATTCCTTCCAAGCGGGCCTGGCGCCGCTGTTCGGCCTGGAGCCGGAACGGGTCCGGGTCATCTCGCCGTACGTGGGCGGCGGATTTGGCTCAAAGATCGAGGTTCACGCGCAAGCCGTCCTCGCGGCGATGGCGGCACGCGAACTGCCCGGTCGCGCCGTGAAGGTGGCCTTGACCCGGCAGCAGATGTTCTCGCTCAGCGGTTACCGTCCACCGACCATCCAGCACGTGCGGCTCGGGGCCGACCTGGATGGCACACTCACCGCAGTGGCCGTCGATGTGCTCGAGCAGAGCTCCAGAACGAAGGAGTTCATCGAGGGATCCGACGGACCGGCCCGCATGATGTACGCCGCTCCACAGCGTCGGACGACGAATCGCCCCGTGGTCCTCGACGTTCCCGTTCCAACCTGGATGCGGGCGCCCGGCACGTGCCCCGGGATGTTTGGGCTTGAGGTGGCCATGGACGAGCTCGCCGTCGCGTGCGCCGTCGACCCCATTGCCCTGCGGGTTCGCAACGAACCGCAGGTCGACCCGGAGACCGGGCAACCGCATGCGTCCCGACATCTCCTCGACTGTCTACAGCTTGGGGCGAGACGATTCGGCTGGGACCATCGCGACCCGACGCCGCGGACCCGGCTGCAGCACCGCTGGTGGACCGGAATGGGCGTCGCCAGTGCGACCCACCCGGACTGGCGCGAACCGGACAACGCTGCTCGCATTCGCTTCGAGGCCGATGGCACCTACGTCGTCCAGATCGCGGCGGCCGAGATCGGAACCGGAAGCCGGACCGCGCTGACGCAGATTGCCGCCGAGGCGCTGGGCTGCCCGGCGCGATGCGTGCGGATGGAAATCGGTGACTCGAGCCTCCCGCGCGCCTCGGTCGCCGGAGGTTCGTTCGGGACAACCAGCTGGGGTGCAGCCATCGTCGCGGCCGCCGAGGCGTTCCGCGATCAGCATGGCGCTGACCCGCGACCGGGGGCGGAGACAGAGGCTCAGGCGCCCCAGGTCAATGATGATGATAGGTCGAGACATTCCTTTGGCGCCCACTTCGCCGAGGTTCGGGTCAACGCTGCCACCGGCGAGATCCGCGTCTCGCGGATGCTCGGTGTTTTCTCCGTCGGCCGCATCATTAACCCCGTGACCGCACGCTCCCAGTTCATCGGCGGGATGACCATGGGCATCGGGATGGCGTTGCATGAGCACGGGGTCATGGACCCGCGCTTCGGCAGCATCGTGAACCATGACTTCGCCGACTACCACATCCCGACCTGCGCAGACATCGAGGACATGGACGCGATCTGGCTCGAAGAACCTGAAGCACCTCCAGGCGCACTGGGAGCTCGGGGATTGGGCGAGATCGGCATTGTCGGCGCAGCAGCCGCGATCGCCAATGCCGCCTATCACGCGACGGGCGTCCGGGCGCGGAACCTTCCGCTGACCCCGGACGCGCTTCTGTCCTGAGCTTGACCGGCGCCGGCTTCCGAGCTCTTTGCGGATCGCGTTCCGCAAAGAGGTTCCTCAACCAGACAACGCCGCTGCCCGTTAGAGGGTCGCCTTGTGGAACTTCGCCTCCTTCGAGCCGATGGCAGAAGCAGTGCACGGCTTCAGCGACCTGGGCTGCGCAATGACTGGCGGCGGCGGCATCGATCGCAAGTAAGAACGAAGTGTGGGGACTTCCACCTGGCCACGAGCGGGGACCACGAACCGGCCGTTGACACAACACGCCGGGGCGATCTCAAGCATGGGACTAATGGCGCCTATGTGCGGACTGTGTCGGTAGCGACTGCCGGGAGCACCAACGCGTCCGGATGGCAGAAGACCGCAGCTAGCTCAAGCCACCGGTCAGTTATCGCCATAGCTGACCTCGATCACCCTGGCCTTCAATACAGTGCCCGGTGATGGTGTGTCGGCGAACTCCTCCTTGTCGGACTCCGCCCGAGCGCCCGCGATCTCGAACGTCTTTTGCTGCGGCCCCGACTCGTCGCCAGTCACTCGGTAGCTCACTCGCGCGGCAAGATCATGGACTTGAGCTGCTCGAAGTACTCCGGATCTCGATGCCGACGCCGCGAGGGCAAGAAGCGCAACTCGATCAGGTCGTCGAAGCTCATCGGATTGCTCGCGAAGGTTGCATAGATAATGCCTCCGGCAAGGAGGAGGATGATCAAAATCAATTCAGTTCCTGTGTCCCGACGTACTTGGGCTTGATCTGGTAGGTGACGCTGCAACCAGCAGCGCCGAAGCTGTTCTTATCAAGGATCTCGATCCCGATCTCAGAGTCGGACTTTCGTGGGGTGAACCCGGCTGCCGCCGGCTCCTCAGTTGACTCCTCGTTTGGTTCGTCATTCGGCGCCGTCTCATTCATTGTGGTGGTGGCCGCCGGTGTTCCGGTGGTGTCCCTGCTGCCCAATGCGAGAACTGCGGCACCAACCCCAAATGCCCCTACGACGGCGATGATCACGGCAATCCAGCCGAATTGCTCTGGCCTCGGACTCCGATAGACGGCCGGCGACAACGGCTGAGGCTGCGGTTCTGGGCCTGGCTGAGTGGGCGGCCAGGCGTCGTCGGCTGGGACATCAACGAGTCCTTCGGAAAGTGGGGAGCGTCGGTAATGATGGCGTAAAACAGCATTCCCCGTGCAAACGCCCGCGCATCGTCGCCGGATCGTTACCTCCCCAGAGAAGGGCGAGATTACCCGCAGATTTGTCTATAGCGACCCCGCAGCGCTAGCTGGCGGGGGTCATCACGAGTGCAGGAAAGTCCCGTGGTGTTATCAATACGGTTGTCGGTGCGCGCGGGGCTGGCCCGTGACCACAACGATGTGATCGAGGGGAAACGCCGCTGATTGCGAACCGGCATGGACGGTCCGGCGTCGAGAACGCCTGCCGGATTGCTGCTGACATCCCGCAGGGCTGCATCCATGGTCAACAGACCCACGGCAACCAAGGACACGATCGGTGCCAGTCGGTATAGCGGGAGTTTGATCACCGCAACTTGGGGGGCGTCCTGATACGTTCGGGCGGTGCGCACCCGGTTCGAGTTCGACTTCGACACGAAGGCAACACCGAACCAGGTCATCGAACTGATGACGGACTTCTCACCGAATCGCCCGTACCGCTGGCCTGCGTCGTCGGTGAAGGCCTTCGAGGTGTATCACCTGGGCGACACAGATGCCGATATCCGTGAGGGCCAAGACTTTCCGAAGCTGTGGGCCAAATGGCATTACGACTGGTCCACTCCCGGCACGATGACACTGACCGTGGTTGAGAGTGATGCGCTTGCGCCCGGCAGAGGGATGACGATGACGGCGACACCAAACTCGGGAGGTACTTCGGTGCACGCCGTCTGGGACCACACATCGAAGAACCTCAGCGCGTTGCTGGGTCTAGCCATGATGCGGGTTATCGGTCCCCGGTACTTGGCGTCCTATTTCAAGAAGGTCTACGACCGCCTGTGACCTCATCACCGGCCCGTCTTGCCGGCAAGCCATCCAGCGTGGCCATGCTGAGCGGTGCCAGTAGGGCGAGATTGGTCCACCAAGGTGGCGAACCGCAGCGGCGCAGCAGCGCCGCGGCTGGGCGGCCATAGACAGTTGTGGACTGGCCTTCGGCCGCCCGGCATGATGAAGACGCGGGCTTGGGCAGGCACAATCCACCAGAAAGCACAATCCACCAGCAAAAGGCTCAACGGCGAGGGGCACGAAATGTCTAAGGAACAGCCGATTGATGTGCGCGACATGGCGATCATCCACCGCACATTCCGCGCAGGATACGCCGAAGCTGCGCAACTGGTGCGCACTGCACCGACGCCGTCACCAAAGCGGGTTAGGTTCCTGGCCGATCACATCGATTTCGCCATTGCGGCAATGCACATCCATCACGAAAGCGAAGACGAGCTGCTTTACCCCAAACTCATCCAGCGGGTTCCCGAGCAGGCCCCGATGACAGAAGAGGTCGAGCACGAGCACCAGCTTGTCCGTACGGCTTTGGACACCGCGTCAGCCGCGTGCGCGACCTGGCGCGGGCAGCCCTCTGCCGAGACCGGCGAAGCGCTGGCGGCGGCGCTGGAGCGGCTCAACGCGGTAATCCAGCGCCACCTCGACGACGAGGAGCAAGACATTGTCCCGATAGCTGCGGTGACGCTCACACAGCAGGAGTGGGACGCCCTAGGTAAACACGGGCTCGCCCAGATGCCCCCTAGCAAGAGGCGCCTCGCCTTCGGGATGATCCTCGACCCGCTCGACGAGGCCGACCGCACCTACATGAAGGGCTTCCTGCCGGCCCCGGTGCGGATGCTCTACCCGTTGCTGATCGAGCGGCCCTGGAAGAAGTACGCGTCGACGCTGCGCACCGGGACCTGACCTGCGGGCCGCACCAGCTTGGGCGTGGATGCCGCCGGCGAGGTGCAGGCGACCCGGGCGTGATTAGCCGGGCTCGACACGCTGCGGCCAGCTGGTCATCACGGTCGCTCGCGAAGAGGCCGGCCTTCTCGCAGCCACCTCACTTCCTTAGCGATCGGGTCGGCTGCCCGCTGAACGTCCACGGCGCCGTCAGGCCATCGTCGCTGAGATTCATATCCGGTAGAACTTGCTGACGATTCATGTGGAAGAGAGCCACGCAATGAGCGGCGAGCGGAGGCGTGCAGCGTTGGCCAGCCGGTTGGGCCGGTTCACCTCCACTACCCGCTCGCCGGCCTTGGTCAGCGCTGTGGTCAGGATGGCACCGAACGATCCGGTGCTTTCGATCCCGATCGCCCCAATAGGACCATGTCCACGGATCCAGGCCATCAGCCTTTTGGTAGCCGCGGTCGGTGGCAGGGAACTCTTGGTGACCCAGCAGGACCGCCGGTTTCAGGCCGAAGCCAACCGCTCCTGCGTGGTCGCTCACCGATGATCACCTAGGTACTCGGCGGCAACTCGCTTCGGCACGACCATGCACCAGGCGTCGACGACGAGCTCCCGCATCTCTGTCTGATCGATCGTGTCCAGCCACACTTGGACCCAGTTGTACCGCAGGTCGGACTGAATTGGCATAAAGAACTTCTCTGGATGGGCGGCGACCAGTGCGGCGCGCTCGTCCTTCGGAAAGCCGAAGCCCATCGACAGCTCGTCTCGGCTGAGTGCCACATAGACGATCCGGCCCACCCGAAACTTGATCTGATCCCGGACCAGCGCCTCTTCGGTCCGCGGCAACGACAGCGCAACCGTCCGGATGTCCTCTGCCGTGACCATTGCGCTGCTACCGCCTGATCGAGGCTAGTGATGTCACGGATGCCATGGCGTGTCCATTACACAAGAGACTGCATGATAGATGCCGCCCCGCCTGCAGGTTCACGTCACTGTGTACCGGTGAAGAACGTCGTTCGCATCGAATCTTGCAGTAGACAGTCTGCGGCGCGAGTTGCTGGACCTGACCCTCAGGGATCTGACGATCACCCGGCCACTCCTCGCCCTGCGGCTTGGTACCCAGGCTGGCCGACTGGACACACGTCCCGGTAGACGTTCCCGGTCTGACTGAGTCCGGCGTCCGTGGGAGGGTCAGCTATGGGGTCCGACGTCAGAGGCAATGATCAGGATGATCAGATAGCGGGGCGAGTCGCGGCGTGGATGAGGTTCGTCACTGCAACGCCGTTCACTGCCCTGTTGAGTTTGGTGCGCGTGTGTTCCCGGGCTCGGTTTCGATTGAGTAGGTTCGGCGTGTCCGGCTCGTTGCGCATAAAGGTGCATTGCAACAGAGAGGCGGGCTGAAGTGACGGAGCACGAGGAGGCATGGGGCGGGCCGCTATGGCCGGCAGCCGACCTGATTACGCCGATGGCGCTGCGGGTAGCGGCGACGCTGCGGGTCGCGGACGCGATCACCGCGGGAGTGGCTTCAGGGCCGGAGCTCGCTGGCCGTTTGGCTGTCGCGGCCGATCCGCTGGTCCGACTGCTGGATCATCTCGTCACCGCTGGATTTCTGCGACGCGACGTCGAAGGAGCCTACGCGTTGACCGATGCGGGACAGTGGCTGCGCGACGATCACCCGCAGGGTGTTCGGGCGTCGATCGATCTGGAGGGCGCGATCGGGCACGCTGACATGTGCATGGTGGAGCTGCTGCATTCGGTTCGCTCCGGCCAGCCGGCCTTTCCCCGGCATTTCGGGCGCGGGTTCTGGGAGGACCTCGCCGAGCATCCCGACAGGGCCGCCTCCTACAACGCGCTGATGGGCCACCAACTGGCAGCCGAGGCGCCATCGGTCGCGGCCGCGTACGACTGGTCCACGCTCGGCGAGGTCGTTGATGTCGGAGGCGGCGACGGGTCGCTGCTGATCGCGTTGCTGCGTGCCCACCCCACGCTGCGGGGAACCGTGCTCGACCTGCCATCGCCGGCCGCGACCGCTGCCCGGGCCTTGGCCGCGGCCGGTCTCGCCGATCGCGGCGCTGCGCGCGCCGGGAACTTCTTCGAGCCGTTGCCGGCCGGCGCGGGAGGCTACATCCTCTCCAGAGTCATTCACGACTGGGACGACGACGACGCGCTCCGCATCCTTCGGAACTGCGCGGATGCGGCGCGACCTAACGGCAAGGTCTTCGTGATCGAGGACACCGAGGACGTCGAATCTGTCAGCACCGAGATGGACCTGCGGATGTTCGCCTACTGCGGCGGCCGAGAACGAAGCCTTGACAGGCTCACCGACCTCGCCCGCGAAGCCGGACTCCCCCTTGGAACGGTTGCTTCAGCCCGGCACCGTTCCATCGTCGAGTTCCTGCCGGACCAGACTGCGCCGAAAACCAGTTGACGTTCCGCAGCTGACGTCGTTAAACGTCGCGCCGGGGTGCTGACTCGCCGATACGAGCCCTGTCGGCGCGGCTGGTCAGCGGGCGCTGGTTACGCCTGAGGATGGGCGACATGTGCGAATGGCCGCTCCGGTTCTGGTGGCTTGGGTCGCATTCGCTCGATAGTCCGATACACCGTGGATCGCCCGACGCCGAAGATTTCGGCAAGCTCACCCTGGGTGTAGCTCCCTGAGTCGTGTAGGTCCAGCAGATGTTTTTTGCCTGGTTCGGCTTCAGCTTCGGCTGTT
>DASUYM010000306.1:0-4218 GCA_036377435.1 Propionibacteriaceae bacterium
TTGGTCTCGGCGGTGTTTCCGTCGAAGGCGTGGACCTGCAACGGGACCCGCGCATATCGGTCAACAACCCCACAGTGATCTGCGGCTCCAGCCGACGTTCCTTGGAAAATCCGGGCTCGCGAAACCCGTCGCCCTGGTCGATCTCGAAATACAACGTGCTCACGTCGTAGAGCACCAACGTGGCCGGGCCGAGCCCGACATGAGCGGCACAAGCTCGGGCCAAGTTCTGCCGCCACTCCGGTTTGGCGTACTCGGGCAGCCGGCGCTTGATCGTGGGATACGACGGTGACGCGATGCCCAACTCTTCCAGGACCCGGATCGAGTCGAGCTTGCTGGTCGGCTCGACCAGACGAGCCAACACCAGCTGTTGGAACACCTCGTCGTCACAGGCCCGGTCCAGACCCAGCGCCCGATAAGCAGTACCCAGCGACTCCCACAGATGCCGCGCCTGGCTGGACAAGATCGGCGCCTCCCCGTCAGCGAGCTGCCCGTCGTCGAAGTCCAGCGCGTCTTGATTGGCGTGCAACCGCTGCTGGGCGACGGTCTTCAACACCTCCACCTCGCCCGGCGTATGGGCCGATCCGATGTGCTCGATCTCACGCGACCCGCGCCGGTTCGAGTGCACGATCTGGACCGCGACCGCACTGCTGGCGGTCTTCACCGTCCGCACGTAGGCCACGGCGACAGGCTAGAACGTCCCGGATTAGTGCACAGCATCCAGCACAGAACCCCTAGCCAGAAGCCATTTCATCGTCCAAAACGCCCGAAGTGAGCCAAGTCAGGTTCACGACGCTACGGGGTAGCCGGCAAGCCTTGCACGTGCACCGCGCGAACATCCCGTCTGTTGGCCCATCGAGCGACCAAGGAGCGTCGGCAGGCGTGTGACCGAGCTTGAGCCGATTGCCGAGTCCAGTCAGCAGGAGGAACTCGTTGGCGGCGGATTTGGAGCCCCATTCTGTTGTGGCATCGAAGCAGACATCGAGAAGGCTCGTCATGTGCAAGTTAGTGCGCGTGAAGTCCGCCCCTCGTAGATCGGCTGACCCAAATCGACGCCCGACATCGCGGCACCGGCGAATTGTGAATCCCTTAGATCAGCATGCTCGAAACTAGACCCGCTCAGATCTGCGTCGAGGAAGTTCGTCCAAGACAAGACGGCCCTGTCCGCGTTGGCCTCCGAGAAGTCGACATTTCTGAAGTCAGAGTTAGGAAGTCGGGCTTCGACCAGTGTGGCTCCCTTGAGTGAGGCACCACGGAATGAGGTACCACGGACGTAGGGACCGGGCGTCGCAGCGACGCCGCCAAGATTGGCGTTTCCGAGATTGGCGCCGCTGAAATCGGTTTTATCCAGGGTGGCGCTGCGCAGATCAGCGCGCCTGAAGTCCGCCCCTTGCAGGATCGTCTGCGTGAGGTCGGCTTCATGCAGATTTGCTTTGGAGAAGTCGGCGCACCCAACGTGCCGCTCGTCGGTGCACCCCAGGTTGAGTCCTCCAAGCTGCGCGCCGTCCAGATTGATACTGGCGAAAGGCTTTGGCGCCTTTCCGTTCGACGTGGCGAGCTGTCGGACGAAACGGGTGTTTTCGAGCATCTCAGCCTGATTGGCCAAGTCGCGGGCCAGGCCATCCTGACGGTCGGCGATTGCGCTCGCCAATGCGTCCTGCCGCGCCTGCAGCCTCGCGTCCCACCACCAGGCGCCGAAAGGAGCGCGACGCCGACAACGACGCTGACGATCGTGTCCTTGACCAGGTCGCCTCTGTGGCCCACCACCATGTGGCCACCGCGGCCGGTCGAGTCGCTATCGCGGACCCCATCGACCCGGCGCGCCCGCTGCTGCTAGTCGATGTCATCCGTCGGTTCTGGATGCCGTAGCAGTACTTCTTGCTGCCGGCGCCGCTGTACGCGCAGGTGTCCTTCAGTGAGCCGTCCGCGCGTCCCAGGATCACTTTGTCGCCTGTGTCGTTCCAGACATACCATTCCCGCCCCCAATACCGGTGGGTGCTGGCAGACGTGGTGTAGCTGGTGCCATCGCCGGTGTGAATGATGGCCTGCTTGCCAGCTCCTAGCCGGAAGCCGTCCGGGTACGTGTAGCGGTGACCCGCCGCATCCGGGCACGGTCGACCAAGTGATGGTGTGGGACTGTCGCCGTTCCTGATCACCGCATGCTCGGCGTTAAGCCTGGAGTTGCTGCCTTCGCCGGCGCCTGGGGAGCTGTAATACACCTTCTAGATGTAGACGGTGCCAGCTGCTTGAGCCGGTAAGTCGATCAGGCTCAAAGCAACCACTCCCTGGGTTCTGGTCCCTAACGAGCCGATGGCGGACCGGGTCGCAACCCAGTCCGCCATCGAGCGGTGTTGTTGATGGAGCGGTCTTCGGCGTAATGCTGGTCTCACCTCGCCGGCGTTCTCAGCTAGTGGCGCCGCCTATCCCCCGACGATCCCGCGTGAGCGCGAGACCGAGCCCGATCATCCCGATCCCGAGGATGAGATGCAGGAAGTCGTCGGCAGTGTTCATGGGCACGAAGTTGGCCGCCGATTCCTGGCCGACGATGAGCCCGTACACGAACAGCACCAGGTAGATCGCGCCACCAAACACCAGGTAGGCGCGGGCCTGCGCTGCGGTGCGCGCCAGAGCCAAGCCGGCGATCCCGAACAACAGGTGCACGATGTTGTGCAGGATGGAGACCTGGAACAGCCCGAACAACCTGGCGTCGGACTGGTGGCCGGCGAACGATAGATCGTCGAAGTTGGTGGTGATCCCGGGAATGAAGCCCAGCACACCGACGAGCAAGAAGACGACACCGACGATGGCGGCGGCCTTCTGGACGTGTGTGCGGGTGTCACGGGCTGCGGTGGTGCGGTCGGACATGACGTAAGACTCCTTAGGACGTTGTGTTACGAACTATTCGTAGCCGCGGCAGTCTGGCTTGCCACGTTGTGGGCGTGTGGTTACTTGCCGCGTCTGGTCAGCTTCTTTAACATGCCCGTCTCGACAGCAATAGGGCGTTGCTGTTCACCGGCATAGGCGCTGACGCCCACCAGGGCGCCGGTTATCGCAGGCACCGCCCACTGCAGCATCTTCAGCTGGGTCTGCGCACCTGCCACATCGGGCGGAGTTGCGGCGCTTGACTCGGTGCCGGAGGACACCGGAACGCTGGTCTCCTCAGACACCTTGCGCCCCAGCACCCTGCTGTAGCCCGTGACGCCCAAAGCGGCCGCAGTGAGGACAATCTTGATCACCGACATCGCGGCCACGCCGGACTGTGCCGCCAGCCGTTCCTTGTTGCCCAAAAGCTGGCCGACCGAACCCACAATAGTTGCTCCGATGGCAACGGCATTGACCGGCGTCCAGGCGTCCCAGCCGGTGTTGGCTACCCGGCCAGCGCTGCTGGGATCTGACGCCTGACCAGCTGCCCTATTAAGCGCAACCGCGTTGGCCAACGTGCCGCCGAACCAGGCGGCCAGGCCGAGGTCATGCAGTAACCGTGAAGGAAAGTTCGGAACCACTTGTTCTCCTATGTTCGCTTGAATCTCCCGGCCTCGGGTACCCGCCACCCCCGATGACCAAACACGGGTCAGGGGATCGGCACCGACAACCGGCAACCCCCTTGCGAATCCGCGAACCGCTCTCTTCGGCGTTCATTCGGGGATACAGGGGCCAAGCAGTTGCAGACCAATCCGCGGGATCTTGATACCGAGATGATCACTCGACTTCCAGTCGCTACAGCTGTCGATCATCGGCAATCTGTTCATGGCCATCGACGGCGTCGTGGGCGGCCTGCAGATCGCGGACGCGCCGCTGCTGGCCGGCTCAGTAGGAGCGATTCGCCGAGCTGGCCCCGACCATACGGTCGAGATCAGAGTCGCTAGGGTGGCAGCATCTGATTGCTGATCGAGCGTGGCTGGCTTCGAGTAGCAATTCTCGCTCAAAGAACGGAAGCTGCGGTGCAAAACCTGACCGAGCTGCATGAAACGCTGGCCAGACTCGTTCTCGCCGACCGTCAGCTTGGTGACGTATTGACCGAGATCACTGGAATCGCTCGTCAGGCAATGCCGAGCATCGAGGCAGCCTCAATCACATTAAATCCGGGGAGAGCAGCCTTTCACGGCTGCCTACGACGGGCAGATGGCTCTGGACGCTGACGAGTTGCAGTACGAGCGCGGCTACGGACCCTGCATGGACGCCGGCAGGGCCGGCCAGGTGTTCCTCATCGACGACATGCAG
>DASUYM010000307.1:0-29474 GCA_036377435.1 Propionibacteriaceae bacterium
ACCAAAGTGCATTTCAAGATGCACGACGGTCCAGGTGGATCCGGGCTGTCCCGCGAGGCGATCATGGAGCAGATCGACGCCTCGCTGGCCCGCCTGGACACCGACTACGTCGATCTCTACCAGATCCACCGCTTCGACCCCGAAACGCCGGTCGAGGAGACCATGGAGGCCCTCCACGACGTCGTGAAGGCCGGCAAAGCCCGCTACATCGGCGCCTCGTCGATGTGGGCTTGGCAGTTCTCCAAGAGGCAATATGTCGCCGACCTGCATGGGTGGACCCGGTTCGTCTCCATGCAGGACCAGTACAACCTGATGCAACGCGAGGAAGAGCGCGAGATGTTCGGACTGCTCGCCGACCAGGGAGTCGGCAGCATCCCCTACACCCCGCTTGCCAAGGGACGGCTTGCACGGCCATGGGGCGACGCAGCGCTTCGACGTCGATCCAGTCGGGCGACGATTCGACATTGACAGCGACCGGCCCATCGTCGACGCCGTACAGAAGATCGCCGAGGCTCGCGGCATCCCGATGGCGCAGGTCGCGCTTCTGACCGCTCTCAGACCCGAGCCCGGCGCATTCGACCTGCCTGTCAGCTGTGCTGGATTTCGAGCGGATCGTGTGGCCTGCGCCAATTCAGCGGCACTGAGTGAAGACGCCTGTCTACGGCGTCGCGAGCCGGGTTCTGCGTTCTTAATATCGATGGCGTATCGGGTAGGAGACATAGGCAAATCGGGTGCTATCGGGTGCCCAGCTGT
Organism: Propionibacteriaceae bacterium; assembly: GCA_036377435.1. Classification (GTDB taxonomy): domain Bacteria; phylum Actinomycetota; class Actinomycetes; order Propionibacteriales; family Propionibacteriaceae; genus Microlunatus. The sequence goes on from DASUYM010000307.1 coordinate 754, forward strand.
TCACATTGCAGGTTCCTTGGCCGCCGAACGTCTGAACCAGCGTCTCCATACTCGCCCAATTGCCGTCGCGGACCAGCTTGAGCTCGATGGGGAGGTTCGCCGGGTGCCCGATGGTGCCGGGCGGGAAGCTCAAGAACAAGATCTGCTGTCCGTCCGGAGAGATGTGCGGGAACCAGTTGACCCGCTCATCGAAGGTCAACTGCTGCATATCTGTCCCGTCCGGGCGGAGACGAGCGATCTGGGCGTGGCCAATGGCGTCGGAGAACAGCTCGGTGTTGCAGTAGATCCACTCACCGTCCGGGCTGTACTCGCAGCCGTCGAACGGCTTCGACTCAGCAGTCAACCGACGATCCGGACCACCGGCCGCCGGGACCAAGAAGATGTTGGCCTGCGCCCGCACCCGCCACTCCTCGCTCTCGGGCTCGAGGCCGATGTAGGCCAGAGTCTCCCCGTCAGGGCTGACTCCATGGAGGAAGTGCATGAAGAGCTTGGGCTCGTGGTCATTGGTAACGCGGCGCACCGGGCCGCCGTCCAGGTCGGCCTCGTAGATGTGCCAGTCGTTCGCCGAGACGAACACGTGGCGCCCGTCCGGCGCGAGCACATGATCGTTGTTGAGGGCGGGCACGCCGGAGAGCTCGATCTGCTCCAATCCTGAGCTGCCGTCGCTCGCCAGTCGCCAAAGCTTCCCGTCACCGTTGAGGATCAACCAGCGGCCGTCGAGGGTCCAGTTCGGCGCCTCGATGATCATCTCGTCAGTGCTGAACAGCTCAACCGCGGGTTCTCCAGTCGTGGAAGCGATCATGACCTGCGCGATCTGGCCGGGTAGCAGTTTTCGTTCGTCCATAGCTATTTCCATTCCATCGGTGGCCCATAAAGGCGTACATGCGCATTCTCTGTACCAGCAACCCACTCGTCGGTCATTGGCTGCCTATGCTGCCGTTCGCCCAAGCCGCTCAGCAGGCGGGGCACGAGGTCGTCATCGCAACCGGTCCGGATGCAGTTCCTGAGATCGAATAGCGGAGGCTCACGGCCTGGCCGATCGGCTCCGATCTCCTCACCGTCGCGAACGGGATTGCCATGTTCGCCGATCCGGCAATCGCTCGGGCGCATGATCTGCTGGATCGGATGGCTGATTGGCGGCCGGACATGGTCGTGCAGGAGATCTATGAGTTGGGCGGCACGTACGCCCCGCCCGCTTGCATGTGCTGCATGGGCTGGGGGCGCACTACCCGAACTTCATCAGGCTCGCAGAGTTAGCGCTTGCCTATATCCGTTCTAGCCTCGGCGAGCCAGCGCGGCGACTGCCGATGGCCGACACCCCTTACCTCGATCCGGTCCCACCGGTGTTGGTTCCGGGCCGTAATCAAGGGGCAGGACAAGGAGCTTGAGGCGTGGGAGCAGCTCAGCCCGAGCACCGGCTTTTCTGCCTGATGTCAACCTCGAATACGTCAGGTGTTCTGTACGGTGACGCCTGAGCTCAGTGACGGTCGATGCGCGTGACCCAGTAGGGCGTGTCCGGGGTCGGCGGCGTGGTGAACCGGGCGTTGGGCAGGTACAGGCTGTTCCCGAAAGCCGCGACCGTGGTGGGCACATCGAAGTCGGGACTGGTCAGCGTGTCCACCAGCGCACCACTCGTACCGTCCGCGTCCAACTTGATCACCGCAACCTGGTTGAGCTGATTTCGGACGACATACAGGGTGTTGCCCAGCACCAGAAGGCCATCGCCACTGGTCAGCGATGTGCCACCCAGATCGACCTGCGTGGCCTCACCGGTCTCGGGATCGACCCGGTATAGCAAGTCGGTAGTGGAGTTGACCACGAGCAAGGCCTGCCGGTTGGGAGTCTCGGCAATGCCATTGGCGTTGAAACCCACGACCTGTTCCCAGTCGCCCGTCAGCTCCAGGGTGATGAAATCGTCACCCGGAGTCCCGCCCCTATTCAGCGGTACGCCATAGAGCTGGGCCGCTTGAGAGTTAGTAAACCAGGCGAAGTCCCGGGTCAGCACTACGTCATTGATGAATGCCGGATCTGTGGTGAAGCTGTAGTTCCGGATGATTCGCCCGGTCTCGACATCGACCACTCTGCCCGTGCCAGACGGACCGCCAGCTACGAACAGGTAACCCTGCTTGCCGATCTTCAGACCGACAGACGGAGTGTCGGGACCCTGGCTAACAACTGTTCACGATATCCGGTGTGAGCTTCCGCCGCCCGCATATCCGGCGGAAGCCCTCACCCTAAGTGAGGACGATCGCGGTGGCGGTGTCGGTTCATCAGTGGCTAACACCTCGGTGCTTGAGGAGATGACGGCATGGATAGACCAGCCACTGATGAGGTGTATCGGGCCGCAGCATCCAGTCGCGGAGTTGCAGCGTAGAGGGCCCGAGGGCGATCTCGCAGAATTGCCACACAGAGGGTTGCCATGGTGTACATATGAGGCCCGTGAGTGGTCTTACGCGACGGCGTTTCCTGAAGGTCAGCGGCACGGCTGGCGTGGCCGTCCTGTTGCCGATCCGGTTTGGGGGGAGGGCCTGGGCCCAAGCAGTGCGCGGAGGGACACTCAACCCGGCGAACATCCCGAAGTACACGACACCCTTGGTGATTCCTCCTCAAATGCCGCCGACATCGCGGGGACCGGTCGACTACTACGAGATCGCGGTCCGCCAGTTCCAGCAGCAGATCCTGCCCAAGGGTCTGCCGAAGACGACGGTGTGGAGCTATGGGTCGGTCAACCACCCGGGCACCTTCAACTATCCGGCGTTCACCATCGAAGCGAATTATCACAGGCCTGTCCGGGTCAAATGGATCAATGACCTGGTTGACAAAGGCGACTTTCTGCCGCATCTGTTCCCGGTGGATCAGACGCTGCACTGGGCGAATCCTCCGGGCGGCACGGAGGATCGCGATTCGCGACCCACGTTCGCCAAGACTCCCGGCCCGTACCGGGGCCCTGTCCCGATCGTGACCCATGTGCACGGCAATCATGCACACGACCACAGCGACGGGTACGCCGAGGCATGGTACCTGCCAGCGGCTGACAACATTCCGGCGGGCTATGCGACCGAGGGCACTTTCTATGACGTCTTCCGGGAAGAGTCGCCACTCGGTGAGCTATGGGAGCCCGGCAACGCGGTGTTCGAGTACCCAAACGACCAGCGGGCCTCAACGATGTGGTACCACGACCACACCCTCGGGATGACCCGGCTCAACGTCTACGCGGGTCCGGCCGGTTTCTATCTGCTACGGCGGGGGCCTGGTGACCTTCCCACACCCGTACTTCCTGGGCCGGCGCCGCGGCTTGGCGATCCTGAGGGAACGCAATACTACGAGATTCCGCTCGCGATCCAGGATCGCTCGTTCAACAGTAACGGTTCACTGTTTTACCCAGACACTCGGGCGTTCTTCGATGACTTCGAAGGACCGTACGTCCCAGGCAGCGACGTCCCGCCCATCTGGAACCCAGAGTTCTTCGCCAACACCATGGTCGTCAATGGCAAAACCTGGCCTCTGCTGGAGGTGGAGCCCCGGCGGTACCGGTTCCGTCTGCTGAACGGCTGCAATTCCCGGTTCCTCATCCTCAAACTGGCCTCCAAAGCGACCGCCAGGCCAGCGGACACGGCGCTGCCCCTTTGGATGATCGGTGCGGAGGGTGGCTTCCTCCCCGAGCCCGAACGGCTTGACCAGGTGCTGCTGGCCCCGGCAGAGCGCGCGGACGTGATCGTGGACTTCACTGGAGTGCCGGTAGGAACAGCGATCCACATGGTCAACCTTGGCCCCGATGAACCTTTTGGCGGCCCAGACTTCGAAGCCGCAGATCCCGACACCACCGGTCAGGTCATGAAGTTCAAGGTCGTGCCCCTTGCCTCGCGCGACCGCAGCCGGCCACCGGACAAGTTAACCCTCCCTGCCTTCAAGCCGCTCGGACCAGCGTCCAACACCCGGCGGGTATCGCTGAACGAGCGGGCGAGCAGCTTCCCTGGTTTCGACGGCCCCGTCGCCGCCCTACTCGGAACAGTCGACGGCACAACGCCCAAACCTCTTGGCTGGGACGATGCAATCACCGAAAACCCGGCGGTCGACGCCATCGAGATCTGGGAGCTCCACAACTTCACCGAGGACGCCCACCCCATCCACATTCATGAAGTGCAATTCCAGGTCGTGAACCGGGAACAGCTTGCCAGCGGTGACAAACGAGATCCGGAGCCCTCCGAACGCGGCTTCAAGGACACCGTCATCGCCTACCCAGGAGAGATCACCCGCGTAAAGGCGCTGTTCGACCTTCCCGGGCGATACGTCTGGCACTGCCACATCGTCGAGCACGAGGACAACGAGATGATGCGGCCCTACCATGTCGGCCCAGTTCCACCGAGCTTGCCTTAGCAGCCGCTCGGTGGGCCGCTAAGGCCAACCCGCCAGCGGCCCACAATTTCGTGGCTAGAGCCTGTGGACATCCGGAGGAGAGGCGAAGGGCCAACCGGTTACTAGACATCGCTGCAAGATCGTCTTCATACGCCTTCGTTAGTGGGCAGCCACGGAGGACCGCCTTACCTCCTACGTTGGTCGGACAGCCGTGGAGAGCCACCAGCGACGTGGATGAATCGGAAATCGGCGATGAACGCGCCTGCTCGCGCCTTGCGTCTCGCTATATCCGCAACCTCGCGTAGCCGAGAGGCTGCCCCGACTAGACCTGCACCGGGGGTGGCTCGCTTCCCGCATCTCGCTGCCGGGACGCGAACTCGTCCGCCGAAATGACGCGGCCGCCAATGACCAGTTCGTCCACCTGGAGGCGGGTGACGGCGAGTTCCCGAAAGTTGGCCTTGCCCACCTTGAGCCGGCCCACAGTGAGCGCGCCGACCGCGAGCGCGCCGATTGCTGCGCTGCCAGCGGCCAACGCGCCCAGCGCAAACCCTCGCAGCGCGAGACCCCCAGCTGCTACCCCTTTGATCTTCACTGGCGGCAGCACCGCCACCGCGCTGCCCTGGCTGGTCATGATGTTCCTCCTTTGCGTCGTCGTCCGATGGGTCAATCCTGTGGCCCCTACAAAGGAAGGGACCTTGGGCTCTGGGCATGCTTCGAGCAGAGGCCGAAAGTGGGTCGCGTGCCACCGGATAAAGTCGGGTTGTCCTCTCGTCCGCGCCGATACCCACAGCGGCGCCGGCGCACAGACTGTATACATCAGACACGTCAGCTGGCTATTGCGTAGCGACGCAGGAGCTCCGAGGGATCGGTGAGGGCTAATGGCATACCAGGGTGCGATATTCGACGTGGATGGGGTGCTCGTCGACTCACCGCACGAGCTGGCGTGGCGCGAATCCCTCCAAGAGCTCCTTGAGGGCGACTGGTGCGACATTCGTGACCAGACCAGCTGGACTGCCGAGCGCTTTACCACGCAGGTGTACCAGCAAATGTTGGCCGGCAAGCCACGGTTGGCAGGAGCCCGGGCTGCGCTTGAGTACTTCAGAGTGCCCGACGTAGACCGGCGGACAGACCAGTACGCGACCGCCAAGCAGGAGCACGTCCTCGAGCTCATCGAGCAAGGCCGGTTCAGGGCTTTTCCTGATGCATTGAGGTTCATCCTCGCTGTCAAGAACAGCGGGATTCGGGTGGCGGCGGCGTCCTCATCAAAGAACGCAAAGCTGTTCCTCGAACGGATCCGGCTGGACACCTTTGCCGCCGAACAACGCCTCGAATATGGCTTCCTGCATCAAGGGATGACCTTAGAGGAGCTCTTCGACGCCGACATCTCCGGCCACGACTTCCCTCGTGGAAAACCTGACCCCATGATCTTCCTGGCCGCTGCCGAGGAACTCGGACTATCCCCCGAGGTGTGTTTCGTCATCGAGGACGCGCCGAGCGGGGTGCAGGCGGCCAAGGCTGGCGGCATTGCCGCGATCGGCGTGGCACGCCTCGGCGACCAACAGCAGTTGGCCGACATCGGTGCCGACCTGGTGGTTCCTACTTTGGACGACGTCTCCCTGCCGGCCCTCCTCGAGGGTCGATTGGAGGAACGGCAAGCCGCTGAGGAGATCCGGCGGCGGTACGCCGAGCGGCCGCCCGACGTATGGACATTGGTATACGACGACTTCGACCCCGGACGCCAAGGCTTGCGCGAAGCGCTCTGCGCGCTGGGCAACGGCTATTTCGTTACTCGGGGCGCGCTGCCAGAGGCCAAGGCCGACGAAGTCAATTATCCGGGGACCTACGTGGCCGGCCTTTACAACCGGCTAACCAGTGATGTCGCAGGCCGCCAGGTCGAGAACGAAGACCTGGTCAATCAGCCCAACTGGCTACCGCTGCAATTCCGAATCGTTGGTGGTCCATGGTTCGATATGCAACAGCCCGGCGTCAAAGATCACCGCCTTGAACTCGACATGAAGCACGGCACACTCACCCGCAGCCTCACCTGGCAGGACGCCCTGGGACGACGGACCAAGGTGGTGCAGCGCCGGTTCGTTAGCCGTAAGGATGAGCACCTCGCTGGCCTGGAGACCGAGTTCACGGCTGAGAACTGGTCAGACAGCATCCAGATCCGCTCCGGGCTGGATGGCAGGGTGGTCAACGCGGGTGTCCAGCGCTACCGCGACCTGAACGGCCAACACTTGACGATCTCGAGTCAGGCTGAAGTCGACAAGAAAACGATCGATCTGCAGGTCGAGACAAATCAGTCGCATGTACGGGTCGCACTCGCCGCACGCACCAGGGTGGTGCGCGACGGGGAGATCGTTGAAGTGGATCGCAGGCTTGTCGAGGAGCCCGGATTTGTTGCCCACGATCTCACCGTCCAGCTGCAGCAGGGGCAGCCAGTGACAGTCGAGAAGATCGTCGCGCTCTATACCTCGCGTGACCGCGCGATCACCGAGAGCGGCCATGACGCCCGCCTGGCAGTGGCCAGGGCTGCCAACTTCGCCGAGCTCCTCAGCAGCCACCAGCGCGCCTGGTTCAGCGTCTGGAACCGGTACGACATTGAGATGGACACTGCCAACGAATGGATTGGGACGGTGCTGCACCTGCACCTCTTTCATCTACTGCAAACCGTCTCTCCGCGCAGCGCACACTTGGACGTCGGGGTGCCAGCGCGCGGTTGGCATGGCGAGGCGTACCGAGGTCACATCTTCTGGGATGAGTTGTTCATCTTCCCCTACATCAACTTCCAGCGTCCGTGGCTGGCTGTCGCGTTACTGGAATACCGGTACGCCCGACTCGACGCGGCGCGGGCGGCCGCGCGGGATGCAGGCTTCGCGGGCGCGATGTTCCCGTGGCAAAGCGGTTCCAACGGAAGGGAGGAGACGCAACGGCTCCACCTCAACCCGAGGTCGGGGCGCTGGCTGCCCGACCGCACGCACCTTCAACGCCATGTCAACATCGCGATCGCCTACAACGTGTGGCAGCACTACATGGTCACTGGCAGTCTTGGATTTCTACGCTTCACAGGCGCCGAGCTGCTCATCGAAATCGCCCGGTTCTGGTCCAGCATCGCCACGTACAACCGAACACTAAATCGTTACGAGATCAACGGTGTCATGGGCCCAGACGAGTACCACGACGGCTACCCCAATTCGGATGAAGAGGGCCTGCGCAACAACACCTACACCAACGTCATGGCCGTCTGGGTGCTGCAGCGAGCATTGGAGGCGTTGCAGGAGCTTCCGCCGCACTACCGCCAAGAGTTGGCCGAAGAGCTGGCCATCCGCGACGAGGAGCTGGAGCGGTGGCGCGACATCAGTCGGAAGATGACCGTCGTGTTCCACGCCGACGGTGTGCTGAGTCAGTTCGAGGGCTATGAGCAGCTGCGCGAATTCGACTGGGAGGGTTACCGGGACAAGTACGGCGACATCCAACGACTGGACCGCGTGCTTGAGGCAGAAGGCGACAGCACGAATCACTACAAGGTGTCCAAGCAGGCCGACGTATTGATGTTGCTTTACCTATTGTCGCGAGACGAGCTCCGGGACCTGCTCGCCGGCCTGCGCTATGAAGTAAGTGAAGAGCAGATGGCCCGAACTGTCGACTATTACCTGGCACGGACATCGCACGGCTCGACCCTCAGCTCCGTTGCGACCGCCTGGATCTTGACCAGTTATGGCCGCGACAAGGCCTGGCGGTTCCTGGAGCAAGCATTGCAGAGCGACGTCGCCGACGTCCAAGGCGGAACGACAGCGGAGGGCATCCACCTAGGGGCTATGGCCGGCACGGTGGATCTTGTGCTGCGCTGCCTGACCGGTATGCGCGCCCGCGGACAAGTGCTGCGATTCGATCCGGCAATGCCGCCACAGATCAAACGACTGCGCTTCAGCGTGCACTATCGCGGCCACCGCGTCGAACTCTTGTTCTCCGAGGACCGTATCCAGGTCAGTTCACGCCCTGGCCCGGCAGCACCCATCACCGTTTTGGTGGGTGAGCAGACCGTTGAGCTGCACGCTGGCGCGCGGCATACCTTCTTACTGGACTCAGGGGTGACGTCACTGGAGTCAAGTCGTAACACCCACAGGTGAGGCGATGCTGACTGAGCCTGGTGCCCGGCTGGCGGCGCAGGCGCAGACGACTGCTGTGTGTCTCGATTTCGACGGCACGCTCGCACCGATTGTCGATGATCCGAACGAGGCAAGACCGCTGCCCGGAACGGTTGACTTACTCGGTCATCTCGCCGCCCGGTTTGCCGCGGTCGCGCTGCTCTCGGGTCGCCCTGCTGATTACCTGGCCGAGCATGCGCTGGCCCCGGGAGTGCGCTATCTCGGGCTGTACGGGTTGCAGGAGATTCGCGACGATCATGTATGGGAAGATCCGCGGCTAGAGGCGGCGCGTCCGGCCGTGATGGCGGCTCAGCAGGATCTCCGAGATTGCGCCGCAGTCCGTGACAGCGGCGCCTACCTGGAGGACAAGCAGTATGCCGTTGCCCTCCATACGCGGCGGGTCGCCGACCCCGCTCGCTGGACGGCGGCCATCAATGAAGCAGCTCGGCAAGTTGCTCACCGGCACGGACTCGAGGTCCTGCGTGGCAAGCTGGTCTGGGAGCTGCGCCCAGCTGTGCGCAGCGACAAGGGTGATGCTGTTCGCCGGGTCGTCGGCGAGTCCAACGCCCGCAGCGTGATTGTGGCCGGGGACGATCTGGGTGACCTCCCTGCATTTGCTGCGGCGCTGGAGCTGAAAGGTCGCGGAGGGGACGCGTTACGCGTCGCAGTCGACTCTGCCGAGGCCCCCCCACCACTCCTCGACCAGGCCGATGTCATCGTTGAGGGGCCGCCGGGACTGATGGAGTTCCTACGGCGATTGCTTGCCTAGAAGACTCGCGGCGGAGGAGGTTGGCGTGCGGCCAAATTGCGAGAAAGTCATCCTTCGCCGTGGTGGGCGTCGTGCGCGCCCAGCGCCTTGAGCAATGAGTGGCTGTACACCTCAAATCCCAGCATGGCTTCCACGTAACGCCGGGCGTCTGTTACTGATCTGTCCTTGTTCACGGCCAGCGCCCTAACCCTGTTAAGTCGCTTGCTGAGTTCGTCTTGCAGCACCCCAGTGAGGTAGGTGGTCAACCGATCGGTCGACCCAGTGGCAACGGCCTCCTCCGCGATCGGAATGACCGGACCCACCGGGGTGCCGGCCGGTTTCAGTCCGGTGTACGGAGCACCCTCGCCGGCACGGTGAATCCGTACCACGGTCTCGAAGAACAATTGATCTGCTACGGCTTGAGCCTGACCGCCCATGGCACGCACCGGCATGACAGCGGTGAACGCTGCCCGCACGTCTTCCTCACCTCGTTCAGGTACGAACGGGAGCACGATCGCGACGTCGCCGGCCTCCAGCGCTTCGCGCGCCGCGCCGACCACCGGTCCATCAAGTGAGTCGCAATGCGGAGGCATCGTTCATCACCTCCTCGCTATCGGAGAATCGCGACCTGCCTCCTGGCCGGCCGACGGAGCCATCGCTAGCACGATAAAGCTCATCCAGGTAAAGCCGGCAGGGTCCAAGGTCCGGTGACGTCAGGGCGAATTTCCCATTCCCCGGTCAGGTCGCGATCCGGCGGCTGCGGTTCAAAATGCGATCAAGACAACAGTCGTACAACATCCCCGTAGGCAGCGAACGTAGGTACTGGATTCCTCCCGATTCACGACGCCCGTGCCGAGCTCCCAAATTTGTTGCGTATCTTTTCTCCGAGAACTAGCACAGGAGACGGCATGGCGCGTGTGGTGCACTTCGAGATCCAGGCCGACGATGTGGAACGCGCCAAGGCCTTCTACACGACGGTTTTCGGCTGGTCCTTCCAGGACTTCGGCGAGGTCACCGGCTCTACGTATTGGGGTGTGGCGACAGGGCCAGAGGACGAGCCCGGGATTGGCGGCGGCCTGCTTAAGCGCCCCGCCCCGGCACCTGCGGAGGGACAAGGAACGAACGCGTTCGTCTGCACCGTGGGCGTCGATGATTACGACGAGACCGAGCGCCGCATACTCGACGCCGGCGGACAAGTGGCGTTGCCGAAGATGGCACTGACCGGGATGGCCTGGCAGGGCTACTACCTCGACACTGAGGGCAATACTTTCGGTATCCATCAGCCTGATCCTGAAGCGGCGTAGCCCCGCTGCGGGAGGCCGAACGACGCATCAGTGCATGGCTCCAAGGTCGACATGTCCAACGCGCAGGTAACGGACCTGTACGAGGTGACGATGGCGCTCGCTTACGTGCGGGAGGCCATGACCGAGCTGGCCACGTTCAGCCTGTTCACTCGCAAGCTCCCGCCAGACCGGGGCTTCCTGATTGCCGCTGGCCTTGAGTCAGCGATCTCCTACCTGGAGCAGTTCGAGATCGACGATGAGGACGTCGCCGCCTTCGCCGAGGCCGTTGATCGCCCAGACGAGGACCTAGACGGCCTGCGTGGCCTCCGCTTCACAGGTGAGGTGTGGGCGGTGCCCGAGGGCCGCGTCATCCTGCCCGGTGAACCGCTGCTGGAGGTAACCGCCCCTTTGCCTGAGGCGCAACTGGTGGAGACTTTCCTGCTCAACCAGATCACCTACCAGACCGCTGTAGCGAGCAAGGCGGCACGATGCGTCATAGCGGGCCGAGGCAAGCCCGTAGTCGACTTTTCGCTGCGCCGCACTCATGGCGTGGAGGCAGGCATGCACGCCGCACGGGCCGGGGCGATCGTCGGCTTCGCCGGCACCAGCAATGTTGCGGCTGCCCGGATCTATGGTGTGCCGGCTGTCGGCACGATGGCGCACTCATTTGTCGAAGTGTTTCCTCAAGAGGAGGACGCATTCCGTACCTTCGCTCGACACACGCATGGTCCTGTGACGTTGCTGGTGGACACCTATAACACCCCCACCGGGGTAGAGGTCGCGGCCGAAGTGTTGCGGGAACTTACCGACCACCGTGCGTTTGGGGTCCGGCTGGACAGCGGCGACCTTAACGCCCTTGCGCGGAGTGCGCGCCGTACCCTCGATGCGGCGGGCATGGAGAAGGCGGCGATTATCGTCAGCGGTGGGCTTGACGAGTACGGAATCGACAGTCTGGTATCGGCGGATGCGCCGGTCGATCTCTTCGCGGTCGGCACCAAGGTCGGCACAGCAGCCGACCAGCCCTATCTGGACTCCGCGTACAAGCTGGTGGAGTATGCGGGCCAGCCGGTTATGAAGTTGTCCGCTGAAAAGATCACAGCACCTGCACCGAAGCAGGTGTTCCGCCGCCCCAACTGCCGCGACGTTCTTACGGTTCGCGATGAGGAGTGCCCAGCCGATGCAGAGCCGCTGCTAGAACAGGTCATGTCGCAGGGCCGGCGGCTGGCTCCGCAGAGCTCGGCTGCAGAGGCCGTCGTTGTCGCCCGTCAACGGTTCACCGCCGATTTGGCCGAGCTGCCGAGCGCGACCCGATTGATCCACGGGCCGACCGCGCTCACTCCCGAGACCTCTGATCGATTGGCACGACTGACCGAGGAGGTCCGCAGCCGCATCGGCTATCCCCGGGCCGGCGGAAGCCAGCTACGGTGACCACCGTTGGCGTGGCCCGCGTCACTCAACGCTCGGCGTGAGCCCCCACGTCGGTAACTGTTGCGGGAGCGACAGCCGCCTCAGAGACGGTGGCGGCATGCCGTTCCGCGCGGAACAACAGCACGAGTGCCGGAAGCATGATGAGGACGTAGATGGTCACGCCCCAACCGAACAGCCATAGGGCGAGATGGAAGCCGATCGCGCCAAGAAGGCCGACCTGCGTCCTTCGTCCACCACTGAGGATCAGAACACCGACGATCGCCTCGAACGCCACAAGCAGACCGATGAACAGGTACTGGTTCGGCGCGACGACTGCACGCCATGCGGCCGTCACCCAGTCGAAGTGTGCCTGGTCTGCGAAGCCGGCATAGTCTCCACCAGAAACGAGATTTGCGGCATTGAAGACTGCCCCGCCCAAGAGCATGAGTAGGCCGACGGCAACACGCCCGGCGTATCGCGCCCGTCGGCTCCAGTTCGATCACACTGAACCCCGGCCCTGCTGACTTATGTGGCGGACAGCCCATCGCTTCGCCCATCCCGGCGCCCGAGTCGACGCCGAGAACGTCGGGTCAGCAAGCGCTTACAGGCTGAGACCCTCGAACGCTTGTGGTTGAGTACGCGGCTGGGACAACGGCCGCCGAGCTCGACCAGCGGTACGGCATAGCCAAGAGTCGTGTGCTCCAACTCATTTCGGCGGGCGACCCGGATGCTCCGCAGGCTAATCCCGCCTTGCCAGCCGCGCCTGCTGGCTCCTACGTTAGGAGCATCTACGCACTACCAGCCGTGGAGGCGTCTTCATGAGCGTGACTCAGCCACTGCGCGACGAGCATCGAGAGCTGCTGCCGCGGATCGAGTCGTTACGGGCCGCGGCGGAAGCGGCCGAGGGCGGCGGCGAGGGCCTTGGGGAAGCGTTGGATGAAGCACTGGCGTTTCTGGAGGGTCAGCTGATCCCCCACGCCCAGGCGGAGGATGCCGAACTGTACCCGAAGGTGGAGCAGGTGATGCAAGCGCCGGGGGCAACCCGGACCATGCACCGGGACCACGTAGAAGTCGTAGCCCTGACGCGGGAACTAACACGCCTGCGGAACTCCTTAACCGACGCGCCGACGCCGGACCAGCGGCGTGCGCTGCAACGCGCCCTGTACGGTCTCTACGCGGTTGTCCGCCTTCACTTCGCCAAGGAGGAAGAGGTGTACCTGCCGGTGCTCGATGCCGGCTTGTCGCCGGAGGACGCTACGGAGATGTTCCGCGCGATGCACGAGGCCGCGGAGTCGGTGCATCACACCCGGTAGGGCCGGTCATCCGTCCTGGGCGTGCTGTCTATTCCAGGCCCGCTCATACCGCAGTGAGCCTTACGTGCTTTGTGTTTCGGCCCGGCGGGAAGGACACAGACGGTATGGTCCGAGCGGTAGGGCGTACTGGGCGGGATGGGGTGGGGGCATGACGAAGGCCGGCCACGCGCTGCGTCACGGCCGAAGTAATGGAATGGCCAGTGCCATCTCCGGCTCGATAGCGGCGTTGTCGCTGATTGTGGTTGCGGTTACTTCCCTGACCCCGTTTCGCCCTCCGGATTGGGTCGTCATCGGCGCTTTTTGGCTGATGCTGATCGGAATCGCTGCTGCGGTAGTCCCGGGAATTGCCGCTCTCCGAGGGCCGGGCCGGGTCTGGGGAGTTGCCGGCCTGGTCTTGGCCACCGCCAGCCTGGCTGGCCTGATCATCTTGCAGCTCGTGGCCGGGGGATAGTTGCCGCAGTCGGCTGGCGGGGTACGGAGACGGCGCCATGTATTCCCCACGGTGGCTGACTTCGCGGAGATCGCTGGAGCCTAGGGCCTTAGCCTCTGTCAGCACCGTGTTGAGGGGGTAAGGATGAGGGGCGGAATGGGGGTTGATGTCAATGACGGAAAGGGCAGCTGCGCCGTCCCCTACAGTCGGCTCAAGGCAGGCTCGCCGGAATCTCGGTCTTGCCTGGATTTCGGTGGCGATCTTGCCCCTGGCCTTCGTTGGCGCGATGTTCATCGGCGATGGGCTGTTGACTGCGCAGGGTTATCAGTCGGGCGATTCGGACGTTCCGGTGGGGGTGGCGTTGCGGGCGGGTGTTCCTGCCGTCCTGGTTCTCATTACTCCAGCTTTGTGCGCCGTCGTGTTCGGGCTTCGGGCGCGCAGGCTCGGCAGGCGGGCCGGAGCCCTTCCAGCATTGGTCGGGCTGGTCGTTGCAGCAATATCGGTCCTGTTCAACGCCCTTCCGCTGGCTCTGGGCTTGTAGGCATGTTCTCCTTCACCTTCGTGATAGCCGGGGCCGCGCTTGTCGTGATTGCCCTGGTGATCAGCTTCGTGTTTCTACGTCACTCGGACCGCTCGTTGCGTGCCAGAGCCATCAAGCGGCTGGGTTTTGGCGTTATGGCTGTCTTCTCAGTGCTTGCGGGTCTCTTCATCGCGGGCGAGGCATTCGAGGAGCCCGGGGGAACGGAAGCGATCAGTCTGGTCCTCGCCTGGTTGATTCCCCTCGTGGGATTGGCTGTGCTGGCCTGGTACCGGCCCCGCCTGGCCACGCCTATCATGATCGTTCTCTCGGGAGCGGTTGTCCTGACCAGCTTGTGGTACGCCTTCGACCCGGAGGTCTGGCGCGCCGTCGAAAACCAGTACGGTCCCGTGCGCGCTGTCGCAGTATTCGCGCTGAGTGCCGCTTTGGGCGTCCTCGGTCTGAAGCGGACCGCCATTGTCGGCTGGCTGCTGGTCGCTCTTGGTTTGCTCCCGGTCGCAGCCTCAAGCCTTGGCAGCTTCGGCGGAGCGGTCTCACTATCGGCCGTCAGTGTTCTCCCACTGATCACCGGCATGCTCTACCTGATCTCAGCACGGCTGGATCGTCGCTGTGCCTCGGTCAACCTGCGGGACTCGGGGGGCGTTCTCTCCGACTCGGCGAGCGATCCCCCAGCTCACCGATGAGCGGGCCAGTGCTTCGGTCGCTCGGTGAGTGGTCCAGTTTGTCGCAATCGAGACAAATCGTGCTAGAACTCCACAGCAGCGCTTTCGAGGGAGATAGGTTTCGATGACAGCTCATCCGGTTCCAAGCCCAGCTTCCGTGCCAGCGGGTCGCGAACCTGGGCATACTCGTAGCGCACGTTGGGCAGTCGGTATTGCAGCAGCTGTCGCAGTTCTGATCCTGGTTTCGGCCGCGATATTCGCTGTGGCATATGCCGTCGGTGGCGCCGGCGCCACCGAGGACAACTGGGTTGGGTTTCTTGGCGCCGTTTCGCTGCTCGGCGGAATGGTCGCATCGCTGGCTGCATTTGCGCTCGCGCTCGCTGCCAAGATCAAGCATGAGCGGTGGGCGCTGCTGTGGCTGCCGCTGTCACTATTCCCGGCGCTATTCGTTTTCCTGGTGCTCGGCGAACTGTTCTGGTGGGAATAGAGGCAGCTGCGTGAGCGAGTGCGACGTCCGTCCAGCGTTGATGAGACTGCTATCTGGTGGATCCCGCTGGGAGCTCCCAAACAATCAGCCGGGACACCAGTTACAGGATCGTCGGGCCCAAGCTCGCTACGCGACTAGGAGCCACTTCGGTGTTGCTCCTCGGCCGCCTCTTTTAGGCCATTTGCGTACGCGTGGAACCCCGGCTGGAGATCGGGGATTGCGCGAGCGATAAGCGGCGAGAGCAGCCCCGTGAACTGCTCTCGGATGGTGAAGCGAGTTCCTCCCTCGCTCGGCGTGGATTCGTGGATCTGGGTTCCGGTGAAGATGCCAAGGGGCATGCCACCAGCGAGTACAAGGCGGTTGGGCGGATACCACTCGACGACTTTGAGTTTGAAGGGTCGAATCTTGTCCTCGCCAGGTCGCTTGGTGTGCAATGTGATCGAGCCTCCGACGGCGAGGGTGCCTTCAGCGCGGACGATGTTCGGGTCCCAGGCAGCCCAGTTTTGGAGGTTGAGCTGGGTGTCCCAGACGGTCTGCGGGTCCGCAGCGATGAGCGTGTGAGCTTCGAATGACTTCATGCCGGGCTCCTTGCGATGTGCGGGTCGGTGACCGTGGTGCTAAGCGTCGGTGGCTCGGCGGCTAGCAGCATCTAATCTCGATCTTTGGTACCTGGGAGGCCGACCACGTCAACGAGGTCCGCCGACTTGTCATTGACCCAACTTGACCAAGGACCAGCTCACGGGTGTTTATTCGTTGGGGACTTGTCGTGTCGATCTCGACACTCCTGCCCGCAGCCCGAAAACGTCGGCGTCTCGGTTCCGCCACCGCTACCAGCAACAGCATTCCGCCGGAGTAACGGGCAGCAAAGCCCTCACGACGCGCTTGTGCTACCGCCTTCGCTGCTGTGCTGCCCAGCGATGCCGTACGCCTTCGGCATGCTCCAATTCCTCCAGGTCGAGCCGTACCTCCGCGAGCGCTGTCGACAGCCTAGGTATCCACCGCTGCTCCACCGCTCGGAGGGTTCGGCGAGTGGCCGCGAGCTCCGCTCGTAGCGCCCGCAAGGCGGCGGCCGCCACAGCGGCAGAGAGGGCAGCTTCAACCGCCGCGCGGGCAGCCTCCGCCGCCTGCATCACGGCGGCGCTGCCCACAACCGGCTGATCCTGGTGCTTCAGGCGCACCGCAGCGTCGACAGGATGCTCGATCCCAATCGTCAAGCCCATCGCGACATCTGCCTGAGCCATCGTGCCATCCGAGGCGATCCTGAGGGCGCGTCGCCCGGATAGAACGGCAGCGCGCAGCGCCCAGGTCTCGGCCTCGCGGCATCGTCGCTGCCACTCCCCTGTCCCGTCGGCGGCACGCTGGGCAAGGCGCTGTTCCTCACGGTTGAGGATTGCAAGCTTGTTCTTGAGCAGCTCTCCAGCGTGTTGAGCGACGCCAAGGCGCTGTTCCAGCCACAACCGGCCGGCGCGGCCCGGGGGAACCCGCATCCTGCCGAGCGTCGTCATGGTGCTTGCCGCTCCGGCTTCAGGTGCACATCGAGCATCGCCGCCGGCAGCATGGTCAATTCCTGCCGAGGTAATGCCGCCGCCACTCGCCAAGCGCGGTCAAGGGTCTGGACGAGCGTACGGCTCTCGTCTGGACGTTGGTTAACCAGCTGCGTCTCGAACACCTCCACAAGCTTCAGGTAGTGACGATCACTCTCCCCAAGAGCTGCCGTGCCGACCAGCTCGGCCAGTTCGCGGACCTGACGCGCCTGGGAGAGGGCGGCGATGAGTTGCGCGGCCAAGTCGAGATGGTCCTCCCGGGTTCGACCTCTGCCGGCGCCGCGCCTCATCAACCGTGACAGGGAAGACAGCGGGTCAACCGGCGGGTAGACGTTGTGAGCGTAGACCTCGGGTGACAACACGATCTGCCCCTCGGTGATATATCCGGTGAGATCAGGCACCGGGTGAGTGATGTCGCCCGCCGGCATGGTGAGCACCGGCACGATCGTCACCGAGCCCGGTAAGCCCCGCACCCGACCGCATCGTTCGTAAAGCGAAGCCAGGTCGCTGTAGAGATAACCAGGGTAAGCGCGCCGGCCGGGGACCTCTCCCCGGGCGGCTGACACCTCCCGCAACGCTTCCGCATAGCTCGTCATGTCGGCCATGATCACGAGAACGTGCCGCCCCTCGACGTAAGCGAGGTGCTCAGCCACTGTCAGCGCTAGCCGTGGCGTGAGCGTCCGCTCGATCACCGGATCGTCTGCGGTGTTCAAGAACAGTGCCAGCTCACCGGCGGCCGCACGATCCTCAAGGATGTCGCGTACGGCGGCGGCGTCCGGGTGTGTCAGGCCCATGGCAGCGAACACAACCGAGAACGGCTCACCTCCGGCGTTGGCCTGCGCCGCGATCTGCGCGGCCAGCTCCAGGTGGGGCAGCCCAGCGACGGAAAAGATCGGCAGCTTCTGCCCACGGACCAGGGTGGTTAGCGCATCGATCGCCGAGACGCCGGTGATGACCGGCTCGGCAGGGGGCTCGCGCAGCACTGGATTAAGCGGGTTCCCAGCCACCGGGGCGGTTCGCTCTCCCAGCACCGGTGGTCCGCCATCCAGTGGGTCGCCACGGCCATTGCACACGCGCCCGAGCCAGCCTGTACCGACCGGAATCTGCATCGGCTGGCCGGCGAATGACACCGCTATGCCGTTCGGACGCAGGCCCTCGGTGCCCTCCATGACCTGGATGACGGCCAGGTCCTGGTCGACCTCCAGCACCACGCCGTGGCGGACCTGGTGGCCGTCCACACGCACCACTGCTGACTCGTCAAACCCGACGTCGCGTACGCCGGCGAGGACCAGCAGGGGCCCACGCAGCTCGTGGACGTTGGTGAAGTCCAGTCGGCCCCACTTGGTCGGATTCGACGAGGTGGTCATCTCGCGCCTGCCAGCCGCTCAAGCGTGGTGGCGACTGCCGCGTGCACACCCTCAACATCCTGAGGTCCGGTCTCATCGCGAGCACGCAGCAGGATGGTGAAGTCGACCCGTTCCAGCCGTTCGACAGGGCTGCCGCCATCCACGAGCTGCCAGGCCCGGTCCGCCACGGCGAGCGCCCCGTCAGAAAGCGCCGCGGTTTTCGAAAGGCTGCAGGTGGCGTCATGTGTGCTCGTGGCGCTTTGCTGCAGCACCGCCTCCCGAACCAAACGCCCGGCCAGCAACGTCACACGCTCATGGGCGGGCAGTGCGCCGGTGCCGACCAGCTCGGCAAGCGCCCGGAGCCGGTCCGCCTCCGCCAGCACCGCGACCACCCGAGCCCGACGTGCAGCCCACCCGGGGTCGTGCTGGTGAGCATGCCAGACGGCGAGCGAGGCAGCGTCTCGTGAGAATGAGCCGGACCACGAAACCGCCGGATAGTGCCTGGCGTACGCGAGGTCACGGTCCAGGCTCCACATGCATCGCACGAACCGCTGCGTGTGCGCGGTAACCGGTTCGGTGAGGTCCCCGCCGGGAGGCGAGACAGCGCCGACTATGGTCACAGACCCGGGCGAACCACCCAACGTGATGACAGCGCCGGCGCGGGCGTAGAACGCTGCCAGCGCCGAAGCAAGGTCGGCAGGGTAGCCCTCCTCGGTGGGTAGAGCTCCGCTGCGAGCGCTGAATTCGCGAAGGGCTTCGGCCCAGCGCGACGTGGAATCGGCAATGACGACTGCGTGGTAGCCCATGTCTCGGTAGTACTCGGCCACAGCCACACCGGTGTAGATGCTGGCCTCGCGAGCCATCATCGGCATGTTCGAGGTATTGGCGATGACGACCGTCCGATCCGCAAGCCGCCCGCCCGTACGCGGGTCGTCCAGTTTGGCGAGGTCTTCCACGACTTCAGCCATCTCGTTGCCGCGTTCGCCGCAACCGACGTAGACGATGACGTCGGCGTCGCACCATTTGGCCAGCTGCTGCAGCAGAACCGTCTTGCCCGTGCCAAATCCGCCCGGGACCGCCGCAGTGCTGCCGCGCGCCACCGGAAACAGCAGATCGAGAACGCGTTGGCCGGTCCACAGCGCCTCGGTTGACTCGAGACGTTCCCGCGCCGGTCGCGGCCGGCGTACCGGCCACGACGCGCGAAGCGGCACGTCAACCCCTGCCACGCTTGCCACCGCGCCCTGTGAGGGGCATGGTCCTTCGCGCACAGCGGTCACGGCTCCGCTTAGTCGGGGAGGCACCAACACCCGGTGCTCGACCGCACCTGCTCCTTCGATGATGCCCAGACAACCGCCGGGACCCACCTGCTCACCGGCTCGTACCTGAGGACGCCAAGGCCACTCGCGTTCCTGGCCTCTCTGGGACGTGGTGCCCGGCGCCAGCCATGCAGGAGCACCCGCCAGTGGACGGAGCAGCCCGTCAAAGACACCACCCAGCAAGCCGGGCCCAAGCGGCACCGACAGCGGCTCACCCAGCGAGCCTGCTGGATCGCCGGGCCGCAGCCCTCCGGTGTACTCGTACGCCTGAATGGTGGCACGCCCATCCCGGATTGCGACTACTTCCCCGGGGAGTCCAGCGGCTCCAAGCCCCACCACGTCGGAGATGGCAAGGGAAGCGGCTCCGTCGAGTTGTACGAGTGGGCCGACTACCCGCGTCACCCGACTCGGTGTCCTGTCGTTCATGGCGTGTTGAGCGGAGTGGCTCGCTCGGCGAGGCCCTGCTCGACGAGCGTGGCGAAGGAACAGTCCAGCCGTCGTCCTGGAACGGTTCCGATGACTCCTCCGGTCGGCGAATCGGAGATCACCACGTCCTTGCCTAGTTGGACGCGGACGTAATCGATCAGCCGGTTGCGCACCTCCGGGTAGTCGGGTTCGGAGCTCAGCCGCGCCGCGGCGGACATGCTTCGCCTGCGAAGCTCGTCTACGACCTCCGCACGAGCCCGCAGTATGACTGCGCGAGCCTGCCGCCGGCTTTGGGCTCGTTGCGCCGCGACCAACACCGCCGCCTCGGAGATGCCCTCCTGGCGGGCCTGCTCCAAGATGAGCGCTGCCTCCTCTTCCGCCTGCGCGATGATTGCTGTGTCTTCGGCCGCGGCTCGCTCCAAGCGCTCAGCCGCAGTGGCGTGGGCTCGACGCAACAGCTCAGCTTTCAGCGGCTCCAGCGCAGCTGCAGTCCGCTGGGCAAACTTCTGGTCACGCGCCCTAACGGCGGGGCGCGGTGCGAGGGTGCTGGCCGGAGCAATCATGCAGGCATGACGGCAGTGAGCGGAGGGCGAGTTCGCAGCACTTCGTCGCCCAGAACATCCGCGGCTGCCGCAGTCAAGATGACGAGGGCGTCGTCGGTTCGCAAGTCACGCCACGCGGCTCGAACCGCACCCGCATCAGCCGCCGGGCAGACCACCACACCTGTGAGCGCAAAGCCCATAATGCGAGGCTCTTCACCAATCGCCACGATCCGTCCCATCGGTCAAGCCCTGCCAATCAGGATGATGGCAACGATCAGCCCATAGATTGCGATCCCTTCCGACAGCCCAAGGATCACCATGGCTCGGCCGAACAATTCGGGCCGCTCGCTGAGGGCAGCAAGCGCCGCGGCACCGGTGTAGGCGACGGCAATCGCCGCCCCAATAGAGGAAGCGGCGACCGCGATCGCGGCTCCCAGCAGAGCCGCCCATCTGCCGCTTGTGTCGACCGGTGCAGGTTGCGCACTGGGAGCGGCGGCCGAGGTGGCCGCTACCGCCACAACGAGGACCGTTGCAGACGCGATGATCATGAAGGCGTTGACGGTAAGCAGGAAGCGCCAGCCTCGCCTTTGGCCTAGTCCGGAGGCATCGTGGCGACGGCCTACCAGCACCGTGGCGCCTCCCACGAGAACGATCACCGGCAGGGCCAGCAGCCATGTCATTTGCGGTCCTCCTCAGGAACGGTCGGCACGTGCCACGGTCGGAACGGCCGGCCCGATGAGTCGAAGACCCTCGAAAACAGCTCGTAGTACTCCAGACGCAATGCCTGCACCGCCGCGACGAGTGCCTCCAGCGTAAAGGCCAGCGCATTGCCGACCGCGAACAACAATCCCGCGAGAACTAAATAGCCCATCCCGCGCCCGGCCAAGGCGGTCGTCCCGTCCCACACAACCTTCGCAATTACGGCGTGCGTCAAACCGAACGCGGCAAGACGGGCGAACGACACCAGGTTGGCGCCGAGCCGGATCACCATGTCGACCAGGCCAACTCCTGCTTGGGCGGCTGCCGCTCCACCACCGCCACCGGCCGCGAACAGGCCAATACCGGCGAATACCAGCCCAGCCACGGCAAGACTGCCTCCCAAAACGGTGATCGTGCCACGGTGGCTGTATAGCCCCGCGGCGGCTATGCCAAGGCCGAGGAAGACCGCCGCGCCAGCCAATCCCGACGGGGCGTACAGGGCTGCTCGCACCCCGCCCTCACGCCAGCGGTTGACCGTACCCAGCACATACGCGCCGGCCAGCAAGACCGCGCCGAACCCGACCGCAGCCAGTAGCAGCTGCACGGGGTCCTCGGTCGGCGAGAGCCACAGCACCGGCAAGACGCCGGTCGGTCCGAAGAATTCGCCATACAACACGCCGAAGAAAATGGCCGTGACGGCGGCGCCTACCACGAAAGGCCACGCAGCGTGGAAGCGGGCGAAGCGTGCGGGATAGCTCAGGCGCAACAGCAACCCGGCCAGCAGCAGGAGCAGGCCATGGCCGGCATCACCGAACATGGCGCCGAACATGACGACAAACACCACACCCGCCACGGGGCTGGGATCAATGTCCGCATAGGGCACTGTGGCGTAGGTCTCCACCAGCGGAGCGAATGAGCGGCGTACCGCGGTGTCACGCCGCAGCAGGCTGGGTGGATCCACCCCGCGGGGTCGCCGAAGCGGCACCAGGACTCCACCGGTTCCCGCTAGGCGATCGACGACTGAACCGACCATCTGGGACGGGCACCAGCCAGTCAATCCACTGACACTGCCCCGCGGCACCGCCCCAGCGGTACGTTCTTCAAGCTGTGCTTCGCCAGCCAGCAGGTCAGCCGCGCCCGCGCTCTCCAGAGCTGCCAGATCGGGGGGTTGGGCGGCAAGCGCGGGGGTCACCTGAGTTCCACCGGCCACCCGCTGCAGCCGACGACCCGCCTCGGTCGCAGCGGCGTCGACTGTGCCCATCTTGTCCAGCTCGACGAGGCCGGTATCCGCAACCCGGACCAGCACCTCGCGCAGCGCCGGGGCCGGCACCAACAGGGCAACCCGCTCCATACGTACGGGCTGGGCCCGGTCACGCCACGGCATCGAAGACCTCCAGCGGCGCCCCTCCACGGTCGCTGAGTTCCAGGGCCGCACAAACCCGCCAGGCGTCGGCGGCCAGTACTGCGATGGCGCCCAGTAGTGGCCGCGGGCCGTGGCCGACGCTGCGCAGCAGCGCCAAACCGTCGTCTTCGACTCGTCGCCACCAAGCCGCCTCGGCCCGCCAAAGGTCGGTCGGCTCCCCTATGCCCTCCAATACCCATGCCACCTCCGGACCGGCGGCCGTGGCCAGCTCTCGCACGGAGGCAGCCTCAAGGGCTCCACGGCCCAGCAGCGCCGCCGCTGCCTTCCGAGCTGGAGTCGGCAAAGTCCGGTCGCCCCGGAACAGCTCACGGGCCAAGAGCAGCGCCGCTCCGCCGGCAGCCCATGGCACCGGCATCGCTGGGAGAGCCGCTAGGCGTTGCGCCCAGATGAAACGCATGGTCACACTCACCGCGTACGACCCACCGCCCCCAGGGTCGCCCCACGGGGATCTGGCGAGCGCCTCCCGAAGCTGGGCTGGTCCACCGCAGGCAGCTAGGTTACGCCAGGAGGTCGCGAGTGCGCCCAACTCGTACGCCGGCTCGGCTGGCCCGCCGGCGAACCGGCGGAACTGCTCTTCGACATTGGCGATCTCAAACCAAGCCGCGGGCCGGCGCACCAACTCAGCGCCGGCCCCAGGCTGCCAACCTGCCAGCACCCGTAGGTGCCACAACAAGGCCGCGCGTACGGCATGCTGCGCCTGCGCCACGGTCAGGCCAGGTCGGACGTCGTGTCCGTACGCGGTCTGGGTCAGCATGTGCAGAGCCTGCTCAGTCGAGGAGCCAGCAGCCAGTTCTCGGGTCGCAGCGCGGCCTAGACGGCGTCGCGCCATCGCCTTGGCGCGGACGCTGCCAGCCACCCAGCCTGAACTCATTGACGCTCCAGTTCTGCCAGCTGCTCCCGCACCACGGCCACCAGCTCGGCTACCTGCGCATTCATCCGCTCGTTTGCAGCCTGCCGGATCTGGGCAGCCTGTACCTCTGCGGCCGCCAGTTCCTGCGCGGCCTCTGGATCGGCAGCGGCTCGGGCCTTGGCCGACGCATCCGCCCGCTCGGCGTCGGCGCGCAGCCTCGCTTGGGCGAGCACGTCGGCGGCGCGTTCCGCGGACAACCGGTGGCCCTCGGCGATGCGCTGATCAGCCGAGGCGCGTACGCGGTCAATCTCGGCTTCGGTGTCGGCCAGCATCGCGAACAATGGCTCCAGCTCTGCGCCCGCCTCCGCCACCCGATCCGCGGGCACGCCAGCAGAGGCCGCAGCACCAGGGGTGCCTACTGGCCGGAAACGAGCGAGGAAATCCCTAGCCCGTGGCATCAAACCTCCGCGAGATCGAGAATGTCTCAAGTCTGGTTGTGTGATTGCCCCTGCAGCAGGGACGAAGGTCCCAGCCGCGGCAGAAGGAGTGCCATGGTGAGTAAAGATGGGATAGCCAGTCCGCTGCTCGAGCCGACCATGCTCACCGATCTCTACGAGGTGACCATGGCCGTGTCCTACCTGTGGGAAGACAGGATCGGCGCCGCCTGGGCTGTGAAGGAACGGCTCAGCACGTTGCTCGCCGAGCATGAGTCTTCGAAGATCCATGGGTACTGAGGCCGCCCGCCCTCCGAGGCGTCCCTATGTGGTGGTTCACGTCGCCGTGTCGCTGGACGGCTGCACGACCGGCTTCGGCGTCGACGTCGGTCGCTTCTATTCGCTCCTGCCAACCTGGCAGGAGGACATCACCCTGACGGGAGCTGACACCATCCTTGCCCAGGAGCGCGAGCTTGCCGCCGCCCCCCGACCAGGCCCGACCGGCAGCGCGCCGCTCTTGGTGGTGGTCGACGCCCGTAGGCGAGTTCGCGAGTGGGAGGCGCTGAGGGACTGCGGTTACTGGTCAGGCGTCCTGCCTCTTCGAGCGACTTCGCGGCCACCGGTCGGCGAGCCGCCCATACCCGAGCTTGTCGTCGGATCGGATCGCGTAGACCTGCGCCAGGCGCTAACCAAGCTCGCCTCGCGCTCGGGCGCCAGGGTGGTCAGAGTCGACAGCGGTGGGTTGCTGACCCGGGCGTTGCTCGACCTGCGGCTAGTGGATGAGCTAAGCCTGGTGGTTCATCCCTGTCTGACCAATGCTGGATCTCATCGTTGGTACGGCAGTGATCCTCCGCCGGCTCTACTGTGACTCGGCTCGCTGTCGAGACATTCGATCCTGGGCTCGTCTGGCTGCGCTATCGGGTGATGGAGCAGCCGGGCCCGGACCCGACCCTCCCGGTGGAGTGACAGGCGGACGGGTGGCAGGACCTTTGCCCCTCGTCTAGCCGCGATCATGGCGGGAAGATTGCCGGAACGGCTCCGATGGAAAGGGAAACGTCGATGCGACGCCTCGAATCCCGGCCGCTGACCGCCGGGTCGGTGGCCTGGGATGCATGGCGAGCGACGCGCGGCGGTGCAACAGCCATCGCCACGCGGCAGCAGGAGCGGTTACAGGCACTCGTCGAGTACGCGCGCCGCGCTTCCCCTTTCTACGCCGAGCACTATTCGGCGGTGGCATCCGGCCCGATCCGCCTGGAGGAGCTTCCTCAGCTGCCTGCAGTCACCAAGCCCGAACTGATGGCGCGCTTCGACGACTGGGTGACTGACCCGGCCATCACCCGAGCCCGTGTGGAGGAGTTCGTCGCGAACCTGGACAACCTCGGCCGGGATTTCCTCAGCCGGTATGTGGTGTTCACGACCTCAGGATCCACGGGCGTGCCGGCGCTGCTTGTGCAGGATCACCGCGCGGTAGCCGTCATGACGGGGTTGGCGTACGTCCGAAGCCTCAGCGCCTTAACCCCGAAGCTTGTGGCACAGATGCTGACCCGAGCACCGCGGGTGGCTGCAGTGTTTGCTCAAGGCGGCCACTTCCTGAGTACGACCATGTTCGAACGGCGGCTGCGGACGGCACCATTTCGCCGCCGCATATCGCGGTTCTTCTCCGTGCTCGATCCGTTGCCGGTGCTGGTCGACCAGCTCAATGCCTTCCGGCCCGCGATGCTCGGCACCTATGCCAGTGCTCTGGCGGCGCTGACCGAGGAGCAGGAGGCGGGCCGGTTGCGCATTTCGCCGCTGGTCATCACCAGTGGAGGTGAGCTGCTGACGCCTGCGACGCAGCAACGTGCGGAGGCCGCCTTCGGCTGCCTCGTGACCCAGTCCTACGCCGCATCAGAGGCCATGCCGCTGGCGCTGCCCTGCCGGCAGGGCCGGCTCCACATCAACAGTGACTGGTTCCTGACCGAGCCGATCGACGGCGGTGGGCAACCGGTGGCCCCGGGAAGCCGATCCGAGGCGCTCCTGGTGACAAATTTGGCCAACTACGTGCAGCCGGTGATCCGTTACCAGCTGGGCGACAGCGTGGTTGTCTCGATGGAGCCGTGTCAGTGCGGCAGCCCGCTCAGGACGATCTCGGTGGAGGGACGGACCGATGAGATCCTCCGGGTTCGCAGCTCAGGGGGTGGAGAGACGGTCCTTCTGCCCATGGCTATAGCCACCGTCGTTGAGGAGACCCCCGGCGTACGCCGCTATCAGGTAGTTCAGACCGCAAGTGACGCCCTCACCGTCCGGCTCGAGAACAATCCGCAGACCGACCCCAATGAGGTGTGGCAGCGGGTTCGCGAGGGCATGAGCGACTTCCTCCGAACCCACGACGCCGCTGGGGTCGCACTCCATCTGGCGCCGGAGCCGCCGCAGGTGAATCCCGGCAGCGGCAAGCTGCGGCATGTGCTGAAAATGCTGCCGACCAGCCTCAACGATCATTCCCGTCAGACGCACCAGTAGCTGGAACCAGGGCCGATCCTTCGCCAGGACTGTGCCGCCATGACGCCCGGCGCGGAGCTCACGCAGCACCAGCAGGGTCCCTTGCCAGCGCTGATCGACTAGATCACATGTGTGAACGGCGACCGCGCGTTGCTGCCGATCTACCGCCGCTCACCGGCCGCACTCACCGGCCGGGGAGGTTCGCCAGGATCTCCTGGTAGCGCGCCGTACCCAGCTCGCTCGGCTCGCCCTTGCGGCAGAAGGCGAGGCCGGACAGCCTGCGGTGCACCCGCTCCACCACCACCCGTCCCTCCACCAGCTTGGACTCCAGCACCGCCAGCGCCTCACGGAACCGGGGGTCCTGCCTCGCCTGGTCGTAGAAAGAGAGCACGTGCACGTAGCCGAACAGGTTGTAGCTCCCGAAGGGGTACTCGACCTGCAGGAACAGGGTCCCGATGCCGTAGTGGCAGGGCCCGAGCGGTTTGCGGCTGACCCAATGGCCGAGCAGGACCTCCACGGCGCCGGCGGGGGCGGAGTCGGCCAGGCCCGCAAGCCGGAAGGCATCAAGTGCCGCCAGGGTCGGGCCAGGGTTGGAGAACTCCGTCTCCGGGCCTCTTCCGAAGCTGAACTTCTTGCACCGCCAGCCGCCGTCGTCGTGCAGCGTCGCCAGCAAGTGGTCGAACGTCCGGTGCAGCCTGTCGTCGGAGGCGTAGCCCAGGAGGGAGAGCACCCTAGCGGCGTTGACGGTGTGGCAAGGGTAGATCGCGCCATCCGGAGACAGCTTGAACCGGCCGTCCTCCCGCCAGGTGCTCAAGATCAGCTCGGCAGTCTCCCGCAGCACCTGCTCGACGGGGTCCACGCCGAGTTCCACTAGTAGGGCTGGCGCCTCGAGCGTCGAGAACGGCCCGCCCTTGGATAGCCGGCGGTCGGGCGTAGCCCAGTAGTCCGCGCCGTTGTCGTGCCGCGTCGCGAGGATCGCCTCGACGTCGGGCTGGTATCGCGGTGCCACTGCCATCGCTGCTGCGCTTCCTCGGCGGGAACTCCTCGTCGTGTGCCGCGTCACCATCGAAGCACGTGTGAGCACGGCCCACCACCGCGACCTCGAGGCGGACCCGGGTCCGCGTGCTGGCCGGTGCTGCGCAGTGCGATCCGCAAAATAGGCCTGAACACCTCTCAACCCTCGCGCACCGATCGGGCGGCTCGGCCATGAACTCACGTTAGGTGTGCTATCCGCGGCAACGGGGCTGGTCGAGTGAGCTCGACGACAGCCAGACCCGCGTGGTCCGTCGGACCACCAGCCTCCCCTTGCGTAACCTCAGCGGCGGCCGGATTCCATGTACTTCTTTAGGCCAACCCAGTTCCGGCGCTCCCAGCCGGGGCCGATGACGGCCAGCACCGGAGACAGCACTCGCATCGGTCCGACCAGGCCCATGTCCCAGTCCCACCTCAGCCGCGTCGCGCCATCGACCTCCTCGAACGTCAGGGTGCCGTCGACCTGCATGTACGACGAGCGCACGAGGTTGCGGAGACGGTGCGGCCTGTCGTACTCCACGATCTCCAGGGTCATCTCGCCCTTGGCGCCCATGCTCTTGGGCTGGGCGACGAAGCGGGCACCCCTGCCGACCGGTCCCTCGCTCACCTTCTCGGCACGGACGATCCGAGGGTTGTACCTCGGCTCGTTGCGCTCGTCGGCGACCATATCGAACACCTCCTCGACCGGGGCGTCGATCGTGACCTCACCAGCGATGTGAGCCATCGCGATCCTCCCTCCCGGACCCTGCGTTCCGCTACCCGTCAGTGTGGCAGGGGCCCTTGGCGCCAGCCATCTCAAGCGGTCCATCACCGACCAGCCGTCCAACAGCTGGCGGCCGGCGAGGATCCGTCCCGGATCGGGACCTTCCTTGGCCACTCCCTCGCATTCCTTGGCCGCCATAAACCTGGCTGCAATGCGTTTCGGGACCAATGTCCCTGGTGGGCCGGACCTGCGTCGAGACACAGTGACAAGTAACCCAACACGAAGAAGGTGCGCTGTGGAACTCAACCCTATGATCCATACGGCAGAGGCGCTGGTGGCACCGGGGAAGGGCATCCTCGCCGCCGATGAGAGCACACCGACGATGGCCAAGCGCCTTGCCGGTGTCGGTCTCGAGTCGACCGAGCAGCGGCGCCGGGCGTACCGCCAGATCCTTTTTACGACCGAGGGGATCGGCGAGTCGATCAGCGGAGTGATTCTGTTCGACGAGACCATCCGTCAGCGGGCCGACGACGGCACTCCGTTTCCCGAACTG
>DASUYM010000308.1:0-3075 GCA_036377435.1 Propionibacteriaceae bacterium
TGGCCGGGTCGTCTGCGGCGGCATTCACATGAGCGATATTCCGAGCTTTCCGTATCGCATTCTCTGGGAAGAGCGGCAGCTTGTGTCGGTGGCGAACCTGACCCGACAAGACGGTATCGATTTCCTCGCGATAGCTCCTAAGGCCCACGTGAAAACGGAGACCCTCGTCTATCCGCTCGAGCAGGCGAACGAGGCCATGGACGACCTGCGCCATGGGCGGCTGCAGGGCGCCGCCGTCCTTGTCCCCCGCTAGCAAGCCGCCGTCGCCTCAGCGCCGCTCTATCCTCAGGCTCAGCCCTCCGCCCAGGCGCCCTCAAGTGAGTCCGTCGATTGACTTTGATCAAAGCTGCTCGTCTTGGACGGGCTAGTTGTTTGGTCCCGGGATGAGGTGACGTGGATCGAGTTTGAAGATTGATGGTTCTTTCGCCCAGACCTGACAGAGGGTCTCATACGGTGTTCGCCATCGCAGCGCTTTGAGGTGTTTGGCGAAGTTGTAGGCGGCGACGAACGCGAGGACGTGAGCCTTCAAGCTTTCGAGATCGGGGTAGTGGAAGACCTTGGTCGTCGCGTCCTTGATCGTCCGGTTCATGCGCTCGGCTTGGCCGTTCGTCCATGGGTGATACGGCTTGGTGAGCTTGTGCTCGATGCCGTATGCAAGGCAGGCGCGATCGAACATGTTCGGCCCCCACTGGCGAGAGATCCCGCTCCTGTTCTTTGGGAGGTCGGCAAAGGCCATTCCATTATCGGTGAGGACCGTGTGGATCCGGTAGGGAAACGCCTCGATGACACTGTGCAGGAATGCCGCGCCATTCAGCATCTTGGTTCGATCGTGGAACTCGACATAGGTGAACTTCGACACGCGATCGATCGCCAGGAACATGTGCAGCTTGCCGTCAGTCAGGCGCAACTCGCAGTGATCGAGGTGGACATAGCCGATCGTTGTCTCTGCGAACTTGCCCCGCTTCGAAGCTTTCTCCTGGCTGTCGGGCAGCCGTGAGATGCCGTGCCGTCCCAGGCAGCGGTGCAGACTTGAACGGGTCAGGTTCGGGATGCTGTCTTTTAGGCAGCCCATCACATCGTCCAGCGGCAGGAGCGTGCGGCGCCGGAACTCAACGATCATGGCTTCCTCGATTAAGGTCAGCACGGTGCTGCGAGGACTGCGAGGCCCCATTGGGGCATCGGCCGTCGAGGTCCGCGCACGCCACTTCGTCACGGTCGCTCGGCTCAGGCCGTAACGCTCGGCGAGAGCGTTGGTCTTCTCTTTCGACGCTTGGAGCTCGGCTCGAACTCGCGGCGTTGTGCGGGCGCTGCCGTGAAGACCACCTGCCATAGCGCATCCTCCGACTCACGGGTCAGGATAGCGTCACGACACTCCGGGACTGATGGGGTGGACGGCGCCCGCTCCCGGCATTGCAGTGCCATAACGTGGTCGTCGCCAGACGCCACAATGAGGAGCGCCGTCCGCCATGCAAGTTATCACGATTGGTCTCGACCTCGCCAAGCACGTGTTCCAGGTCCACGGTGTCGATCAGGAGGGCAGAGTCATCCTTCGTCGACGGCTGCGACGAGCGGAGGTCGTCAGGTTCTTCTCGTCGCTGCCACCCTGCCTCGTGGGCATCGAGGCCTGCTCGACTGCGCACCACTGGGCGCGGGAGCTCATCGGGCTTGGGCATGAGGTGCGGCTGATGCCGCCGACCTATGTCAAGCCCTACGTGAAGCGGGGCAAGAACGACGCGGCAGATGCTGAGGCGATCTGCGAGGCAGTGACGCGCCCTAACATGCGCTTCGTGCCAATCAAGAGCGCCGAGCAGCAGAGCGTGCTCGTGCTGCACCGGGCCCGCGATCTTCTGATCCGTCAACGCACGATGCTGGCCAACTCCCTGCGGGCGCACTGTGCCGAGTTCGGCATCGTCGTCGCACAAGGCATGGCAAAGCTGGCCGAGCTGCTCGCCAGGATCGCGGATGAGGCAGACACCCACATCCCGTCGCTCGCCCGTGGGTGCCTGCTCGTGCTCGGGCAACAGCTGCAGGAGCTTCAGCTCAAGATCGGTGAGGTGGAGCGAGCCATCCACGGCTGGCATCGCTCGAACGAGGTCAGCCGCCGCTTGGAGACCATCCCCGGCATCGGCCCAATCACCGCCAGTGCGCTGGCCGTCACGGTCACCGACCCCACGCTCTTCCGCTCAGGCCGCCATCTCGCGGCGTGGCTCGGGCTCGTGCCTCGACAGAACTCGAGTGGCGGTAAGGAGCGGCTTGGGGGCATTTCAAAGCAAGGGGACCGCTATATCCGACGCTTGCTGATCAGCGGTGCCCACGCTGTGCTTCAATATGCAAAGCGGGGTCGACCTGGCTCGTCATGGGCCACCGGCCTCCTACAGCGACGCCCGTTCAAGCTTGTGGCCGTCGCTCTCGCCAACAAGACAGCGCGGATCGCCTGGGCACTACTCGCCCGCGGCGAGACGTATAGGTCAATGCCCGAAGCCTGCGCTACGTGAGGCGCACGCTCCGGAGCCACAAGATGGGTCGGAGGTGCTGAGGAGGTGATGACGAACGGTCGGACCGGGGTCGGGCTAATCCGGTAGGTGTTTCGTGCTCTCAAAGCACGCGGGACTGTTTGGAACCCGATCCGCGGATCTCATCAGGGCCAGCGGTCATGCGCACCGCACCAAAGGCCGGACACATGACTGCTGCCGATCAGATCGTCACCGCCTCCAAAAAATCTCTGGACCCGCGGGCGCCGTCCACACATGAACACCTACGTAGGGGACCCATTCAAACAACTGACAACATTAATGATTCCCTGCGGCTCTGAGTCTGGGCGGCAAGGAGGAAGCCATGCGCGATCTGTTCTGGCTGTCGGACCAAGCCTGGGCGGCTCTGGATCCGCATCTGCCGCACAACCAACCGGGTAAGCCCCGCGTCGACGATCGGCGGGTGATCAGCGGCATCCTTCACATCCTGAAGACGGGTGGACGCTGGCGCGACGTGCCGCCCGAGTATGGACCGGCGAAGACCATCTACAATCGGTATACGCGCTGGGCCCGAAGTGGAGTCTGGCAACGCATCTTCGCCGAG
>DASUYM010000309.1:0-4046 GCA_036377435.1 Propionibacteriaceae bacterium
GACGGTTGTCGACACCGGGAAACCTGCTTCGACATCAACAATCTCGGTGGGCATGCCGTGGTAGAGGGCGAACGGTGGACCGGCTGGTTGCACCCTCTGTGCTTCCATTGCCGCGCTCACGGCGGCGAACGCGCGACCGAAGAACTCCGGTAACGCATTCATCGCGACCTGCTCGCGTACGACCGCCGTCGGCTGTTCCTGCAGTTCAACAATCCTCATGTCCATGCCTCAATGTCGCACGTGCGCGACAGCAGAGGCAGGATCAGACGACCTGCATGGCTAGGGCCGATCGGCCTTCTTCACATACGCTCTGATCCGGGCGTGCGGGAGTCTCGCGCTCCGATCGTCCACCACACTGCTCTCTCTCCCGGACCTCCGGGGATGTTTCAGTGGATGGACTCATCACCCCATATTCCGGATCGCTCCTCGTGCCTTACGTAAGGGGTATCGGATACGGGCAACCATTGTGACCGGATGGCTGCCGCCCGTAGGACCTTCGGCCCTGGTGACAGGTCCCGGAAAGCCGAACTCTGACGTCATGGCCATCCGGGCTCAAGGTTCGGCTCCGGGGTCCGCGCCTGCAGGGCGCGGTTCCGAGGTTGAACGGTGGGCAGCGAAGCGGCAGCTCTACGTGGATAACCTCAAGGTCATCCTGATTGCCGTGGTGATCGCCGGCCATGCCGTCCTCGGGTATTCGGAGGTCGACTGGTGGTCGTACGCCGATGTGCGCGAGGTAACCCTCTTGCCGGTCGTGGCGTACGTCCTGCTCGCGGTGGCGGCGCCCTTCGCGTTGCTGGTGATCCCGCTGCTGTTTCTGATCGCCGGACTGCTGACCCCACCGTCGCTAGAACGCAAGGGCCCGGGGAGGTTCATCCGGGACCGGTTGCTGCGCTTAGGCGTGCCATTCGCGGTTTTCGCCCTGCTGCTGTGGCCGCTCCTGGAATACGCCCTATTCCGCTGGCTTGGAGAAGCGCCCGGGCTCCGGGCCTACTTCCGTGCCGAGGGCAGCCTGGACACCGGGGTCTTGTGGTTCGTCGGCGCGCTCCTGATCTTTTCGCTGGCGTACGCGGGGTGGGTTTGGATACGCCCGGGTCAACCGGTTCGGCCCCGGCGGGGCGAGATTCGTGTGGGCCATCTGCTTCTGCTGGCAGCCGCGGTGACCGTCGCCACGTTCCTGGTCCGGTTGGTGCTGCCGTTCGAAACCGACAACAAGTATGTCGAGCTGAACATGTGGGAATGGCCCGCATGCGCGGCGCTGTTCGGCTTGGGCATCATGGCATCTCGCATGGGGTGGCTGTCGGCCGTTCCGGACCGCATGCGCCGACAGAGCCAAACTGTGACACTGGTGGCCGTCGGTGCGGCCGCTGCGTTCGCCGCCGCCGCTGTCGCCCTGGGCGTGGTCGGCGACCAACTGTGGGGCGGCTGGAACTGGCCCGCGTTTGCGTTCGCCGCCGGTGAAAGCACGCTCTCGGTGTTCGGACCGGTGTGGTTGCTCGGCGTCGCGCAGCGACGTCTCAACCGGTCGTTTCGGTGGGCCCGCCCGATGATCAGTCGGAGCTCCTACGGGGCGTTCATGCTGCAGGGTCTCGTCCTGATCGGACTTGCCATCGCCTTGCGGCCACTGCCACTGCCGGCCGAGGTCAAAGCGCTCATCGTGGCAGCCGGCGGTGTCGTGGGATCCTTCGCCCTCGCCTGGCTTCTCATCAGCCGAGTCCCTGGAGTGAGGCGCGTCCTCTAGCTCAGTCACGTGAGGACGCTGCACGGAGGCGCCGGCATTTAGCTGTCCGTTGAACTGCCAGCTCATCTTCGGTGGGCAGATGGGCCCACCAGGATCGGACCTAAGGACCCTACGCCGCCGCCCTCTCTTAAGGAATCTTCAAGGCAAGGATGATCTTCGTGCCCAGGCGAGCCCAGGAGAACCAATGGCAACCACAACCCGCGGCGGGCCCGCGCCGCTCCAAGCTGGCCAATCAACAGGGCGGGGGGAGGGTGTACGGAAGGCCCTGCTCGCCTGCGGTGCCCTGTCGGGGCTGGTGTACATCGGCTGGCATGAGATCGCAGCCCTGCAATGGGAGGGCTACAGTCGCGTCTCGAACGCCATCAGCGAGTTGGAGCTAAGCGGCTCTCCATCGAAGTGGGTGCTGGATCCTTGGCACGGGATCGTCTACAACGCGCTGGTCATCGCCTTCGGCATAGGTGTCTGGCGATCGGCCCAGGACAAGCGTGCGCTGCGGGTGGTCGGTGGCCTTCAAATCCTGGCCGGAGCTACAGCTCCGCTGTGGATGCTCTTCGGAGAGGCAAGCCTTGCCGCACACCTCATCCTCTCCGTCATAGGCATCTCGACGATGCTCGGATCGATGGCCTTCAGCGCCGTGGCATTCCACAGCTGGTTTCGGCTCTACTCCCTCCTCAGCCTCGCAGCGGTGGTGACGTTCTTCGGTCTGGCCTTGTCGTACGCGCCGGAGGTGAGGGCAGGGCAGCCAACACCCTTCATTGGCCTCTATGAGCGCATCGCATTCGGTGCCTATTTCTTGTGGCTTTTCGTGCTTGTGGCGCTCCTGTGGCGCAGGCGAGCGAACTGAGGCAATGAAGGAAATGCACGGCGTTCGGTCGTACCTAATCACGGACCGCGCCTCGACAGAGGCGGCTCAGGTCCGCCGTCACTTGGTCGTCCGAGCCTCGCCCAGCCAGGACCACACCCAGAGGTCAGGACGAGCGACGACCAAACACCAGGTACGCGATCGGCCCGACAGGCTGAACGACGCAACCCAGAACCCACAAAGGCTTGGGGCCGCGCACCTGCGCACGCGGACGCCGGGCTAAGTCCGCCAAGGCCACGGTGGTCAACACCCCCTCAATCGCCGTGCCAACGAGGATGGCCGCTTGTTGACCTCCGCTGAAGTCGCTCCACCGCTTTTTGGTAGCCACGATTGCACGCTACTCCGAACGGCTCAACGCGTCCGAGTGGGCACGCCGCCTGCCATTGCTGCTCTGCTGCGCAGGTCAGATGCAGCGCGGGCACTGGCCCAGCCACATAAGCCAGCTTGGTTCGGAGAGGTCGACCCTGTCCAGCCGCTACTGATCGTC
This sequence comes from Propionibacteriaceae bacterium, assembly GCA_036377435.1. Classification (GTDB taxonomy): domain Bacteria; phylum Actinomycetota; class Actinomycetes; order Propionibacteriales; family Propionibacteriaceae; genus Microlunatus. The sequence goes on from DASUYM010000309.1 coordinate 3,088, forward strand.
TCGTCCACTGCGAACGGCGTCATCGACTGAGACCGTTGACCATGTGTGCAGGCGGGCATCCAAACCAGCCAGCTGTGCCTCGATCCGAGCGAGGCGCACGTCGAGGCGCTGCTCCAGGATTTCCGCTGCTGCTTCAAATGCCAGCTCCTCCTCCCGAGCGACCCGAAGAGCCACCACAAGAGCCACGATCGCCGCCACGGCACCAATGACTGCCACTCCCGTCACCATGACACCGGCGGCAATCAGACGACCCGTCGCTGATACCGGAACATGGTCGCCATAGCCGACCGTCGTCAAGGTGGTGAGCGACCACCACAGCGCGTCAGCCCAAGAATGGATCGTGCTATCGGGCCGCTCACCCTCGACCAGCCACAACGCGGTACCGCCACCGAGAACAACAAGGCTGGCGAAGCCTGTCACGACCACGGCGAGCCGAAGCACCACTGTCCAGGTCAATCGTTGCTTCCGCGGCATAGCACCGCCCTCCTCTCGCGGCACCGGTCGACGGCGGTCTCAACCAAGTACCCGTGCAGCCCGAACGCATCCGAACAGAGCGTCCGCTATCGGTGTTTCGTGGAACTCGTTTGGATACGAACGTCTCCCCCAAGACCTTACTCAAGTCTCTTCGGTTAGTTTGGCTATGGGTCTAACAGGGGGTGAAGGTCCGTCGACCACATGCCGGCTCGGCGCACACCATGCGGGGCTTGCGCACGACCACCACGACCTGGCCGGCGTGGGCACGTCCCGGACCTGCTGCACGGTCCACCCGTGTACGCGCGACGACACAACCCCGCACGCCGGACAGCCGTCGTCGCGGACCACAGGCTCGGAGCGACCGGCTGACCTTGGGCAACGTCACACCAACTCCTCACACGGCGCAGACAGTCTGAGGCGGGCATTAGGGTGCCTGGGTGCTGTCCGTCGCTATCGCCCTTACGTCCGGACTGGTCTGGGGTATC
>DASUYM010000310.1:0-2434 GCA_036377435.1 Propionibacteriaceae bacterium
GCTACCTCCTCGACCTCAGCACTCGGCTTGGCTACGGGCAGGAGCAGCTCGAGCGACTTGCTTCGTCGGTCCAGCTGAGTAGTCTGGCCCGCCCGGCTCAGGCGCTGCTGAGCGGCATCAGCGGCGGGGTGTCCCTGCTCCTCCTGATTGTCACAGTGGTCATTTTCCTGGCCTTCGAGGCCGCGAGCATGCCCGAGCGATTAGGGGTAATCCGCGAGACCCGTCCGCACATCGCCGACGGCCTGACCAACTTCTCCAGCAGAGTTCGAAAGTACTGGATCGTCACCACGGTGTTCGGCTTCATCGTCGCGGTCCTCGACGTAATCGCCCTGGCGATCATCGGCGTCCCCCTATTCGTCACCTGGGGCGTGCTGGCGTTCGTCACGAACTACATTCCAAACATTGGCTTCATCCTCGGTGTGATTCCGCCGGCCCTCATCGCTCTGCTCGACGGGGGGGTGGGCAGCGCGGTCGCCGTCGTGGTCGTCTACACGGTCATCAACGTGGTGGTTCAGACCATCATTCAGCCACGATTCACTGGGGATGCGGTGGGGATCAGCGCCACAGCCGCCTTTGTCTCGCTGGTGTTTTGGGCGTACGTTCTCGGCACTCTTGGCGCATTGCTGGCTGTCCCAGCCACTTTGTTCCTGAAGTCGGTCCTGCTCGACAACTCGGTCCCGGCCAGCTGGGTAAACGCGTTGGTCAGCGCCCGCCCGACCAAGGAGAAACCGCGCGCCGTCCGTCGAACTGATGGTCAACCGGCGGAGGTGTCGAGCTGAGGCCCTCGAAATCGCTCCGGACAGAAGAGGCCAGTTGACGTTTCACCGTAAGGAACGAAGCGCCTTGCCCGCAAGACCGGGGACAGCCACCACCTCCGCGCCAGCACCTCCGCACGCGACAGCGGCAGATCAGCTCCTCGGTCGGAAGGGCTCGAGATCCAGCTTGGTCACGAACTGGGGTGTCACCAGCCCAGCAAGCGGACAGCGCTAGCCGCAGTCGTGTGCGCCGGCGGTTGGTGCTGGTTAGGCCGTGATCGCCGTAGATGCGAGCACCGACGCCGAGCACCGGGATCGTTGCGCGTTCGTCTTGTGTGACGCTTTCCACACATAAGGCGTGTCGTGAATGGGGCTGAACGAGCAGTCCCATCGCGTCCGCTCATGGCGGCGGTGGCCGCCGTCGGACATCAGGGTTCAGTTTTCGACCGGCCTGATTTGATGAGGGATCTCACGGCGAGGAAGACCGCACAGCCTGCTAGGAGCCATGGGCCGGCGATAATGATTGGATCCATCGTCTGATGCACCACATCAGCGCGATGCTTGCCGATCCGTGAGTTGATGCCATGGCGGTGAAACTCGGTCATGACGCCGGTTTCGGTGATCGGATTGTCGGGGTGAAGAGTTGCCAGAGAGCGGAGATGGCTTTCAGCGGCATCGACTCGGTCGGCGGCTATGAGGATGAGCCAGTGTGCCGCCCGGCCCTCGCTGTAACGGTGATAGGCGAGCTTCCGCATTGCTCCGGACAGACCCTTTGGCGGGCAGGAGGTGCCGAAGACTGGGGTTAGAAACTTGTGCTCGATGGAGCGCTCATGTGGCCACTTCTCCGGTTGTTGCTCGGGGAAGTCCCAATGGGCGCCGGTAGCGGAAGGGTCGAACCGCTCCTTCGGCACTGCCGGCCGGTCCTTGGGGTCGAGATCAACTCCCCAGCCCGGTATCCGAGCTCGCAGTTGGTCGGCGGTTTCGGTGAAGGTCGGCCTTTTTGACGTGTAGGGCATTTGATCTTCCTCCTGCCTTAGTAGCCGTTTGGCACGATGAGCGGCTTGATGCAGTTATCCAGCTTCGCCGAAAAGGTGTGGTAGGCCTCGTTGATGTCGTGCAGCGGAAACCGGTGAGTGACGATCTCGCTGGGCTTCAGGTACCCGTTGCGAATGTGCTCGAACAGCCGCGGCCATTGCCGTTTCACCGGACATTGGTTCATCCGCAAGGTGAGGCCCTTGTTCATGGCGTCGCCGAACTTGACCGCGCTGAACATCGGGCCGTACGCACCCATGACCGAAACCGTGCCGCCCTTGCGGACGGAGTCGATCGCCCAGTTCAGCGCGATCGGTGAGCCACCCTGCAACTTCAGCTTGGCCGAGCTGACGTGCTGAATCAGGTTGCCGTCCGCCTCGGCTCCAGCGGCGTCGATAGCGACGTCGCTTCCCAGATAATCGGTGATCTTCTTCATATGCACGACGATGTCGTCGTACTCGGTGAAGTTGTACGTCTCGGCGTCCGCGAAGCTGCGTGCCTTCTCGAGCCGGTAGTCCAGGTGATCGATTACGATGACCCGTCCAGCACCCATGAACCAAGCCGACTTTGCCGCGAACAAGCCGACCGGGCCGGCACCGAAGACAGCTACCACGTCACCTTCGGCAATATCAGCTAGCTGAGCGCCG
>DASUYM010000311.1:0-4535 GCA_036377435.1 Propionibacteriaceae bacterium
GGATGGCTCCCGGTCGGAAAAGAAGGGTTGCATCATGTGCCAGTCCTCTGGCTGCCTGGCGATCGTATCGGCAAAGAAGTCGGCGACGTCCTGCATCATCGCCGCTAACCCATCCCTCCCCGGGCGGGGTGTGATCGGCTCTCCAATGATGATCGCCATGCCGTCCTCGGTGAATTGGCAAACGGCGGGCACCAGGGCTGCTCCAGTGCGCCGGGCAACCATCGCCGGGCCGGCCGGCATGCTGATGGAATGGCCCCGCCAGGACACCGGTACGCCGGTTCCCGAGAGGTCCCGATCGGCTAGCAGGCAGACGACTCGTCGGCAATGGATCGCGTCGATGAGCGTGGTCAGGGCACTCGGATCCCGATGAGAGACCACTTGCAGGCCGAGTGCTTCCCGAAACGCAAGGAATGCTGCGTACTCAGTATCGGAAAGTTGCTCGGCGACGGTTGTCACCGGCATTCCGGTCGCACACGCCCAGGCGCCTGCCAAGTCCCAGTTGCCACTGTGCGGCAGGGCGACGACAACTCCGGGCCCTGCGTGGGCTCCTCGGACCACGGGCTCGTTGACCGCGGAGACGCGCCGCCGTATCTCGGTTTCGGACCAGGCGGGCAGCGCCAGCACCTCGTAGAAGTTGCGCAGGTAGGACTTCAGAGCGTCCCGGACAAGCTGACTGTGGACGGGCGCTCCTGTCGTAAGCGCGAGATTTCGACGCAGAGTGCGGACGTGGACGCCATCGTGCCGCAACGCGACCCAGCTGGCGACGGAGATGATCAATGCCACCGACCGAGGTGGGAGTCGAGCGGCCACTTGCCAGCCGAAGCGGTAGATCCCTCGCAGCAGCCAGTTGCGCAGCAGTTCGCGCCAATGTCCCGGCACGGATGTGGCCACCGACTCAGGCCGGCTGAGCATTCGCGGCCTTGGCCTGCTTGCGGACTTGGGCGATCCGCTGCAGGACCGTGATCATGCTTGTTATGGCCAGGGCCGCAACGGCGATCTGTAGCACGTACGGAACTCCGAGTCCGGCGAGGAATGCCCCTGCGAGAATGATGACGAGCCGGTCCGCACGTGCTGCCAGGCCACCCGTACAGGAGAATCCCAGGCTTTCGGCTCGAGCCTTCACGTACGAGGTCCACTGTCCGAAGACCAGGCCGGCCAGGGCGATGGCTGCCCACAGTGTCGAGTCCTCGCGGTACACGAAGTAGAGCAGGATGCCTCCGAAGACAGCCGCATCACCCAGCCGGTCAGAGGTGGAGTCTAAGAAAGCGCCCCAGTTGCTGCTCTTGCCCGTGATCTTGGCCATCAGGCCGTCGATCATGTCGGAGATGACGAAGATCGTCACCACAAGTACGCCTTGCCACAGCCAGCCTTGTGGAAAGCAGATCAGCGCGCTGATCGCCACTCCCAAGGTGCCGGCAATCGTGACGACGTCGGGTGAAACGCCGAGTCTGACGAGCAGCCGTGCAATCGGGCCGAGGACGGCGTGGGACATGCCACGAAAGCGCTCGAGCATCAGCTATCGCCTGTGGCGGCGTGGGTGTCCCAGCTGGTGCGTACGATCTCCCACGTCTGATCAAGTAGCTGCGGCAGTGCCTTCGTCTGGCCAACGACGGGGAGGAAGTTGGCGTCGCCCGCCCAGCGGGGTACGACGTGCTGGTGCAGATGGGCGGCGATTCCAGCCCCGGCGACCGCGCCCTGGTTGATACCAAGGTTGAAGCCGTGTGGCGCGCTCGCCGCTCGCAGGACACGCATGGCGTCCTGGGTCAGTTCGCCAAGGGCGCAGAGCTCGTCGTGGTCCAGTTCGGTGAGGTCCGCGACATGCCGGTACGGGCAGATCAACAGATGCCCGGGCGAGTACGGATAGAGGTTGAGCACGGCGAAAGCAAGATCGCTGCGATGCACGATCAAACCTTCCCGGTCCTCGCGCGACTGCACGGCGCAGAAGGGGCATTCCTGCTCATCGGGGCTGGCCGGCTTGTTCTCACCTTTGATGTAGATCATCCGGTGCGGAGTCCACAGCCGCTCGAATCCGTCGGGAGTGCCTGGATGAGCGGCCGACTCCTCCGGCTCTCCCACTGCCCCAACCTCCTCCCGCCTTGTCAGAACTGAGTTGACCTCTAGCTCAATCAGATTCTGACAAGTCGGTGGCTCAGACTTGGCGGCGCGCCGCAATGTCGCCGGTGATCTCGCTAATCGCCGCATCGATCGGGATCCCGTTCTTCTGTCGTCGGTCGCGGTAGCGGAACGAGACCGCGTGTGCGGCGGCGTCCTCGGCACCGGCGATCAGGACGTACGGGACCTTGATCAGCTCAGCGTTACGGATCTTCTTCTGCATTCGATCGTCGGATGTGTCTACCTCGACCCGGACCCCCGCCGCCCGCAACCGATCGGCGGCGCCCAGCAGGTAGGCGTCGTATTCCGCGGCTACCGGAATGCCGATCACTTGGACAGGCGCCAACCAGGGCGGAAATGCACCTGCATAGTGCTCGACCAGCACGGCCATGAAACGCTCAATGGACCCGAAGAGCGCACGGTGAATCATGACTGGCCGTTGCCGGCTACCGTCGGAGGCGGTGATCTCCAAATCGAACCGGTCCGGCAACATCAGGTCGACTTGGATGGTCGACATCTGCCAACTGCGACCGATCGCGTCGTGGGCCTGAACCGAAATCTTCGGCGCGTAGAAGGCCGCCCCGCCCGGGTCGAGGACTAGCTCGAGGCCGGACGTCTCCGCTGCCTTGCGTAGCGCGTCGGTCGCTCTCTCCCAGTCTTCGTCGGAGCCGACGGACTTCTCCGGGTCGCGGGTTGACAGTTCCAGATAGAAGTCGGTCAGCCCGAAGTCGGCGAGCAGATCAAGGACGAACTGCAGCAGAGAGATCAGCTCATCTTGCATCTGGTCGACGGTGCAGTAGATGTGGGCGTCGTCCTGAGTCATGCCGCGGACCCGGGTGAGCCCGTGCACTACCCCTGACATCTCGTACCGGTACACGCTGCCGAACTCGAACAGCCGCAGCGGCAGCTCCCGGTACGACCGCCCGCGGGACCGGAAGATCAGGCAGTGCATGGGGCAGTTCATCGGCTTGAGGTAGTAGTCCTGGCCCTGCCGCCTCAGGCTGCCGTCAGCGTGCCGCTCCTCGTCGACGTGCATCGGCGGGTACATCAGGTCGGCGTAGAAGCCGAGGTGTCCGGAGATATCGAACAACTCGGCCTTGCTGATGTGTGGAGTGTTCACGAACTCGTACCCAGCCTCGAGATGGCGCTGCCGGGAATAGTCCTCCATGATCTTGCGTACCAGCCCGCCTCTGGGGTGGAAGACCGCCAGACCCGAGCCGATCTCGTCCGGGAAGGAGAACAGGTCGAGTTCGAGACCTAGCTTGCGGTGATCTCGTTTGGCCGCCTCTTCCTGCCGAGTCTGGTAGGCCTTGAGCTCGTCGCGGCTCGGCCAAGCCGTGCCATAGAGACGCTGCAGCTGCTTGTTCTTTTGATCACCGCGCCAGTACGCCGCCGAGTTCCGGGTCAGGGCAAACGCCGGAATGTAACCGGTGTGCGGCACGTGCGGGCCGCGGCACAAGTCCTTCCATGCGATCGCGTCATTGCGCCGCAGGTTGTCATAGATCGTTAGCTCGTCGGCGCCCACCTCGGCGCTGGCTCCGTCGACTCCTGCGGCCGAGCTCTTGTCCATGATCAACTCCAGCTTGTACGGCTCAGTTGCCAGCTCGGCGCGGGCCTCATTGTCGCTGACCGTTCGGCGTCGAAAACGCTGCCGCTCCTTAATGATCTTGGTCATGGCCTTTTCGATCTCGCGAAGATCATCAGGCGTGAAGGGTGATGCCACATCGAAGTCGTAGTAGAAGCCGTCGGTGATCGGTGGGCCAATGCCGAGCTTGGCGTCGGCATATAACGACTGAACGGCCTGAGCGGCGACGTGGGCGCTGGAGTGCCGCAGGATATTGAGTCCGTCCGGGCTGCTGATCATGACCGGCTCGACGACCGCGCCTTCGGGCAGCGTGCGGTGCAGATCCCACAGCTCCCCATTGACTCGCACAGCCACGATCGTGCGGTCGTCACCGAAGAGATCGAGTCCAGTGGTTTCTGTGTCCGTCACTCGCTGCTGGCTGATGCCGCCTGCTTCGATCGTGATGGACATGCTGGACACGGTTGTTCCCTTTCTACCTGGCGTGGTGTCTCTGACTGAGATCCCGGGTAAGCCTAGACCTGGCAACCCTGGGGCTCGATGGGGTTTACCGATGGGCCGGTTCGATTGCGGCCTTAGCGCTGTGATCCCCGCTCCGCCTTGAGATATGGTGGTCGTCGCTCGAGCGGGCGATTGGCGCAGTGGTAGCGCGCTTCGTTCACACCGAAGAGGTCACTGGTTCGAACCCAGTATCGCCCACCAAGTCAGAGACTGGTTCCGGTCTGCCAAACCACCCGCAGCGGCCCGGTGAGTGACCAACTGAGTGACTACGCACCTGAGCCGCCGTGTCCGAAGAGCCGATCCATGACCGTTGCGCCGGTCTGGATGACGGGCCGGATCT
>DASUYM010000312.1:0-3217 GCA_036377435.1 Propionibacteriaceae bacterium
CGCCCTACGCGACATGGATGCCTTGTGCATCAAGGATTGGAGCAAGATCCGGCCCTTGTCATAGCGTGTGCTGACTCGCGAGCAGACGTCAAGAAACTCAAGACAATCGTCGAGGTCGTAGCGACCAAGGATCGCTAGGTCAGCTGGGTAACAGGTCGGCTGCTGGAGAGCTCCACATCGCTCACGGCTGACTGTGTTGTCGTGAAGATCTTGATTGACCGCGGCTGCAGGGTGTCTGGCTCCAGCACCGTGAGGATGTGGTGCCCTGGGGGCGGTAGTCGCAGCCGGTAGCGGCCCTCGTCGTCAGTCTTGGTAGCGGCCATGAACTCTCCGGTGCGGGCACTGAGCGTCACCAGCGCACCGGGGACTACTAATCCGCCATGCCGCACCCGGCCGGTGAGCATGAGCCGCTCTGACAGCTGAATGCGGTGATCGGAGCTCGCGTCCGAAAAGTCGACCACCTCGGACCGAGGAGTCCAGCTGTCGGCGTTGACAATCAACAGATAGCGCCCCAGGCCTGGCAGTGCCAGCGAGAAGGCTCCGTTGTTGTCGGCTCGGCTCCAATCGAGCGGCTCGCCGGTGAGCCTGAGTGCAGTCACGACCGCGTGCGCAATTGGCTGCCCGGCTGTTTGCACCACCCGGCCATGAGCAACGATCTCGGCGTTCTCACCCGCCTGCCTGACGGCCGCGGGCTCACCGGCCAGCAACTCTGCCTCAGCGATAGGGACGCGGACCCGTTTGGGCACGAACCAGGCCACACCGCAGCAGACCAGCGAGGCGACAGCAGCGAGCCAAAACACATCCTGGAACGCGGCCAAGGCCGGAACCTGCTGCCCCGCAACCGTCAGGGTCACCAAGGAGAGGAGCGCAGCGATGACTGCACTGGCTGTTGATGTGCCCAGCGCCCGCAGCAGCGCATTCAGCCCGTTCGCGGAGGCGGTTTCGGTGATCGGCACGTTGGCCATGATCAGGCTCGGCATTGCGGCGTACGCCACGGCCGACCCGATGCCGACCACTGTGGAGCCGATGATCACCGCCAACACCGTGTCGCCGTAGAAGACCCGGGCCAGGTACGCGACGGCCATGATCGCAGCGCCGGCCATCAGCGTTATCCTGCCGCCGAGGCGGTTGATCATGGACCCAGACACCGGCGCGAAGGCCACCATGGCCAGGCCTGAGGGGACCATCGCCAGGCCGGCGGCGACTGCGGTGAGCCCAAAGCCGCTTCCTTCGACCGGTTGTTGCAGCTGCTGGGTGCTGATCAGCATGTTGGCCATCAGGGCGAAGCCGACCAGGATTGAAGCGATGTTGGTCAGCAGAATGGGGCGGCGCGCCGACGTACGTAGATCGACCAGCGGCTGACTGACCTTCAGCGAATAGGGGACCCAGAACGCGAGGACGACGGCGGTCACCACCAGCAGCAGGATGGTCTGTTCGCTGGCCCAGCCCCAGCTGCCGCCTTTGGAGATCACCAGTAGCAGAGCGGTCAGCGCGATCGACAGCAGAATCGCGCCGAGCAGATCGAATCGGCCTCGGGTCTTCACCTCCGACTCGGACACGACGAGCACTACGGCGACACCGATGGTGACTCCAACGCCAGCAGACACCCAGAAGACCGACTGCCAGCCGAACCGATCGAAGAGGATGCCGCCCAGCGGCAGGCCGAGGGCGCCGCCAATACCAAGCGTCGCGCTCATCAAGGCAATCGCCGATCCGACCTTGTTCTTGGGCAGTTCGTCGCGCATGATGCTGATGCCAACCGGGATCAGGGCGGCTGCGAAGCCCTGCAGGGATCGCCCAACTACCAGCGCGATGAAGCTTCCGGCGCTGAGAGCGGCGACCAGCGAGCCAGCAGTCATCAAGACGATGCAGACGAGCATCATCAGCCGCTTCCCGTACATGTCCGCCAGCCTGGACACGATAGGGGTGGCGACCGCGGCAGTCAGCAGCGTTGCAGTCACCAACCAGGAGATGTCGTCGGCTGAAACTTGCAGCAGATGCTGGAACCCCGGCAGCAGCGGAATCACCATGGTCTGCTGCAACGACACTGTGGTTCCAGCCAAGGAAAGTACGGTGATCACAGCCCACGTGGGCACCGGCTTCGGTGTTGCACCGGCGATGACATCGGCAGTCATGAAGCCTCCTCAGCGCCGGCGAATCTTGGAGGCGGGTCGCGGCACATCAGCGCCGGGCATCCCAGGACTCGTACCGGACGTTGTCATTATGCGTGCCGATGAACTCACTGAGTCTTGGTGACGGACGACGAATGCGCTACTTGTGCACCATCCCGGTCACGCCAGTCACGGTGTCGCCGCCGATCCAGATGTCGTTGCCGATCTGGGTGACGTAGATCCGGCCGCGTCGACCGATAGCGGTTCCCTGGGCGGCGACGTAGGAGCTTGGCGCCCGTTGGGTACCGATCAGCCATTGACCGAGTGCGGCGTTGAGGCTGCCCGTGACAGGGTCTTCACCCAGCCCGGGCGCCGCGACGAAAGCCCGAACTTCGAAGTTCACCTCCGAGTGCAGCGGATACGGTCCGATCACCCCGACGGCGCTGAATCGGCCGGAATCGACTGCTTTCGGCTTGAGTGCCAAGACCGTCTCGGCGTCGGTGAGCAACAGCGCCACCCAGCCGGGGCCGTTGTCGGCCCATTGCGCATCCACCACGACGTCAGGCTCGATGCCGAGAAAGGCCATGATTTCGGTCAGGTCCTCGGCGTCGACGTTACCGCCTCGGATCAGCGGCGGTGCCGCGAAGGCGAGCCGGGTCCCGTCGCGACGGATCCGTACGAGTCCGGCTCCACATTGCTGGACGAGGCTCTTGGGGTTCTTGGCGATGCCACCGGCCTCCAACCAGGCGTGAGCCGAGCCGAGCGTGGGGTGGCCGGCAAACGGTAGTTCGGTCTGAATGGTGAAGATCCGCAGCTGATAGTCGGCTCGCTCGTCGGTAGGTGCGATCAGGAACGTCGTCTCGCTCAGCTTGGTCCAGCGGGCGAAGTCGGCCATGTCTTGCGCGGTCAGATCGTCGGCGTCGTGAACCACAGCCACCGGGTTTCCCAACGTCAGCTCGTCGGTGAAGACATCGACCTGGGTGAAGCGGCGCATTCATGAAAGCCTGCCAGACGAGGGCAGCGTAAGGCGATAAACACCGGCAATTCGCGCGCGGCTCGTCGAGCTGCAAGTTTCGAGTCCGCTGCCGAAAGTGCTGGAGGATTGC
>DASUYM010000313.1:0-4243 GCA_036377435.1 Propionibacteriaceae bacterium
CGTCCATTGACGATCTCCTTTTGTTTCAGTTCTTCGACAATCTTGTCCAACTCGTCGAAACGTGAGGCCCAGAGCTGGCGGTACCTCTCGATCCACGCCGTCTCTTCGTCCAGTCGGCGCGGGCCGAGCTTGCAGGTCCGCACGCGCCCGACCTTCTCCGTGGTGACGAGACCGGCCAGCTCCAAGACGCCGACGTGCTTCTTCATGCCCGTGAGAGTCATGTCGAACTTCTCGGCAAGCTGCGTGATCGAAGCGTCTGCACGTCCGAGTTGCTCCAGAACGCCGCGTCGGGTGGTGTCCGAGAGCGCGGCGAACGAGGCATCGAGGCAGGTTCTTTCATACTGAACCATGTGGTTCAGTATATAACGCACTGATTGGCAGCATGCACGCGCAAGCCGAGCGCCGCTGGCGAATTGTCCCTTCTGGCTACAACTCGCCCGGCGCCCCAGCGGCTTGGATATCGAACCCGGCACGTTCGGCACCAAGGTCGAGGCCGCCGACCCCCGAGAAGAGGCTGATCGCTGGCAGCTTGCATGACGAGAAGATACCGAACGCGCGTTCGATTGTCAGCCCTGGCCGGCGCATGGACAGATTGTCAGGCTGTCCAGCTCCAGAACGATCAACGACTTTTTCGATGCCGACATCTTGACCGTGGACAATCTCGGTCAACGACGTTGAAGGACTGTGGACGGGCGGGAATGCGAGCTCATCAGCGGCCGCGGCGTCGGCGGGCCCCTGGCTTCGGGTCTCACCACGGAGCGTCGCCGCGTTGACCTCCCGTTGTTCGGTGAGTCCCGCCAGCCATCGGACAAACAAACTTGGCTGAAGCGTCATCTGCGGATAGAACACCTTGCAGGACGTGTGCAGCAGGGTCTCCTTGACTCTACTGAGCTGGCTGTTCACGCCCTCCACATAACACCATCATCTGGGGTGGGCCCGGAGTTGTCCCGAGCTGCATTGATCTGCCACCGGACTCCGATCCCTGGACTGCTTCCAGGCGTTCGGGCAATGTCGTGCACCGTCGCCTCCCGAACGGCTTCGAGGCCGCCTGCTGCTGCCAAGCATCGGTCGTATCCTGCGATCACCGCGCACACACGCGCGTAAGCCGCGCAGGTCCGCAGCTGTCACCGCTCGCCAGCGACCAGCCGAGCTTCCTCAGGCATGACATCCCTGCCGTGAGGTCAATGTCTCGCGCATTCCTGCCGCCTCGACGATCTCTGCGGCCTCGTGCCGTATCAGCATTGCGCGAGCCTGCGTGACAGCGTCCACGCATTCCTCGGTGATGCCAGCCCCGGCGACCACCGCCGGCTCATCGGCCATTCCCGCCTCGGCCACCGTTGGAGCGCTTGCCGATCCGCTATCGACGTTCCATGGCGACCGCAAGCCGGTCGGCTATTGGAACGCCACCAACAGAGACGAGACCACCTAACGGCGACTGGATGGGGCGACGCATACGAGCTTCAGCTTTTTGCCCCCACCCGGCCTTGATGTCGAACGCTTCTTCGTCGCGGAACTTGATCTCGCGGAACCTCCCTTCGATTCGAGGAGCCTGATGAGCCCCGGCCAAAGCCTCCGGACTGGCAACGGCTCGTGAGGCAGTCACGAGTCAGCGAACAGAGGTTGCCAAGCTGCGTCGATGCCGATGGTCGATGGTGGATCCACTGTGCTTGCGAGGTCGTACGCCTTGACGGCATCGAGGTCCTGGATCGTGGCAAGGTGGTCCTCGACGAACAGCAACACGATGCCGCCGGGCGCATGCCGTCTTCTGCGATGCCGTAATGAAGAAGCCTTGGAGGAGAGCTATGGCCGTGGGAGGCACCGCCGCCGCACCCAGCCCGACCGATGTCGCGCGGCGGCGACTGTTCCGGGTCGCCGGCATCGCGGGGCTGGCGGCCGTAGTCCTGATCTTTGTCGCGGTGCTCGTCGGTACGCGCCAGGAGCCCACCTTCAACGCCGCCGCAACCGAGGTCCTTAGCTACTACCAGTCGCCCAACACGCCTGGGGCCGATTTCCGGTCTTTCGTCCTCACCGTCGGGTTGATCACCTTCGTCTGGTTCGTCGTCGCGCTGACCACCCTGTTGCGGCGCGCTGAGGGCGAGCCACCGTGGCGGTCCACAATCGCGATGGTCTCCGGTGTGCTCCTCGTGGCACCGGTACTGTCCGGGAGCGAGGTTGCTGCCGCCTTCCGCGCCGATGACCTCGACCCTCAGATCGCCAGGTATGCCTTCGATGAGGCCCAGGCCGCATTCGCCAACGCCCGGGTGGCCCTTGGGAGTTTTGCCGTCTGCTGCGGCTGGGTGATCGTCTCGACTCGATTCCTCCCGCGCTGGCTGGGATGGCTTGCGATCGCGAGTGGAGTGGGGCTCGTCCTCAGTCGCATCAGTTGGACCAGCTCCATCTTCCTGCTGCCCTACGGGCTGTTCTGGCTGTGGGTACTCGTCGTGGCCGTGTTGCTCATCCGCCGCGGCACCACCGGTGGCCCACAACGACGGACCGGCTGAGCAGGACTGCGTCCGGGCACGATGACGCGGAGCCCATCGCTACTTGCGGCAGCAGCCCCCTTACTGAAGGTCTCGGGCCCAGGGCGGCTTCGCGCAAGTAGTGGTCAGCCCGGTTCGCTTACGTGCACTGTTCCGTTGGACAGGCTGACCTGGCCGTCGGTGGTGACGTCCGCCCGTTCGTCCTTCCCCTGCGGGCAGTATTCGAGTGCATTCGGTGGCCGGATGGATTTAGGCGGCAAGCCCAACGTTTTCGCCCGGCGTGCGACAATCACTTGTTGCGGTACGAGGCACCAAGGCAACGTGTAGGCAGGGTCGCTGCATCGTGGCTGCCGCCGACTAAACAGGAGCCTCTGCATGCCCGTCGAGCAAACGCAGCAGACCATCAATCGCTACTTTCACGTCATGAGCGGCGGCGGCGATCTAGCCGAGTGTACACCGCCAATGTCACTGGACCACAACTGGAGGAGCTGCGCGGCGCGTCTTCGGTTCGTGACTACGTTGTTGCGTTGCACAACAACATGTTCGACGCCCAAACGCGAAGGCTTGTCGTCGCCGATGGGCACGCCTATCTCGAGGGCGACTGTGTCGAGGCGCCCACCGGTAGCGGTAGCCGGATCTACTACTGCGTCGCATACGACGTCGTCGATGACCGAATCGCAGCGATGCGCTGCTACGGTTCGATCGCTCGTGTGTCTCCCTAGCTCACCTGCGATCTTGACCTCAGAGCTGGCGCAAGACATCAGGCGTCTACGGCAGGCGATCCCATTCGTGAGAAGGGGTGGCTTGGAATTCCCTGTGCAAAGGCGGGCCGTACCGCAGCCCGGCCCATGTGGCAATGCTGGGCGGCAACAGCGTTCGAGAGCTCCCGATGCTGGCAATCTAGGCTCGGCTCATGCCAATCACTCCCCAGATTGTCGTTCAGGGCGCCGAGCGCGCTGTGGCTTTTTTATCGCGACGCCTTCGGGGCCGAGGAGGTGAGCCGGATCCCAGTTCCTGATGGACGGTTGATGTCGGTCCAGTTGCGGATTGGCGACGGTCTGCTGCACATAGCCGATGAGTTCCCTGAGATGGGGGTGCTCGCCCCGCCCTCGATTGGCGGTACGCCGGTGGTGTTGGCCCTTGACGTCGCTGATGCTGAGGTGGTGTTTGCGCAGGCGGTGGCGGCGGGCGCACAGATCCGTCAACCGTTGGCGGAGATGTTCTGGGGTGACCGGCACGGCCAGCTCGAGGACCCGTTCGGGCATCGCTGGAACATCGCTCAGCACCTGCGCGACGTGCCACACGATGAGGTCGTCGCCGCTGCCGCACAGGCGTTCGGCTGAGTGCATTCCCCGACCGTTGAGTACCAGCGGGATGCCCGAAGTGGGCCGATGATCTTCGCTAAAGGTTCCCTCTAAGAAACGGGCACGCTTGCCCGCGGGAGGGGTCGCCTTGCGGCACGTCGACTCGTCCACCGCGCCGATGCCCGTCGCCCTCCGCAGCTGCACCTATCACTCCTGGGTCGACAGAGGTACGCGTGCTAATAGGAGAGGTACGCGTGCTAATAGGTGGGAAAGGAGGTAGCAACGTAAAGGAGGGAACGATGACGGGCGAAGCGGGGGCGGCTGGTCCGCGAGTCGGGCCGGCGGTGGGCGCCGCCCTCAATCTGAAGACTGGCGGCATTTGCCTCATTGTTGGTGCAGTTGTCTTCGCCATATGGCGGCTGGTTCACGGCGATACCCCGGCCGCGGACGCCGAAGCGG
>DASUYM010000314.1:0-64826 GCA_036377435.1 Propionibacteriaceae bacterium
GTGCTGGCATCTACCGTCGCGGGAGCATAGCCATAGTTCATGAACGCCCAGTCCGGCGTCGGCACACGTTTCGCCAAGGCCTCATAACAGGCCCGCCACACCCATCGCCGGACGGCCATAGGCCAAGATACCGCTCAGCCAGCCCACCCTCGGCGAGCCACCAGCGCCACCCCTCGGGTGAACTTCACCCAAGACGCCATCGGCGTCGCCGGCTCCTAACCCCCCCATAGACGCCCATCGACGCCTCGACGGGGTACCCCAGGCCACGCAACCGCTCGACGTCCCGCCTTACAGTCCGGTTGGTCACCCCAAGCCGCTGGGCCAGCTCGCTGCTCGGCCGCTCACGAGGGGTCTGGAGCAGCGAAAGCAGGGCGACGAAGCGAGCGGCAGAATCAGGCATCAGTGAAGTCTGGCATTGATCTAGGACCCGATCCGTCCTAGATCGCACCTACGATGCCTGCCATGACCAACTTCAAGCCCGAGGGCTACACCAGCGTCGCACCGTGGGTGGTCACCGACGACACCGGCGCCTTTTTCGACTTCGTGACGAGCGCCTTCGGCGGCGTCGAGCTGGCCAGGGTCGCCGTCGAGGACGGCACCATCGGCCACGGCGAGATCCGGGTCGGCGATACCGTTGTACTCGCTTTCGACCGACGACCTGGGTGGCCGTCGATGCCGTCGCTGCTGCGAGTGTTTGTTGCAGATGCTGACGCGGCCATGGCCAGAGCCGTTGGAGCCGGTGCGCGCGTTGTCACCGAGGCTGCGACCAGCGCCTGGGGTGCCCGCGGCGGCCGTGTCCGTGACCCGCTCGGCAACATCTGGTGGGTGACCGCGCAGGTCGAGACCGTCTCCCCAGACGACTCCTGGGCCCGACTCGGTGAGCCCGGCTACGCTGCCGCGATGCGGGAAGCCCAAGAGACGCTGGACGTCGAGCTGAGCGGCCTTCCGACAGGGACGGCTTCGGCTCCGGTCGCGCCAACCCAGCCAGGTCCGAACCAGCCCTAGAACCCAGCGCACTAGTGCGCCGCGCACCGAGAAGCACGCTCTCCCGGTTTCGAGGCACCCACAGTCGCGCCGGAAGACCTACTTCCCGCAGGTAGGTTGCGGTTTACCTCGACCAGGTGATTCGTAAGCGGAAAGTGGGAGCGAGCTCCCCGGTACGCCAATGCAACCAGCGGAGTCGGCAGCCGCTGATAAAGCACATCCCCGTCGAGATCATCCGCTCGTCGGGCGGTGGCGTCGCTGCCGCCATAGGGTGTACCGGATGCATCATGAGGTGACCGACATCGACACCGCCGTGGCGCTGGGCAGTGGTGACGTTCCCGTGCTCGCGACACCGCGCTTGATTGCGTGGATGGAGGCGGCAACCGTGCGGGCCGTGGCCGCCTTCCTCGAGACAGGCCAGACGACCGTCGGCACCGCGATCCGAATAGAGCACCGTCGCCCGACCAGGGTGGGAGGCAGCGTCGAGATCACCGCAGCACCGCCGCGCGACGTCGCCGGGAGCCGTCTGACCTTCTACGTCCAAGCGGTCGACGGCTCGGGGGAGGTCGTCGCAGTCGGCGAGATCGACCGGGCGATCGTCGATCGGCAACGCTTCCTCGCGTCCCTGTCAGCCGCCGACGCCGGTCACAAAACGAACGATATCCCGTGTCGCTGACACACTCTGACCGTCTGCTCGATATCTCTCGGCGGCTACAACAACAGAAGCAACGGAGGTGCAGCCCGATGGAGCTGGAACGGGCTCGATCATTACTGGAGGCGGAGCGTGCGCAGGTGCAGCGGCTGCTGGCCGATCTCGGCACGGCCCGGACAGATGACCATGTGGCCGAACGCGATGCGTCTGATCCGGCGCAGCCACTGGCAGAACAGGGCGTCGACGATGCCGTAGCCGCGGGCCTGCGGGACCGGCTCGCGGCACTCGATCGGACTCTGGAACGGGTCGAAGACGGCAGCTATGGTCGCTCGATCCGCAGCGGTGCGCCCATCCCGGATGAACGCCTGGAGGCAGACCCGCCGGCCGAGCTCACCGTCCAGGAGGCCGCCGACCATCAAGCGGCGGACCGATAACCGGCGGCGAGCCAGTCGGCTGACGACGGCGCCGACACACCTGTCGCCGACTGCACCTTTGTCACGGCACAAGCAAACCCCAATAGCCCACCCAGCCCAGGAGAACCGCGCCCGCGGCCACCAGCATCGGCCGATGATGATCGGTCCGGTCACCATGGCGGCGGGAACGCCACCACCGGGCGGCGATCACAATTGTGCAGACGCCGACAGTGATGGCTGATCCCTGGAGCAAGAGCCACGGGAGCGTACGACCCACGACCACGGGCCCGATGACATTCGCGGCCGTGATCATCAAGAACAGCAGGTAGACCGGGAGGCCGAGCGTGGTGAACAAGCCGGCGGCAACGATTAGGCGCTGGGTGCCACCTAACTTCGAGGCCATGGAGCCCCCGCGGATGTGGCCCACCAAGCCTGCGAGGGGGTAGAAGGCGAACCCCATCGTCAGGGTAAAAATCAGGCCGAGGTGCGCCAAGGCCGCTGCGCCGTTCAGCGGAACCAGCACCGGCGGCGGTGTCTCTGTGGTGGGTGGAGTACCGAGTCGCGACGGCTCTGTGCGCGCGAGGTCGTCGATCCAGTGACGCTCGTAGGCCCCGTAGTCGGCCGGTAGTGACATGATCCGGTCGAAGCCGCCGTCCGCGGTGAGGTTGAGGTTATGGCGTACGCCGCTGATGAATCGCATCGTGTAGCGGGTGTTACCTCCGCGACGCAGTGCTTCCTCGATGGCCGTGCTGCTCCCCCGGGGGAGGGCGACCCGGTCAAACTCACCCCATTCGGCGAGCACCCCCTGCCGTACCTGTTGCCAAGCCGGGACCGGGTCGAAGTTGGCCTCGGGAAACAGACCGGCGCTGATCATCGTCCGAAGCGCGGTGATCTCCAGGGTGTGCGGCAGCCCGGCGCCTACGCCCGCGTGGCGGAGGAACTGGTCGTAGCCCCAGGCGGTCTGCACCGCTGGCGTCACCCCGACAGCGCCGACTGTGATCACGAACTTGACTGCACTCGACCGACGGCAGGCGAGCGGGGCGACGTAGGCCCCTTCCGATTGGGCCCACAATCCGAGGCGAGGTGGGTCGACGTCGCGTCGGGTCGCCAAGAGTGCCACCGCCGCGACAGCATCGGCGGCTAGCAGGTCGTAGTCGCGCCGCAAGATGCTGTAGCCGACCTTCCGTTTGTCGTAGATGAGCGTGATGACGCCGTGCCGAGCGAACACCTCCGCGGCCGGTTGGAGCTCTTGCCGGCCGCGGTGGCCCGCTCCCTCCAGCATGACCAGGGCTGGTCGACGTTTCCCGGTCGGTTTCGGAGCCACCACGATCCCGTGCAGGATCAGACCCCCGCCGCCGACGAACGTCACGTCGGTGGTCCTGACGGGCTCCGGCTCGGCGGACGCTGGTGCAATAGGGGCACCCACGGCTCCGAGGAGGATGGCCAGGAGCCAGCCGACGCACACCCGCCAACCCTGAGGCCTGGCAGAGCTGCTGGTTCGCCGAAGGGCGCTCGGCGATCCGCTCGCGGGTCCAGTCCTGTCACCTGCGGGGACGACTCCAGTTCTGACCGTCAAAGCGCATCACATCCCACAAGCTCGCCGACGCCTTCATGAGATCGGGGATTCCAGGGGTAACACCGCATCAAGATCAACAAGGTGCACTGCTGGATGGCGCATTCCGTTGAGACGGGCAGACATTGCAGGTTCTCCGTGGTCGGGGGACTCAGACGCCCACCACTGTAGGAATCAGGGCGCCCCGCAAACCACTCGCTGCAGGCGACAGTTCGGATCGCTTTTCGACGTACGCGGCAGTTCCTGGGGCTTGCCCGTTGGCCCTACCTCGTCCCCACCTTGGCTCCTCGTCCCCACCTTGGCCCGGAAGTACGACGATCCCGCATCAACCGAGGCGACGCGAGGCGACCGTGGTTCGGCGCTGCCCAGCGCGGCTCGTCAATCCTCAGCGAGCCAGGGCAACGCTCAGCGATGCCGTTCCGTCACTTTGCAAGCACGGGGTTAGCGGGTCGAGTCCCCTTGGCTCCACCCCTCTTTGGACTCCCCTCGGCGACATCACCATCGGAGCCCGGTGCGCCGCTACGGTAGTGCCCGCGGAGCCGTCAGCGCGGCTTCTATAAGGAGTGCCAGGATGAGCGTCACCATTGACGGCCCGGCCGACTTCCCGGCGTTGTTTCGGAGCGCGGACCGGGAATCTGAGCGAGCACAGCGGTCTTACCTGAGGTCACTCAGGGTGCGCCTCGGTGCCCTGCTCGTCGCAGCCTTCGGCGGTGCGCTCACGCTGACTACCGCGGGTGGCTTTCAGGTTGGTGGTGGTCTGGCATTTCTCGCCTTCGCTTGCGCGTTGGGCGCCGAGCTCTTCCTCGCCAGGACCAACCCGCTCACAACATGGTACGAGGGCCGGGCCGCAGCGGAGTCAGTCAAGACGCTCGCCTGGCGATACATGGTGCGCGCCGAGCCCTTCGAGGGCGACGCCCCTGACGTCGACAAGCAGTTCCTTGCCCAGACCCACTCGCTGCTGCAGGACCTTCGGTCGATCTCATTGGGGACAGCAGAACCCGGTGCACACCAGATCAGCGACAAGATGCGCCAGGTTCGCGCTCTCGACTTCGATGAGCGTCGGCAGGTCTACCTCGCCGACCGGATTGCCGACCAGCAACACTGGTACTCCGAGAAGGCGCAGTGGAACGATCGCCGAGCGCGCGGATGGGTGCTCGTCAGCATTGTGCTCGAAGTCGCCGGCCTCATCGGCGGCGCGCTCAAAGCGTTCGGCTGGATCAGCTTTGACCTGCTCGGCTTCCTTGCCGCATCGGCCGCGGGTGTCATGGCCTGGATCGAGGCGAAGCAGCACCGCAACCTGGCGACGGCGTACGGCATCGCGAGTCAAGAGCTCGCCTCAATCGCGACAGAGCTCCCGACGTTGAACAACGAGGAGCGTTGGGCCGCCTTCGTGGGCCAGGCCGAAGAGGCGATCTCCCGCGAGCACACTCTGTGGCGGGCGTCACGGGGACTGTCCGACCGCTTCAGACACAGAGAAGGCTGAACAAGGCCGACCCACCACGACTCGGGCTGGCGTGGGTGGTCGTCGACTTGGCGGAAATATATGCCAGGCGCGATTCCGCTAACCGACGTCGGCGACCTGACTCTTAGGCTTACAGCAGGCGCTCGGGTGAGTGGAAGTGGTCAGTATGGAGAAAGGCGAGGCGGGGCGGGTCTTCATCAGCTATCGACGCCAGGAGACGGCGTGGCCGGCGCGACAGCTCTACGACGCGCTCGTAGCTGAACTGGGGCCGGATCGGGTCTTCAAGGATGTCGACGACATCGAGCCAGGCGATGACTTCGTCGAACGGATCCAGTCGGCTGTGGGCTCCTGCCAGGTGCTACTCGCTCTGATCGGGCCCCAGTGGCTCACCGTCACCGATGCCAAGGGAGCGAGACGCCTCGATGACCCAGAGGACTTCGTTCGGCTCGAGGTTGAGACCGCACTGAATCGAGACGACGTTCGAGTCATTCCCATTCTCGTTGACAACGCCAGGATGCCGACGCCTCCGGAACTGCCGAAAGGGCTGGCGGGCTTGACCCGTCGACAGGCGGTCGAGATAAACCCGGTCAACTTTGACACTCGTCGACTCTTGAGGGTGCTGAACCACACGCTGAACGACGTCGGCGGCGAGCCAGATGGGCCGTTGATATCCGGGGCCGGCGTACGGGTCCAGCCACCGGGGACAACACCGCCCGTACCTCGGGTCGAATCCGCGGCCGCGGACGGGACGAGCGATGAGTGGGTACGACCCTCCGCGCCTGCCAGACCCGGAAGCGATCGAGCGGCAGCCCGAAGACGAACGGGCATGTTGGTGGCCGTCGCTACTTCGGTCGTCTTGCTGGTGGCGGGTGGCGCCGCTGCCTGGTATGTCACGCGCGATCCTTACCAAGGCACTGCGACGATCGGCAACTCCACATCCGCCTCAAGTCCGCCCTCTGCCACCCTCGATCCGTCCAGCAGTCCGTCGAAGACCACAGCGGCTGACGACCCAACCGGTTCGGACATCCTCGCCCACCGCGGCGGCGACGAGAAGTATCCGTTGCAGACCTTTGAGTCCCTCACGTCGGCGGCCGATGACGGCTTCGCGGTGGAAACTGACGTGCGCTGGACCAGCGACAACCGTGCGGTGATTATCCACGACGCCGCGGCGACCCAAGGGTTACGGTGCGATCGGCCTTACCAAGTGTCCGAGACGACATGGAAAGTGCTCAGCGAGCACTGCCGCTCATTCACGAAGAACGGGAAGTCCTATCCGCCTGCAACGTACGCAAATGTGATGGAGGGCCTGGCGAGCTACAGCTCATGGGTCTACGTCGAGGTCAAGGTTGACCAGAACGCTGCGCAAAACCGCGAGTTCATCGATGTCATCCGCAGTAACGGGCTGAGTGACCGCACCGTCGTCACCTCAAACAGCCTGGACCGGCTGGCCCAAATCAGAAAGCTCGCACCCGATCTCCCTCGCATGCTCTTCATTGGCGAGAAAGTTCCCGCAAACCAACTGGATCAGGAGAAGTTGTGGGCTGTTGCGGTCAACCATGAGGTTGCGACGAAAGACTACGTAACCGAGCTGAAGGATGCTGGGATCGTCGTAATCGTCTGGACCGTGAATGAGAAACAAGCATGGGCAAAGGCGAGGTCGGCGGGCGCCGACAAAGTGCTGACCGATAAGCCAAGCGCTTACGCCGCCTGGCTGGACAAGCAATGAGCTGTATGGACTGGGTTCCTAGTGGTCGGCACCTTCTCCGCTGGAGGCGGCGTCTTTCTGCGAGGTTCCGCTGCTGAGGGCTTTCTCCAGCCGTGCAACGGCTGCCTGCATATTCTCGGCTCCCTCCAACCATTGGCGATGCTCGAGCGATAGCTGGTCCTGCACAGCGGCGACGTACTCACCGAGCACCGACGTGGATCCGGCGGCGATGCCGAGTCGAACGTCGTCGAGGCGCTCGCGTAAGCCCTGCAGTGCCTGAGCGGTATTGTCATAACGCTCGGCGTTCCTACGATCTTGGTTGAGGGATTCGCGGGCGGCGGCGAACGCTTGGAGCGCGGCGCCGAACACCGCAAGCGAACCGAGCGCAGCCCATTCGCTCCTCAGCGCACCGAGTACTCCGGCCGCACCTGAGGCAATTGCCGCAACCAGGACGGATCCGGCCGATATATCAAGGGTCCGTTCGGCCGAGTTGCGGTGCCCCGACCGGCGGGTTTTGTAGTAAGCGAGCTGAAGGTCTAGCTGATAGCGGCGAAAATACTCCAACTTGAGCAGTTCGAGCTGGAGATCGAGTGGCTCTATTGAGGAGTTCACGATGTAACTGAAGTAGGACAACCGTTTGGTCTCTGCCCGAGCGCGCGCGGTCATCCAGTCCTCGAGGAGCCGACCTTCCTTCACCCGAAACAGCGACATCGACGCGACTCCGCCGGTGGCGACACCCATAAGAGCGAGCGCGATGAGAATTGTCTGAGTTAAGCCGCCCAATCTGCCCGCAAGCAGTGCCACAGCCATCAGTAGCGCGCTCACCGTCGCCGTTGCGAGGACGGCCCGGTTGGCTCGGATTACCCATCGCTTGAACTTTCGCTCTGCGGCAAGTGCTTCAGTGTCAGCGTCCGCATACTGGTGCGCCAGCTCCACGGGGGCGCTGCGGGTCAGCAGAGCGGCCAGTTTGGGCGCCGAGGTTTTCAGCTGCGCGGCGTGCTCGACAGGCGACAGTCCGTAGTCATCAGGGCTGCCGCTGCCAATAATTCGGGCCGCATCCGACATGATCATCACCCCGCGATCTCGACACGTTCGTGGCTTAGCACCTCAAAGGTGAACATGCTCATCCGACCATCGACAGGTGTGACGTCAAAGTACAGCAGTGTCCCCGCTACTCAACGCTGTCCCGCGGGGTTCGCCCACACTCGGCGCAGCAAGTGGGTTTCAGCTGGTCGTGTCAGTGAGAAATGCGTGAACGCGGTCGGTCTGGGTTGGCAGCAGATGGCCGGCATCGGGAAAGAGGATGACCGTCGCATGTGGAGCGTGCTGTTCCAGCCGTTGCTTCGTGTCGACCGAGTTGAGAACGAACGTCTCGCCCAGGTGCGTAGAGATCCAATCCTCGGTGTGCGGTACGGGCCAGCCGGCCAGCAACTCCTTGTAGTGGCGGCGCAGTGCCGCCGCGCTCTCGGGGGGTGCGGTAGATCGCGTCGGTCATGGGCGGCGTTATCCCTCGACCACAGCGCTGACGAGACGAAGGATCTCGGCGCTGCGGGTGAGGCCGCCGGTCAGAATCACGCTCATGCTGGCGAGCTCCTCGTCGTAGTTGATGGTGATGTGGAGCTGTTCAGAGCTCTCCGACGGTGTGGCGGCGATCCCGGAGATAAGACCGGCCAGGCGATCGCGCAGATCGGGGCTGACCGCGTCCACCCGGATAACGCTGGACGCGTGAGCCTGACGCTGGCGAACGACTGCCTGTCGGGGGGTTGTCGGCAGCGACGCGCCGGCAAACGCTTCGAGGTCAGCCCGCGCAATGCGGTAAGACTTGCCGATTCGGGTCGCTTTGAGGCGACCGTCCCGGCGTGGCGGCCAGGATAGGGCGGATGCCTATCACGTCGGCCCGGGGGCCGACTCTTTAGAGCGCGAGCCATTGCAATTGAGGCCAATAGCCAGTGACATCAGCTTGGGCGCTGCATACTGACCTCTAATTGCGCGTTGGTGGCACTCGGGGGTTGTAGATATGCGGCGCAAATATTCGCGCGCAAGCGCGTTAGCCGGACTGCTCGGTCTGATCATCAGTGTCAGCGTCGGTGTCGACGTGGCGGCTGCCCATTCCCCTGGGGATGACCAGGCTGATGTTGAGCACGCCAAGCAGGATCTTGCCGGTACCTCGATCGAGCAGATCGAGAAGCAAACCCTGGCCAACGCAGCCAAGATCAAGAAGGCTACCGGAGACACTCCCGGCCGACCGACGGCCGAACAGAATGTGCCCAACGCCAGCATCTCGGCTGCCGCCGCTGCGGATCCTGGCCAGGGTGGAGCCTGGAGCTCGGTGGTCAACACCGACCAAGGAGGCAAAACAGGAGTCGTGCCGATTTTCCAGGCAGTCCTGCCGAACGGCAAGGTGCTGATGTGGGATTCAGTGGGACAGAACGCGCCGGAGTCGATGACGAACAACACCTTCACCCGCGCCCAGATTTGGGACCCTAACGCCAACCCCGCGACCACCGTCCGCAAGGACGTCCCGAACTACAACATCTTCTGCGCTGGATACACCCAACTCGCGAACGGCAATGTGCTGCTCGTCGGCGGCAACAAGAATGCTGCGCTCGACGGCATTGTGCAGACCCACATTTTCGATTGGCGTAAAGAGGAGCAGGGGCAAATGCCCTGGAGCCGTGGACCTGATATGGCGGCTGCGCGCTGGTATCCCGCGGTCCAGGCTTTGGGCAATAACGAAGCCGTGATCGTTGGCGGCGGTCCGACTGTCCCCGAGGTCTACCAGACCAACAACACGCTTCGCCGGCTCACGAACGCCAGCGGGTATAGCGATCGGCTCTATGCATTCCTCAGCACCCGTCCCGATGGCCAAGTCCAGTTGATGGGTCCCCCTGGCCAGATGAGCACTATCAACACCAGCGGCACCGGAGCGATCAGCGCCACACAGACACGCGACAACATCAACCGCACCTATGGCGGCTTCGCCACCTACAACGTAGGTAGGTCCTCGACCGGCGAGGATTACGCCAAGGCCCTAGTCGTCGGAGGCGGCGACATTACCGAAGGCGGCCAGAACGACGTACCCACCAAGACGGCTAAAGTCGTTAGCGTCAACGGCAGCACCACCGCCGTTAGCTCCACCGCCTCTATGTCGGTAGGACGGCGGCAACACAACCTCACCATTTTGGCTGACGGCAGCGTGCTCGCCACTGGCGGAATGAGCCGCGCGACCAATGCGAACGTCGATCTCAATAACCCAGTGTTCGCCGCGGAGCGGTGGGATCCAGCCACAGGGACCTGGACAGTCTTATCCGGCGCGAGCCGAGTACGCCAATACCACTCCAGCGCCACGCTGCTGCCAGACGGCCGCGTACTCACCGGCGGCGGCGGAGTCTGCGCTTCCTGCGTCAGTGCGGGATATCTGGAGAAGAACATCGAGTACTTCGAGCCGCCCTACCTCTATAAGAAGGACGGCAGCGGGCAGAAGGCGACCCGACCGGTGATCAGCTCCGCACCAAGCACCGCTACCTATGGGCAAGGTTTCAACATCACCTCGACGCAGGCCGGATCCATTGCCAAGGTTGGGCTCGTACGCCTTGGGGCGGCCACACACAGCCAGGACCAGGGACAGCGCTACGTACCCTTGTCCTTCACGGTCTCAGGCAGCACCATCACTGCGACTCCGCCAGCGACCTCAAACATCGCGCCAGCCGGTTACTACATGCTCTTCATCACCGATACTGCCGGCGTCCCGTCAGTGGCCAAGATGATCCAGGTGCAGCAGAAGCCGGCGGTCAAGGGGGCGCCGTCGGACTTCAACGGCGACGGATTCTCTGATGCGGTCGTCGCCGATCCTTACGCCGACCCCGGAGGTGCCGCCGACGCCGGACAGCTGACCGTGCGCTATGGCAACAGCAGCACGATCGGGGGCGGGTCGGTGGACACGCTCGTGCAGGGCTCGGGCAGCGTGGGCAACACTGCCTCGGCCGGAGACCGATTCGGGTCCACCCTGGCTGCTGCCGATCTTGATAACGATGGCTACACCGACCTCCTCGTCGGAACACCATACGAGGACATCAGCGGCCAAGCCGATTCCGGGTTGGCACAGGTCATCTGGGGTTCGTCAGGCGGGCTCGGCGAGGGCAGGGCATCGACGCAGCTGACCCAGAGCTCCTTTGGGAGGACCGCTGCCGCAGGTGATCAACTGGGTTACGCGCTGGACGCGTCCAACGAGCTGGGCGCTGACTTGCCAATGGCGGCCGTTGGTGTTCCGCGCGGCAATGTCTCCGGGCAGAATGACGCCGGATGGGTCGGCCTCCTTGCCGCCGGCCTCAACGATCCGAGGGCCGTTGATCAAAACTCTGCTGGGATTCCTGGGGCCGCTGAGGCGGGGGATCGGTTCGGCGAAGCGATCACGCTCGGCCTGATGGCCGGGACCTCCAGCCGAGTTGATGCCGCGGTCGGTACCCCAGGCGAGGACTTAGGCTCCGGTACAAGTGCGATAACCAACGGCGGCGCGTTCACCATAATCAACGATCTCTACACCGGAGTCGTAGCTGGGCAAGCCTACGACCAGAACAGTTCAGGGGTCCCCGGCACCCCGGAGGGCAATGACGCCTTCGGCCAGGTCGTGGACAGCGTCCGGGCCGGGGGCACCACACACTTGGCGGTCGGAATTCCCTCCGAGGACATCGGAACGGCGGCCGACGCCGGCAGCGTGCAGCTCTTTTCTTCCACTGGCACCACGATCACGCCGGGCGTTGGGCTGACTCAGGACATCACGAATGTCGCAGACACGTCCGAAGCGGGTGATCAGTTCGGGCGCCGTCTCGTGCTGGCACCGCCGGGATTGAGTGACACCAAGACTCGTCTTGCCGTGTCCGCGCCGTACGAAGACCTGTCAGCCGTCGCCGACGCTGGGCTGGTCCAGATCTTTCCGCTTGATGATCTTGGTGCGGAGGTCACCTACGACCAGAACAAGGAAATTGATAGCACCCCGATTGAGGGCAGCGTGGCCGCCAATGATCATTTTGGTGAGGGCCTCGGCTTCGTGGCCGGCGTGGCCGAGCGCTCCATCTTGATAGGAGTGCCCGATGATGTGGAGTTCTCGAGCGGCATAGTGCACGTCATCCCGCTGCCCGGTGGGCCCCCGCGGACCTGGCGCCCGGGTGTGGGCGGAGTTCCGCCTACAGCGGCGGACAGGTTCGGTGGCGCTGCCGGCGGGGAGGTGCAGCAGTAGCGCACCGTGGGCCAGCTGAGTGGCACGGAGGCCCCCCATTGGTCTTGCCGCACTGCCGCACTCAGGGCCGTCGGAGGCCGGTTGAAGAACCCGCCGGAGGCGTCGGGAATGGCTGTGCGGGATCAGAATCGGGCGCCATCGATCCGACGCGGCCCCGGGTGGTCGGCATCATCGACGCCGAGCTCCTTCTTGGTTGGAGCCGGTTCCAGCGAACCGATCCAGATGACTTCGTCGTGAAGTGTGCGGTTGGTGCGCCGAGATCTGAGTTCGCGAGTGACGACGACCCGATACGAAACTGGGACTGCACGTAGGTCATGAGAGAACCTTGGAGGGCAGGTAATGCGTGGGAGGTCTGGCGCTGCGATGTCGCTCGTCTCGACGGCTCAAATGCTCAAATGACGGCCGAAACGTCCCAGACTGGCTGTTGATTCAGCAACAGAAGTACAGCGCGGCCCGCCGTCGCAGTCAAGACCGTTGAAGCCGACGCGCCTCCACGGTCACAAGGCGCGACGTTGCGCGACCAGCGGGCAGAGGAAGGGGTCTTTGCCCCTCAGTCCGACGCTGTTCAGGTACCGAATGACGACACCGTAAGCCTGCCACAGCGATGTCTGGGTGTACGGCACCCCTTCTGCCGCGCAGTAAGCGGCGACGAGGGGTTGCACCTTGCGGAGATAAGGGCGGGCCATCGAGGGGAACAGGTGGTGTTCGATCTGGTAGTTGAGGCCGCCCATGAGGATCGACATGAAGCGTCCGCCGCTGACATTGCGACTCATGAGGACCTGGCGGCGTAGGAAGTCCAACTTCAGCCTCGGTGAGACCAGCGGCATGCCGATGTGGTTCGGCGCAAACGACGAGCCAAGGTAGAAGCCGAAGACGGCCAGCTCGACAGCGAGAAAGGCGGCGGCCTTCCCTGGCGGCAACACCAGAAACACCAGAGCAACGAGACCACCGTGGCGGACCGTCAGCAAGGAGAGCTCAATCCAGCGGCGCTCGACCGGGCGGCGGCTCAGACCGCGGCGAAACCCTTCTGAGTGGAGTGAGAGGCCTTCGAGCAGGAGGATCGGGAAGAAATACCAGCCCTGGTGGGACACCAGCCATTGCATCAATGGGCTGCGGCGCCGGGTTGCCTGCTCAGGGGTCATAGCGATGGCACCCAAGGCGACATCGGGATCGGCACCGACCTTGTTCGGGTTGGCGTGGTGTCGGTTGTGCTTGCTTCGCCACCAGCCGTAGCTGATGCCGACGAACAGGTTCGCGATGATCATGCTGGTCCAGTCGTTCCACCGGCCGGACTTGAAGATTTGGCGGTGCGCTGCGTCATGGCCGAGAAACCCCAACTGGGTCATGATGATCGCGAGCACACCGGCACTGAGCAGTTGCCACCAGCTATCGCCGATCCAGATGAAGGTGAGTACCCAGGCGGCCAGAATGAGCACGGCGCCGATCAGTTTGGTCCAGTAGTACCCGTACCGGCGGCGCATGAGATCCAGGTCGTGCACGCGGCGGGCCAGGGCGGTGAAGGAGCTGCCGGCTCGGGTGTCCGTGGCTGCGCCAGGAGCCGTCGCCGAAGCGGTCGGAGTAAGGGTAGAAGTCATGGGAGGGAGAGCCGTTCCGTAGCGGACGTCCCGGAAAAGAGTCTGGGCGACAGCGGGGTTGCTTCGGGAGCCGCGGCGAGTTTACACGGCGTCTCCGGCCCCAGACCGACTGCGGAATGCAGTGTAAGGATTCTACCCACTGAATGACCGAGCCAATCTGCGTGAGCGCCACTCGGCGATCACTGTTGCGCCGCACCATCGCGATAGGCTTATGCGATAGCCGTCAACACCTAAGCCGGCCGTGGCTGTGAGCAATCGAAGAGGACCATGGACTCCGACGACAATGCCGAGGTTGAGTCGGGTCACGACGTTGAGGCTGAGGACGAGTACCTTCGCGAGAGTCTGGCGGGTCTGTCCCGGTTGGCGTCGAACCGGCTGCCGCTGGAGGCGATGCTGACCCAGGTCGCCACGTACGCCGTGCAAGCCATCCCCGGGGCCGACGGCGCCGGCCTGACGTTGCTCGAGCACGACAGGGCCGACACTATTGTGGCGACCGCTCCGTTTGTCACCGAGATCGACGATATTCAATACGAGATGGGACAGGGTCCCTGTATCAGTGCCGCCCGTGAAGGCCGGACCGTCCTGTCGGGCTCGCTCGGCGGAGATTCTCGATGGCCGCGCTTCGGTGGTCGGATCGCCCGGCTTGGCGTACACAGCGTGGTGTCGTTGCCGTTGATCACGCCCGATGGCGTGGTCGGCGCCATGAACGTTTACGCCCATGACAAGAACGCATTCGACGACCGGGCCGCCGAACTGGGCCAGGTCTTCGCCGCACCAGCCGCGATCGCGGTGCAGAACGCCCAAGTCCTCGCACAGACTCAGCGACTGGCCAACCAGCTGCAGTCGGCCCTGGAACTCCGCGGCGTCATCGACCGGGCTGTCGGGATCCTGATGAGTCGAAGCGGCAGCACCGAGCATGAAGCACTCGAGCGGCTCCGTACGATGAGCCAGCACGAGCATCGCAAGCTCGGCGAGGTAGCCCGCCATATCGTCGATGAGGCCGTCGCCCGGGCGCGAGCCGCCCGGAGCCGACAGAGTCAAGAACGGTCCTGATTAGGCGCCTTCATTATCCGCGCGTAGAGTCATTGTTGACGCGGCTATCTGATTCCCCGGTCCGCGCAGCCGCCGCCAGTGGTTTCGGCGCTTTTGCTGAGCCAGTTCACGCAGAGACGATCAGCGGGCGGATCCGCTTGCTCGGAGCACGAGTGTGGATCTTCCAGCAACCGTGCTTGTGCATGTTCAAGATCTCACGGCGAGCCTCGGACAAGACGATCGGGATCTGAACGACACGTTGGCGGCATTGACCACGGCGCTGCGCTCGACGGCCACCTCCTACTGCGGCTTCCAGATGACTATTGTCGAGAACCAGTGGCCGGTCACGCTGACCGCCTTCACTGATGGCAACGACGTACCGGTCAGGACGTCGCTGCGTCTCCCCCTCGGGCTGGTTTCGCGGACGGTGGGTGGGGAGAGCCGAGTCGTCTTCTTCGCCGGCACCCCTGGCGCATTCACCGATCTCGCCGCCGACCTGAGCCACGCTCTCGGGGGCGTCCCCGTTGATGGACGATCGTCCGCCGCGAATAACGCGGATCATCGTGGGTCGCGTGTGGACGGTCACCGACGGGTGATTGAGCTGGACACTGATCTTCCACCGCTCTCTCGCGTGCCCGGGCTGACCGGCCTCCCCGAATTGACGCTGCTGAATCGCGCTGTCGGAATGCTGATCCAGCAAGGCGACGACATTGAGCAAGCTCATCAACTGCTGCGCCGGGAGGCCGCCGCTCACGGAGTCGAACCGCACATCTACGCCAAGCGGATCCTCCGAGGCTGAACGCGGCCCAGTGTGCATCGACGCGAATCACGAGACTAGGAGCACGACAACATGAATGTAGACATCGGCGCCGAGCCCAGTTCACAGGGCCGAATCCTCCAAGTGCCCGACGATCAACAGCACGACCGATCGCCACGTCTTTCGCCGGCGCCATCAGAGGCTCCTTTCGTTCGCCACGCGGGCTGGCTGTCCATCGCGGCGGGGGTGCTCTTCCTCATCGCCCAGACCGTGATGTGGACCTTCGACCAGAGCCAGAACCTCGAGACTTCGCAGGATCCGGTCTTCATCGCCGCCAAGATCATCCTTCTGGCGGGCTTCATCGTGCTGATGTTCGCCCTCATTGCGATCTACGGTCTGCAGGCGCGGATGGCAGGCCGGCTGGGGGTCGCCGCCTTCGCCCTGGCGATCGTAGGCACCATGATGTTGGCGGGCGACCTGTGGTTCGAGTCATTCGCCGTCCCATGGCTGGCTGCGGGGCCTGGAGCGCAGGGGTTGACGAGCGCGCCATCCGTCATCATGGGTCTGGGCGCCATCGCGAGCTATATCCTCTTTGCAGCCGGATGGGTGCTATTCGGGATCGCCAGTGTGCGGGCCCGGGTGTTTCCGCTCCCCATCTCAATCGCCATCGTTCTTGGCGGGATCGCCGGATACCAGGCACTGCTGGCGCCGTGGGGGATGCCACTCGGCCTGGCGCTCGTCGTGCTGGGCATCTGGATTGTGAAGACGGGCGAGCGCCAGTCGGCCGCGGCCCGCAGGCAGTGAAGATGGTCCCCGAGGGCGATCTGTGTGCAGTTGTCTTGTGATCATGGAGCGCAAGACGGGTCCACTCTATAGAATCCCTGCATGAGCGCTAGGGAACCTCGTCCTGATGCGTTGATCATTGGCGCGCCGAAGGCGGGCACGAGCGCGCTGCATGCAGCGCTAGCCCAGCATCCGGAGATTTACGTGTCGCCAATCAAGGAGCCCAAGTACTACATGTGTTGGGACGCTCCCCCACCGGCGTACTGCGGACCTGGCGACGCGCACAGCAATCAGGAGTGGGTCTGGTGGCGAGAGGACTACCGGGTGCTGTTCGAGAAAGCTCCCGAGGACGCTGTACGACTGGAGAGTACGCCGTTCTATCTCTACGCACGTGGGGCTCGGCACAGGATCGCTGAGGAGCTCACGGAGGCGAAACTGATCGTCATCGTCCGAGACCCGATCGACCGGGCGTACTCCAACTGGATGCATCTGTGGGTGGACGGGCTGGAGCCGATATCGGATTTCGTCGAAGCATGGCGCGCTGAGGACAGCCGGGTCGTGGCTGGATGGGCACCCTTTTGGCATTACAGGCGTCTCGGTCGGTACGGCGAACAACTGGCCGATCTGCTCGGCCGAGTGGAACGGGAGCGGGTTTTCGTTCTTCGCTACTGGCAACTGGTGTCCCAACCGAAGGAGACGCTGAACCGCGTCGCACGCTTCCTCGGCATCGCTGAAGGTCAGGTCAGCATGATTCCTCCGGATAACGCTCGGCCGTTCGTGGAACCGGGCGTACGCGCATCGGTGTTGGGGCGAGTGATTCGCGCAGGCGCCGGAGCGGGTACTTACCTGCCGCCCCACGTCTGGCGTCGGGCTAGCAAACCACTGATAAGCCTCCTGCAACATGGTGGAGCAACCCAGCGACCAAGGCTTGCACCCGAGCAACGCACGGCACTGCTCGGAGACTGCGTGGATGACATCGCACTCCTGGAGCAGACGCTCGGCGAGTCGTTCGAGGACTGGCGGTCGGACGCTGGGCGCGGTTCCTTCGCCGAACGGGCCGCTAAGGCTCAGACCTGATCAAGCTTGGTCGAATGCAGGTCATCAAATCGTGCGAGCCATCCGAGCGGGCAGCCTCGAAGTAGAACCGCGTGCGGCCGTCCGGGAGTGCGACGGCGCTGGCATAGCGGAGTGATCCGTCGCCATCCGGGGACTCCGCGATCGGAGCGTCACCGACCGGCCTGAGCGAGCCGTCCTGCTCCTGAGCCAGACCAGTCCGCTCAAACCAATTCTCGGCAGCGGTCGCGCGTCCGTCGTAGAGCACCGTCAGCGGCGCCTCGTTCAAGATCGTGGTGATTCGGGTGCCCCGCCCGTACCAGGTGCCGGGCGTGCCACGCAGCACGACCCCTTGGTCCTCCCAGTGGATACCGTCGACGCTGGTCGCGTAGCGGGTGATCATCCTGTCTTCATGCCCTTGCTCGGCCAGCGGATGACAGCACACCCACATCCGCCAATCCCGGTGTCCTCGAATGATCACCGGATCCTTGACCGCCCAATGATCATCGCCAGCGAGCACCAGATGACGATCACCGAATGGCAACTCCTCCGGCCGCTCCGCGTCCAGTGCATCAATCCACCAGTGCTTGGAGTTCGGGGTAGCACAGCTGAGATAGAGGCGCCAACCGAAGTCGGTCGGCAAGATCACGGGGCGCTCCAGCGAAGCGGCGCCGAAGGCCTCGCGACCAACCTCGCAGACTGGCTTGAAGTCGACGCCATCCAATGACCTAGCGACGACGACGCCGACTCCACGTCCGGAGCCGAGAGGTCGCCGGATGCGGTAGGCCAGCCAGAACGTCCCGTTCACCAGGACGCAACTTGCACCTCCAGCCCAGTTGCCGGGACCGGCGTCCGGAGCAGATACGACGACCTCCGCGGTGTCGTAGCGAGGAAGCTGGACATCGACCAGAGCAGCCACGGAAGAAAACCTATCCGAATAGTCGGCAATAGGAGTCGCATCTCGGCTCACATGTGCCGTCATCGAGGTTGCGGACGCGAGGTCGAAAGTCCCCAGACAGACATCAAGAAGACCGTCCCAGAAAAACGTCAGAGTCGATGTCTAATATGAACGTATGTTCGATAAGCAGGGGAGTGGGCCGGATGCCGCGACGACTTTGTCGTTGGTATCCCACGCTCACCGCCAGGTGCTGGAACAAGAATGCGCCTTGGTTGAGCTGGCGGCGCACTGGGCCGATCTGCATCATCCCGACAGCCAGGTAGTCGTTGAGAAGCCGCTGCCGGGTGCGGAGCGGGGACGCCGGCTGGGTGGGGAGGGCACCCCGCAGGTGTTGGAGTTCGGCGCCGCCGAATTGGGTGCCCGGATGCAGACCACGATCGGATCGGCGCGGGCGTTGATGGCTGATGCGTTGGACATCCGGCATCGGCTACCTGCGCTGTGGCAGCTGGTCTTGGCAGGCGAGGTGGCGTCGTGGCGGGTCCGGAAGGTGGCCCAGGCCACCCGGCATCTGAGTCGGGATGCGGCCATGCACGTGGATGCCGCGGTCGCCGACTCGATTGCTGGGTTGCCGTGGGGCAGGTTTGAGACCCTGCTGGCCGCCAAGATCATTGAAGCCGACCCGAGGGCGGCTGAGGAGCAGGCCAAGATCTGGGAGGCGGAACGCTTCGTACGGGCCGGCCGCACCGGACAATCGGGGCTGAAGTTGCTGATTGCCAAGGCCAACGCCGGCGATGTCATCTGGTTCATGGCCACCATCAACCGGATCGCTGAGATCCTGCGGCTGCAAGGCGACCTGGACACCGCCGAGGTACGCCGCTCCAAATCCATCGGCATCCTCGCCCAACCAGCCCTGGCTGTGCAGCTGCTGTGGGACTTCCGTGGCGAACAGCACCCCGCTGCCCAACCGCAGCAGCCCGAGGAGCTGATCCACAATGAACCCAACGTGCCCTACGACAGGTCGAGCGCCGGACCAGCCGACGATCCGCCAGAAAGCGCGGCCGACGACAAGTCACCGGGTCAGTCGGCGGAGCCTGCGCAGACGTCAGCGGTGCAGAACTTGGCTGGTTCCGCCGTGGAGGCGGCAGCTCAGCCGGTGGAGTCGGCTGGTTATGGGTTGATCATCCAGCCGAGCGGAGTGGATGCCCGCAAGCTGCGGCCGCAGCTGATGCTGCATATCCATCTCAGCCAGGAAGCACTGCTCGGCTACCACCAGGGCAAACCTGGACTCGTCGGCGGCGCTTGCCGCTTCGAAGGAGTCGGGCCCATCACCCTCGGCCAAGTCCGCCGATTCCTCGCCGACACCGCGTGTGACATCAAGGTGCAACCAGTGATCGACCCGCACGACACCCCACCGGTGGACGGCTATGAGATTCCCCGGCGGATCCGCGAAGCCATGTTCCTCCGGATGCCGGGCAGCTGCTTCCCCTACGCAGCCGGAGCCGAACGCATGGATCTTGATCACACCAAGTCGTATGTACCGCTTGCCCGTGGTGGCCCGCCCGGCCAAACCGGGGTACACAACCTGGGTCCGCTGATCCGGCTTGAACACCGCGTCAAAACCCACAGCCGATGGCGGGTCCGACAACCCGAACCCGGCGTCTGGCTCTGGCAATCACCCCACCAGAACTACTACCTCGTCACCAACGCCGGAACCCAACACCTCGGCGACGGATCATTCGCCCGCCGGGTATGGAAGGCGGCTACACACCCACGCCGTCTCTCCATCACGGCCGCGTAGCTCGATAGCCAACCCCTGTTGCGGGGCCTATAGCCGACTTCCTTAGCTCCCGGCTGACCAGCTCAGCTCGCAGACGGCTGCTCTGTGATCGGACGGATAGACGCCGTCCACTGCCTCGCCGGCCAGCATGGTCGACACCACCTTGACGCGCTGCGCCCACTCTCCCGGCCGGAAGAAGATGTGGTCGATACGCTGGTCGATCAATTCCTTCGCCTCGATCGGTGCAGAAGGATGCCTGGAGGGCAGGGTCACAGCCGCCGGATCGCCTGCGCCAGCGCGCCACGCGTCGGTCAACACATCCGACAACGGGCGAAGTATGGGGCTGTTCGGGGCGGCATTGAGGTCACCAGCGACAATGATCGGCAAGGAACCGTCAAGATCAGGATCGGTGGCGAGGTCAGCCACAGTCTGCACTTGCGCGATTCGATCATCGTTGTAAGCGGGCTCGTACTCCAGACACGCGATGATCACGTGTAGTGGTCCTGCAGGGTGTCCCAGCGTCGCGACCATGGCTACTAAGCTGCGGTGCCGCGCCGGCATCTCGACCTGCCGCAGTTTGCTGATCGGCCAACGGCTCAGTAGCCCCAGACCCAACAGGATTTGATCATCTTCCGGCGCCCGTGGCACATCAGATACCGGTGGGTAGGACGGCGCCACGAAGCCGGCATGCATCCCAAGTTGGTCAGCGAACTCTTGAGCCTGAGTCGTCGTGGCACTGCCCCATACCTCCTGCAATGCGACCACATCGGCGCTGACCTGGCGAAGCGTCTCTAATAGGCCGGTTTGACGATCCTTCCAGTCAGGCCCGAATCTCCACCAGATGTTCCAAGTCAGGATCTTGACCCGACCCGCGGGCACGTCGTTCATGCGTCTCCTTCCGAGGACACCGGCCACCAAAAGTACTTCCGACAGCCTGCGAGCAATCGCATGCCATCCGGCTGGCCGCTGCCGGTTGAGCGCAACGGACAATCTGCAACGGCATCACCACCGATCAGGGCCCGATACGGTCGTTCTGTGTCGAACCAGGCAACCGCAAAGAGCCCGGCATCCTTGACACGCCGCTATCTGCCGGGGATCAGGGTGCTTCGCGAGTACCAGCGAACCTGGCTGCGCGGGGACCTTCTGGCTGGAGTGACGGTCGCGGCCTATCTGGTTCCGCAGGTCATGGCGTACGCGGAGGTAGCCGGACTGCCCGCGATTGCTGGATTGTGGGCAGCCGTCGCGCCGCTGGTTGCCTACGCCGTTTTCGGCTCGTCCCGCCAACTCTCCGTCGGTCCGGAGTCCAGTACCGCACTGATGACCGCTGCGGCGGTCACCGTGCTGGTCGCGGGTGATCAGCAGCACTACGCAGAAACAGCGGCGGCGCTAGCGCTCGCGGTGAGCGCGATTTGCCTGGTCTGCTGGCTGGCCAGGCTTGGCTTCCTGGCCAATCTGCTTTCCCATCCAGTCCTCATCGGTTACATGGCCGGTATCGCGGTGCTGATGATCGTCAGTCAGCTCGGCAAGGTGAGCGGTGTTGAAGTGGAAGGGGATTCAGTCCTATCCGAAGTGCGGTTCTTCGTCGTCCATCTCGATGAAGTTCATCGCCCGACGCTGCTTGTTGCAGCCGGCACCTTCGCAGTGCTCGTGGCGCTTTACCGGTTACTGCCGCGATGGCCCGGTCCGCTGATCGCGATGGTATTGGCCGCAGCCGCAGTGGCGGTGCTCGATGTGGACCAGATGGGGGTCGCGACCGTCGGCAGTATCCCGCGCGGGCTGCCCCCAGCCTCGATTCCCGACTTCTCCACCATCGACTTCAGCACCCTGCTACCGGCCGCGCTTGGTGTGACCATCGTCGCCTACACCGACAACGTCGTAACAGCGCGAGCCTTCGCAGCCAGGCGGCGGGAGGAGATCGACGCCCGCCAGGAGTTCCTGGCCCTAGGTGCGGCCAATCTAGGTGCTGGGTTGTTCTCCGGCTTTCCCGTCAGCAGCAGCGGCAGCCGGACGGTGATCGGGGACACGATGGGCAGCCGCACTCAGCTGTACTCCCTCGTCGCCGCCGCAATTCTGCTACTCACCATGCTGTTCCTGGGTCCAGCACTCTCCACTTTTCCACTAGCTGCCTTAGGCGCTCTCGTGGTGTTTGCTGCACTCCGGTTGATCGATTTCGCGGAACTCCACCGGATCGCCCGGTTCCGCCGCAGCGAGCTTTTCTTGGCGTTGGCCACAACGGCCGCGGTGTTGATCTTCGATGTGCTATACGGCATAGCGGTGGCCGTAGCACTGTCAATTCTGGACCTGCTACGCCGCATCGCCCGACCACATGACGGCATCTTGGGCTACGTTCCGGGGCTGGCCGGCATGCACGACATCGACGACTACGACACCGGCCGCCAGGTGCCCGGCCTATTGGTCTATCGCTACGACGCGCCGCTTTTTTTCGCCAATGCCGAGGACTTCAAGCGTCGCGCGCTGGCCGCGGTCGACGCTGCGGATCCCCTGGTGGAGTGGTTCCTGTTGAATGCGGAGGCCAACACCGAGATAGACCTGACAGCAGTCGACGCCCTTGAGGAGGTGCGCAAGAGGCTGGCCGAGCGCGACATCGTTTTTGCTTTCGCCCGGGTGAAGTTCGAGGTGCGGGAGATTCTGGCGTCAACCGGGTTCATCGACCGCATCGGTGAGGACAAGGTGTTTATGACGCTGCCTACGGCGGTGAACGCATACCAGGATTGGTACGCTGCCCGTCACGGCGGTGACGCGCCGGGTCCGCGACCTTGACGCTGGCTGCTGGCGATCACCGGCCGCGATCGAGTTCCCTGTTCAGCGTGATGGCAGCGTCGATCAGAGCCAGATGCGTGAATGCCTGAGGGAAGTTGCCGATCTGTTCGCCCGTTAGAGCGATTTCCTCCGAGTAGAGGCCGAGGTGGTTGGCGTAGGTCAGCATCTTCTCGAATGTATTGCGTGCCTTCTCGAGCTGCCCGGCTCTCGCGAGCGAGTCGACGTAGCTGAAGGTACACAACGAGAACGTCCCTTCGGAGCCGAGCAATCCGTCAGGTGAGGCCGCTGGATCGTAGCGATACACCAAGCTGTCGGTGACGAGCTCGCCATCCATAGCCTCCAAGGTCGAAGTCCACATTGGATCCTTCGGAGAGATAAAACCAACTGATGTCATGCGTAGCAGCGACGAGTCGAGCACATCCGTCTTCGAGTGCTGGACGAACGCCTGGCGCGCCTCGCTCCAGTCGGCTTCCATGATCTGGTCATAGATGGCGTCCCGTTCGGTACGCCAACGATCCAGCGGCGCCGGACGTCCGTGCATATTTGCCAAACGGAGGCCGCGGTCGAAGGCGACCCAACTCATCAGCCGTCCGTACGTGAACTCCTGCCGCCCGCCCCGAGTCTCCCAGATTCCCTCCTCCGGCTGGTTCCAGCTGTCGGCGAGCCAGTTCAGGATGTCGCAGAGACGGCGCCATCCCTGGTGGCCGCCTTCCAGTCCATGTTGGTTGGCGAAGTAGAGGCTATCGATCGCCTCGCCGTAGATGTCGAGCTGCAGTTGGTCCGCGGCGCCGTTCCCGATCCGTACAGGACTAGATCCCCTGTATCCCTCCCAATGGGGAAGAATCTCCTCGATCAGGTCACTGGAACCATCAATGCGATACATGATGTTGAGCGGGCCACCTTTACCGCCTACCTGCTCCTGGACCCTCGCGGCCAGCCAGCGTCCTAGGGCTGCCGCCTCCTCGGTGAATCCCATACCTAGTAGCGCATAGACCGAGAATGAGGCATCACGAACCCAGGTGAACCGGTAGTCCCAGTTGCGCTCCCCCCCGATCTGCTCCGGCAGCGCCGCCGTCGGTGCTGCGACGATGCCACCGGTCGGCGCGTACGTCATGAGCTTCAGCGTGATCGCGGACCGTTCCAAGGTCTCCCGCCACCGACCCGTGTAGGTGGACTGCGCGAGCCATGACCTCCAGAAGCCAGCAGTCTCGTTGAAGAGCTGCCAGGCCTCTGAGACTCGGATTTGTCGCGGAGGGCGAGGCTGACCTGTCTCCAAGACAAGTCCGCGCATCTGACCGGCTGTCAGGGTGAGCTCGAAGGTCAGATCTTGTTCCGACACACGTTGGACACGTGCAAGTCGAGCATCGTCCGGTTCCCGAACAATGCTGAGCGACATCGCACTCTGGGCACTTTTGAAAAAGATCCCGTCCTCGCTGACATGGGTCTCATGCGGCTCCCGGCCGTAGTCAAACCTCGGAGCGATGTCCACAACGAAGGTCATCTCACCGCGCACGCACCGGAGCATCCGTACCATCTGGTGCCGGTTGGAGGCGACCGCGGTACTGGTGATTGGCATGAAATCGACGACTTCGCCAACACCCGACTCGGTGAGAAAACGGGTGACGAGAATGGCGGTGTCCGGGTAGTAGAGCTGCTGCCTGGTGAAGGTGTCGACCGTTGGTCGAGTGCGCAAGTGTCCACCTTGATCCTGGTCCAGTAGCGAGCCGAAGATGCTGGGCGAGTCGAAGCGGGGCGCGCAGAACCAATCGATGGTGCCGTCGGTGCTGACGAGTGCCGCCGTCTGTAGGTTGCCAATGAGTCCGTGATCGGCGATGAGTGGGTAATTCGACATCGATGTCTGATCCTTACTTTGCGGAGCCGGCGTAGACCGCATCGGTCCCGGATGTGACCATGCTGCGCCAGCTTCCTTGCCTATGGCCTCACCCCCAGAGGGTGATTGCTGGCGCACTGGTTGTGGAACGATGCTGCGGTGACTCAAAGTGCACCGGTCGAACAGGGATCGAGCAACCTGCGACGCGTACTCGCTCCCCTAGCCCTCGCCCAGTTCATCTGTAGCTTTGCCGGCTCGAACATGAACGTGATGATCACCGATATGAGTGAGGACCTGGACACCACCGTTCAGGGTATTCAGATCGCGATCACGATCTTCCTGTTGGTGATGGCGGCACTGATGATCCCTGGCGGCAAGCTGACCGACCGCTACGGCCGCAAACGATTATTCATGCTCGGACTGATCGTCTATGGCATCGGTGCCGTGCTGAGCGCTGTCTCGCCCGGCTTGGGCGTGCTGATCCTCGGCAACTCAATTCTGGAGGGCGTAGGCACGGCGATGTTGATCCCGCCGGTCTACATCCTCACGACGTTGCTGTTCACCGAGCTGACGTCCCGGGCTCGTGCGTTTGGGGTGATCAGCGCCATGGGAGGCGTCGGCGCCGCAGCCGGTCCGCTGATCGGGGGTCTTATCACCTCGGCCATCAGTTGGAGGGCAGCCTTCATCTTCCAAGCACTGGTTATTGCTGTGATCGTCCTCCTGAGTCGAAAGATCACCGATCCACTCCCGGCCGACCCGACTCGACCGTTCGACACCACTGGCGCCGTCCTCTCAGCCGTCGGTCTGGTGCTCGTAGTCACGGGCATCCTTGCAGCAGACAACAACCTCTGGCTCATGCTGATCTTGATCATCACCGGTGTTCTCGTCCTGGCGTTGTTCTTCCGATCAGTACGCGCCAAGGAGCGGGCTGGCAAGGAGCCTCTGCTGTCGACGAGCCTCTTCCGCAACCGCACCTCCAATCTCGGTCTGGTAACCCAAAACACCCAATGGGTCCTGCTCCTAGGCTCATCATTTGTGGTCTCGGCCTACCTGCAGGTGGTTCGGGGCTACGACGCGATCCAGACCGGTGTCATCTTCACCGCGGCAACGGTGGGGTTGCTGGCCTCCTCGCTCGCCGCAGAACGTCTCGCTAAGCGGCGTGCACAGCGCACCCTCATCCTTGCCGGATTCGTTCTCACGATTGCTGGCATTGGTGTCCTGCTCTTGATAGTGAGGGTTTCTCCAACCGCCTGGGCGTTCGCACCAGGACTGCTCCTCATAGGCCTTGGTCTCGGCATGATGCTTACGCCGTCGGTGAACGTCGTGCAGTCAAGCTTCCCGGACGACCTGCAGGGTGAGATCTCCGGCCTGTCCCGCAGCGTGTCCAACCTCGGTTCGAGCCTCGGAACCGCTATCGCCGGCACCATCCTCGTTGCCGGCATTACCGCCACGCCGGAGCGCGCCTACGGACTCGCGATGGCGGCTCTTGCAGTGGTTGGCCTGATGGGCCTAGTTGCTGCTGCGATGCTGCCGAGGAAGATCACTGCCGTTGGACTCACCCAGAGCGGGTGAAGTCTCCGCGGGGTCTCGGCTCGCGCCAGCCGCTGACATGGCAGTCAGCGTAGGCCTCTAGTGATCCTTGTCTCCTAAGTTCCTTTGCGGTTGCGGCTCTATGCCGGAAACCTTGCGGTCAGGCTGGCGGGCTGTGCACTTTGCAGCGTAATCTCGTACACCGCCCCTCGCTCCTCCTGCGTCAGGCGTTGAAAGCTGACTGGGTCATAGCGCGGGAAGGTCACGACGCCGCGGCTCGTCGGCTGTCCTGCGGCGCCGCCGGTACTGGCTGACGCAGGTAGGCCGCGAGCGCCCAGATGACGAGCATGTCAACAGCGATGATCATGATCGCCCACAACGGCGAGAACGGCAAAAAGACGAAGTTCAAGATTGCCGAGATCACTGCCACGACCATGCCAGCGACGCGAGCCCAGGTCTGACCCCTGAGCAGCGAGATGCCGATCACCAGCAGCGCTAGGCCGACCAGAAGGTGGATCACGCCCCAGACGGTCAGGTCAAAAGCGAAGATGTATTCCGGCACCACAACGAGCCACTCGTCGTTCACAACGGCCGCGAGACCTTCGAGGGCCTGGAAAGCCCCACCGATGATCATCACAAGGCCGGCAAAGACGGCAATACCGTGAGCCCAGGGGCTGACGGCCTGTGTGTTTGCCATTGGTATCTGGCCTCCAATTCTGGTTGA
Source organism: Propionibacteriaceae bacterium (assembly GCA_036377435.1). GTDB lineage: Bacteria > Actinomycetota > Actinomycetes > Propionibacteriales > Propionibacteriaceae > Microlunatus. The sequence goes on from DASUYM010000314.1 coordinate 26,787, forward strand.
GTCTGACTCGACTGCAGATGAACGGTACGTGGCAGCGGGCGTCAGAAAATCACCCGTTGCGGGTGAATGGATGCGTGCACACTAGCGGCAAAATCGCGCTGCCGAAGCGATAGCGGAGAATCACCCAGCGATCGCCAGGTCCGAGATTGAATGCGAGGCTCCAGTGACAGAGAACGACCGTCTGAGCAGCACCGAGGAATCGCGGATGAACCGGCCGCTAGCCATCCTGCTGGCGATGGCAATGTTCGTGCTCGTCGTCGACACCTCGATCATGAATGTATCGATCTCGGCCGTCGTTCGGGATCTCGAGACGACGGTGAGCGGCGTCCAGTCGGCGATCGCACTTGAAGCGCTCGTGTCTGCCGCGTTCATTTTGATCGGCAGCAAGGTCGGCGACCTCATCGGGCGCAAGCGCGCTTACGTGCTCGGGCTGCTCGGATACGCCATCGGCGCGGCCGCTATGACGCTCGCCCAGAACCTGCTCGCAATCGTTGTCTTCTGGGCCATCATCGGCGGTATTGGGGCGTCGCTGCTGCTCCCCGCTATGCAGTCCCTTATTCATGGGAACTTCGAGGGCGCAGCTCAGAAGCGCGTCTATGCGCTCGTCGGTGCAGCGGCTGCGATTGCGGCGGCGGTCGGACCCTTGCTGGGCGGGTTCATCACCACATACTTCTCGTGGCGAATCGCCTTCCTGCTTGAGCTCGTGATCATCATCGTCGTGCTCTCCGGCATCAAGCTGGTGCACGACGTGCCCTATACCGGCAGCCGAGAGGTAGACGTCGTCAGTGCGCTCCTCTCGATCCTGGGCATGGGCGGCATTGTGCTCGGCATCCTGGTTTGGCAAGAGGGCGGAGAGTATGTGCTGGCGATTCTGGCCAGCGGCGCCCTTGGGCTCGCGGGTTTGGCGTACTGGCTGCTCCGTCGCAAGCGGCAAGAAAAAGCGACACTGATCGATCCAGACCTGTTCCGGTCTAAGCATTTTCAACTGGGAATCTCCCAGCAGATGCTGCAGCAGATCGCTCTCGGCGGGCTCATGATCGCCTTGCCGATCTACCTGCAGATGGTGCTCGAGTACAACGCCATGCAGGCGGGCCTGTCTATCGCGCCACTTTCCCTCAGCATGTTCGGCGTCGCGATGCTCGCAGGACGAAAAGCCGAGGGACGGCGGCCTAGCACGCTCGTTCGGATGGGCTTTCTTCTGCTCGCGGTCGGGATTGGAGTATTGATCCCGATCGTGCCCCGTGCCGACTCCGGCTGGTATCTCCTGGTTCCGTTGGTGATCGCCGGATCGGGACTCGGCCTGCTGGTGTCTCAGCTCAACAATTACACGCTGGCGCCGATCTCGGAGGAGCGAGTTAGTGAGGCTGCTGGAGTCAACTCTGCAGCGGGATCGTTCGGGCTCTCCTTCGGCTTGGCATTTGCGGGCGCCACCATGCTGGCCACGCTCGCGGTTTCCTTCACGAATATGGCCCAGGAGAGCACGGTCCTGCCGACGTCCGACAAGGAGCGTGTCGCCGTAGTTCTCGAGGAAGATGCGCAAGTCATGAGCAACACTCAGCTGACCCAGCTGCTCGAGAGCCAACCTCCTGAAATCCAAGATGAGATTGTCCGTATCAATACCGAAGCCCGGCCGCTGGCACTTCAGGTGGCTCTACTTGTGCCGATCATCGCCGGCCTGCTCGGTCTCCTCAATTCGTTCCGGATGAGCCGACTGCCTGACGTTAAGCCATTCTCCGCAACCGAAGGAATGTCGATCGGCTGATGACTCGGACTCGCTATGAGCCGCGCTTTAGGCCAAGAGTGGCCAAGAGGTCCTCGTGGAGCTCCATCCAAACCGTGTGGCACGAATCGATCTTGGGTTGGGCGACCCACGCTCGCTCGCCGCGATCCACCCTCTCCAGGGCCGCTGAGTACCGTTCGGCGTACCCGGCGAAGCGCTGCAACGCAGCTGCGAGCTGCTCGCACACCGGCCGAAGCCGGCGTTGAAGACCGCGCAGATCAGCGAGGACACCCTGATCCCAGCGCCAGTCCATGTGATCGTTCGCGGCCAAGGGATCCACCCGGTCCGGCCGGATTTGCCAGTTCGTGACGGCCGCCAGCAAATCTGAGTTGAGGGCAATGAACACATCATGTGCGGCGACCACCTCGGAGCGTGCCCCGGTCTGGTCCAGCTCGGCCGACAGGCGTCGCTCGTTCTCGGCACGACCCGTCCCAGTCAATGCCCAGCCGTTGATGTCGGCGAAACTCACACGACTGATCCACCCGAAGGCTTCGTAGTCGAGCAGCAGTTCGTGCACGAGGTCAGGAGCTAAAACAAAGCGCTGGGCCACTGCCTCGACGTCCGCCATCCCCTTCACGCGCAACCCGTGCAGAACGAGCAGCTCGGGAGAAGAGATGTGCGCCACAGCCCAAGACCTTAACTCGGCAGGCTGCATGACCGATCGGGATTAGTACCGAGCGACAACCACGCAGGCCCGTTGAGTCGAAAACGCCAGCCGAGATAATCTATGCGCTGTCGTGACTGACCGCCCCTGCTTTTAAGCCCGTTTGTCAGACAATCCGCCAAGTTCTGCATGACGGGCTGCATGACGACCAGCCCGCGGTGAGCAGACCACGCCGAAGCGTGAGGACTGTTTCGAGCTAGGTCGGACCGAAAGCGGGCGTCAGCCACGCACACGAAGCTGATGGGAGTTGTACAGGTCAATACGAGCTGCAGTGCTTCTCGATGCACTCACGGGGGTAAGGAGCAGTCATGCGTGTGGCCATCGTTTCGACCTATCAGCCGCGTCCCTGCGGCATAGCGGTGTTTTCCTCCGATCTGCGGGCGGCACTCCAGGAGACCGACTCCTCGCTCGCTGTCGAGATCGTCTCCATCATTCGGGAGGATCCTCCTTCGCACCCACCAGAAGTCGTCACGACGATCCGCCAAGAAGTTGCCAGCGATTACGCCGCGGCAGCCTCCGAACTCAGACGACGCGATGTCGATGTCGTGCTGATCGAGCACGAGTTCGGCATCTTCGGCGGCGATTGCGGGAAGTTCGTTCTCACTCTCGCAGATGAGCTCACGGTGCCCATGGTCGTCACCCTGCACACCGTGTTGGCGAGTCCGTCACCCGGCCAGGCCGCCACATTGCGTGCGCTGTGCCGACGAGCGGCGCTGGTGATGGTGTTCACCGAGACGGCCCGTCGGATGGTCGTCGAGCAAGGTTTGGCTGAGTTCGATCGGGTGAGGGTAGTGCCCCACGGAGCTCCGGACATCCTGACTGCCGCCGCGTGGTCAGACCGAGTCGGGGAAGACCTCCCCAGCTCATCCCTGAAACTCGGTCTGCCGAGCCTCGCCGGTCGTACGGTGCTGTCGACGTTCGGGCTTATCTCAGACTCAAAGGGCCTCGAACTGGTCATCCGTGCCCTGCCAGCAATCACCGCAGCCCATCCGGAGGTCATCTACTTGATCGCCGGCCAAACACACCCCGAGGTGATCCACAAGGAGGGCGAAAGTTACCGGCTGGGGCTGCAGCGCCTCGTACATGATCTTGATGTTCATGATCATGTGTGGTTCATTGACCGATTCCTGACGACCGATGAACTGGCAATGCTGCTTGCTCGCACTGACCTCTACATGACGCCGTACCGATCGCGAGATCAGATCGTCTCCGGAGCCCTTACCTACGCCGTCGCCGCTGGATGTCCGGTGGTGTCGACCCCTTACTTCTACGCCGAGGACCTGCTGAGCTCGGGCGCTGGCGTGCTCGTGCCCTTCGGGGAAGCCTCAAAGCTGGCGACAGGCGTGCTTGAACTGCTCGGGTCGCCTGCCAAGTTGGCCGGAGCGCGGGCGGCGGCTCGGCGAGTGGGCGCGGATCTCACGTGGGCAAGTGTGGGCAAGGCGACCCTCGAACTCTTGTCCGAAGCCGCACATGGGGTGCTGCACCCAGCTGGGGTGGCGGGACCACGATGAGAAGTTCGCCGCAGATCCAGCCGAGCCATCTGCTCAACCTCGTCGATGATGTCGGCATCGTGCAGCACGCCTACGGAACCATTCCCAACCGATCCAGCGGCTACTGCGTTGACGACGTCGCGCGGCTGGTGATCACCGGACTGGCTCTGGAGCACGGGCTGAGCGACGGGCCCTACCGCCGAATTCTCGCTTCGGGGCTGGCTTTCTTGTTCCATGCCTGGGACAGCGGGCCGGTCGGCATGCACAACCTGATGGACTACAGACGTCGCTGGCAGGATGCTCCGCACGTCGGCGATCACATCGGCAGAGCCGCCTGGGCTCTCGGCGCGGTCATCGCGGACCAGCCGGAACGCGAAGAAGCTGCGCCGTGCCTGGGAATGCTCGCCGATATGCAGCCTTGCTTGGAAGGGGCCGCCACCCCGCGCGAGGCGGCGTACACGATCCTCGGGCTAACCCGACCCGATATCAGTGTTCTTCCAGCACCACTGCAGAGGCTGATCGACACCTTGTCCGACCGACTCTGCAAGTGGTACGACGAGCACCGCCGGGAGGGCTGGCTGTGGTTCGAGAACTCTCTGACCTACGACAACGGCCGCTTGCCGCAGGCAATGATCGCGGCAGGGGCGCGCCTCGGAAAGACCGAGGTCAAGCAGCGTGGTCTGGAGGCACTCGATTGGTACGCCGACCAGTGCACCGTGGATAGCGACGCCATCCGCCTGGTGGGCAATCGCTGGCGTCGGGCCGATGACCCTGGTCGTGCGCACGGTGAGGAGGGTGACGAGCAGCCCATCGACGCGGCGGCGCTGACCGAGGCACTGATCGAGGCCTGGACGTACACCGGTCGTCGCGAGTACGCCGGTCAGGCTGTGCGCACGTTCGAATGGTTCCTCGGGCGGAACACCCTCGGCCTGCCGGTTTACGACATAACCACGGGCGGCTGCCACGACGGTCTCGGCTTGGCCGGTTTGAACGCCAACGAAGGTGCCGAGTCCACCCTGGCCTACCTGCAAGCCCTGCTCGCGCTGGAGAACGCCGGCCTGCAGAGCTGCATCACCCGGCCATAGATGACGATCACTGCGAGAGTCGGGAATCGCGCACCGACGACTGCGGAGGATCCAGTGCGCGATGCGCGAGCAGTGGGAAAAGTTGCACTCCTGGGGCCGATCGCGTGGCGTACCCCACCCAAGCACTACGGGCCGTGGGAGCAGGTGACCGGCCTCCTGGCCGATGGGCTGGTGCGGCGAGGTGTGGATGTGACGCTCTTCGCGACCCTCGATTCGCAGACTGCGGCGACCCTCGACGGGGTGGCCCCAGGTGGTTATGAGGAGGACAACAGTCTCGACGGTCGCGTCTGGGAAGGCTTGCATGTCGCCCACGCGCTGTCGCGCTCATCCGAGTTCGACTTGATGCACAACCATCTTGATTGGCTGCCGTTGGCGTTCTCGAAGCACTGCCGGACACGCCTGCTCACGACTATTCATGGTTTCTCTGATCGCAAGATCCTTCCGGCCTATCAAGCGGCCGATTCGGCGTACGTCTCGATCTCGGATGCCGATCGGACACCGGAGCTGGACTACTGCGCGACCGTTTACCACGGCATCGACCTCAGCCTGTTCGCCTTCTCGGCGACAGGTGGGGAGGATCTGGTCATCCTCGGCCGTATCCATCCCGACAAGGGCACAGCGGATGCCATCGACATCGCCAGCCGCGTCGGACGCCGGCTGAAGATCGCGGGCCCGATCCAAGATCCGGCCTACTTCCAGGATCGCGTTGCACCACTCATCGACAACGACCGCGTCTGCTACCTCGGCTCAGTCGGTCCCGACCAGCGTTCGGACCTGCTCGCCTCCGCCGCTGCGCTGCTGCACCCCATCGCATTCGACGAACCCTTCGGGTTGTCTGTCGTCGAGTCGATGGCGGCGGGCACCCCGGTGATCGCCTATAACCGTGGCGCCATGCCAGAGATCGTCGACGAGGGCGTGACCGGTTTCCTGGTGTCAGACGCCAACTCTGCAGCAGCGGCGGTCGAGTCGGCGATCAAGCTCGATCGCAGCAAGGTCCGCCGCGTGGCGGAGCGCCGTTTCGGCGCGGATCGCATGATCGACGATTACCTTGCTCTATATGCCACGATCCTCCGGTGAGATCAGCGGCGAACTCTTTCAGCGCTATCGAGGCAACCCGCTGCTCAGTCCTGACCGTTGGCCGTACGCGGCCAACGCGGTCATGAATGCTGGGGCTGCGCAGGTCGAGGGGACAACCGTGCTGCTCTGCCGTGTCGAGGACCGACGGGGAATCAGTCACCTGACCGTCGCCAGATCGCAGAACGGCGTTTCCAACTGGGTGGTCGACGAGGATCCACTGCTCGCGCCCGACCCGGCTCTGCGACATGAGGCCTGGGGTCTTGAGGACCCCCGGCTCACCTGGGTCGAGGATCTCAACAGCTGGGTGATCGCGTTCACCTCATTCGGACCTGGCGGCCCCGGACTCTCCTTGGCACTGACCAAGGACTTCCGATCGGCTGAGCGGCTCGGCATGGTGCGTGCTCCTGAGGACAAGAACGGCGCGCTGTTGCCGCGCCGCATCCGTGGTGAGTACGTCCTGCTTCACCGCCCTGTGACGGTTCTGAGTCACCGGGCCGACATCTGGCTCTCGCGGTCCACGGACCTGCATAGCTGGGCCCCGCCGGAGCCCGTGCTGGCAGCCAGGCCCGGAGGCTGGTGGGACTCGGCCAGAATTGGGATCGGGCCGCCGCCCATCGAAACCCCAGAGGGCTGGCTCTTGATCTATCACGGCGTACGCCAGACCACCTCAGGTGCGCTCTACCGCGCCGGCCTAGCACTTCTTGATCTTGAAGAGCCAGCCCACGTCCGGCGACGCTGTGGCGAATGGGTCCTGGGTCCGCGGGAGGAGTACGAACTCATGGGAGACGTACCCGGAGTCGTGTTTCCCTGCGGGATGATTCATCGGCCAGAGTCGGACGAGCTGCGGCTCTATTACGGCGCGGCCGACAGCTGCGTCGCGCTGGCCACCGCCTCGCTCTCGGAAGTCCTCGCCTTCGTCTTGGAACACGGCGAAGAGGATTCGACCGACCTTCAGATCTGAGGCGGCAACACTGCAAGCCCCAGCTACAACTCCGCGTCACTTACTCGAGCTCCGCATCGTCTGCAGCTAGTGCGGAGCTCGAGCAAGCGAAGCGGAGTTGTGGCGCGAGGACATGTCACGCATGCAACGCGAGGCGGTTTGAGTTGCGGAACTTATCCACAGATTTCCGGTGACTAGGTTCCGTTGGTGTCCCTTAGTGCGTTGAGGTTTGCTCATGGATGAGATCAAGCTGACCCGCAACCTGTTGGACCAGGGCTATGACTATGACGATCTTCGGCGACTGCACCGTGGCGGTGAACTCATCCGTGTACGGCGTGGAGCGTACGCCCTCCAGGACAGGCCAGATCTAGCCGTCGAGCAGCGGCATCGACGTCTGATAGTGGGAACCGCACCCCAACTCAGGGATGGCGCCGTCTTCAGTCATGGGTCGGCAGCTGTGTTGCATCGATTACCGGTGTGGGCGGCCGCGGTGGAGAGGGTCCACGTGACGCGTAACCGGAGCGGCAACGGCATCAAGCGCGCAGTCGTCCACCTGCATGGTGCGCCGCTCGATGGGCCTGAGATTGTCTTGATCGACAACATGGCCGTGACGTCGCTGGCTCGTACGGTGGTCGACCTCGCTCGTACCTTGCCAATGACGCAGGCGGTCGCGGCGGGTGATCGCGCCCTGGCGTTAGGTCTGCGGAGACAGGAGCTCGGCGCGTGCCTGAGTGCCATGGAACATTGGCCGGGTGTGCGTGCGGCGCGCCGGGTGGTCGAGTTCCTCGACGTGCGCGCCGAGAGCGTTGGCGAGTCCGTGAGCCGCGTACGGCTAATGGAGGAAGGGCTGCCACGGCCGGAGCTTCAACGTGAGATCTTCGGACCGGACGGGCGGCTCATCGCCCGCGTGGACTTCTACTGGGATGAGCACAAGACGGTTGGCGAGTTCGACGGGAAGATCAAGTACGGCCGGCTGCTCAGGCCCGGGCAGCGTGTCGAGGATGTGATCTTCGACGAGAAAGTCCGGGAGGACGCGGTACGCGATCTCGGCCTGCAGGTAATCCGCTGGATCTGGCCAGACCTCTATCGCACCGGGGTCCTTCGTGGCCGAGTGCACCGAGCCTTCGCACGCGCTTCCTGATTGCCACTCCGCTTCATTTACTCGAGCTTCGCAGCCTCTGCAGCTGGTGCGGAGCTCGAGCTAGTGCAGCGGAGTGGAGGAACTAACTCCCTGGTCCGGAGCGCCAAAATCACCCCCCAAGAGTGAGGCGGCCCGTGGCACCGTCCACCATGCTTTCGGATGGATCGCCTTCACCTGACCTAGCCGGCGATTCACGACAGAGAGGATGTACTCCGCATGGCGACATTGACCGCATGGGCTTTTGACACCGTCGACGGTGCCGAGCAGGCGTCCCAGAAGTTACAGGCGCTCCAGTCCCAAGAGCTGATCAAGATCCAGGACGCCGCGGTCGTCTCTTGGGAACCGGGAAAGAAGAAGCCGAAGACCCGGCAGCTGAGCAACATGACGGCGGCCGGTGCCCTTGGCGGCACGTTCTGGGGCATGCTGTTCGGGTTGATCTTCTTCGTGCCGCTGCTGGGAGCAGCGATTGGCGCCGGCATTGGTGCGCTGGCGGGCTCGATGACCGATGTTGGGATCGATGACAGCTTCATCGATGGTGTGAAGCAACGCGTAACGCCGGGTACGTCAGCGCTGTTCGTGCTGAGCTCGGATGCGGTTATCGATCGCATCAAGGACACCTTCAAGGACAGCCACGCTGAGCTGATCGCCAGCAACTTGACAGAGGAGCAGGAGGCCAAGCTGCGCGAGGTCTTCGTCGAGGAGTGATCTTGGCCGCCAGCACCTTCTCAGCATGAAGGAGGGGAGCGGCGGCGGCGCTGGCGCAAGCTACGAGGACGACGCGTCGCCCTTCCAGCGCCCAGCTCGCCGGCCGCTCCTGCAGCGGCTGATCCCGGTATCCGAACAGGTACCGGGCTACCGCGGCGGAACCCTGCGGCGGGACTTATTGGCCGGCGTAACCGTCGCCGCCCTGGCACTGCCGGCGTCGTTGGCGTACGCCGAAATTGCCGGCCTGTCGCCTGTGATCGGCCTTTACGCACTGCTGCTACCGGCAGTTGCGTACGCGCTGTTGGGCTCATCCCGCCAGTTGGTGGTCGGGCCCGACGGGTCTGTCGCCGCACTTGTCGGGGCAGCTGTGATCCCCCTGACCACCGATCCAGAGCAGCGGGCGTCCCTGGCAGCCATGCTGGCGCTGCTGGTTGGTGGTGTGTTCCTGGGAGCTCGGCTGATCCGGCTGGGCTGGATCGCGGACTATCTGTCACGGCCCGTGCTCATCGGCTACATCCACGGTGTTGCTGCTGTCTTGATCATCGGTCAGCTCGGCAAGCTGCTCGGCCTGAACATCAGTGCCCAGAATCCTCTGAGCGAACTGGTCGAGGTCCTCCGGGAGATCAACGACATCAGCTGGGCCACATTCGCGGTCGGGGTGGTCTGTCTGGCGGTCCTGCTGCTCTTCGGTTTGCTGTTTCCGAAGCTCCCGGCGCCACTCTTCGTCGTCGTGCTGGCCATTGTGGTCTCGGCTGTGGTGGGGCTGGCAAGCAAGGGGGTCGCAGTGGTCGGCGAGATCCCGGCCGGCTTGCCCAGCCTCGAAGTGCCTGACGTCCGGCTGACCGATGCACTCAAGCTCATTCCAGCCGCACTGGGCATCTTCTTCGTCGGTTTCTCCGGCGGGATCCTGACGGCTCGGACCTACGCCGGCCGCCACGGCCAGCACGTGCACGCGGGTGCCGAGCTGGCTGCTTTGGGCGCGGCGAATTTGGCCGCCGGAATCAGTCAGGGGTTCCCCGTCGGTGCCAGCGGCTCACGTACATCGGTCAACGATCAGATGGGCGCCCGCACGCAGCTCTCAGGACTGCTTTCTGCAGGGGTGACCGCACTGGTTCTGCTCTTCCTCACCGGTCCCGTGGAGTATCTGCCCGTAGCGACCCTCGGCGCTGTCATTGTCGCCGCATCGATCGGGATGGTCGATCTTGCCTCCTGGCGGGGTCTCACGCGCCTCAGCCGCGTGGAAGTCGCGATAGCTGCCACAACCATGATGGGAGTGGTCTCTGTAGGCGTGCTTCGAGCGTTACTGATCGCCGTCGCCCTCTCCGTCGTGGACGCGGTCCGCCGCAGCGCCGCTCCGCACGACGCGGTGCTCGGCTGGGTCGAGCGATTGGACCGATACGCCGACGTACGGATCCACCCCACGGCCAGAGTCGTTCCCGGAGTATTGGTCTACCGGCTCGATGATCGCCTGTTCTTCGCGAACGCCCACTATGTCAAGGGCCGCATCCGCGAGGCTGTCGCAGGCGCGCCCGCGCCCGTGCATTGGCTGGTCTTCGACGCTGAGGCGCTTAACCATGTCGATGCCACGGGGGTCCGTACGCTGACCGAACTGATCGAGTCACTGCGTGATGAATCCATTACATTCGTCTTCGCCCGCCTCCACGGCCACATGAACGATGACCTTCAAGCCGCGGGCGTCCTTGATGTGGTCGGCGAGGAGCACGTCTACCCGACCGTTCGCGCAGCGGTGGAAGCCGCAGAACCCAGACCTGATCCACGTCTCTGACGTTGTTGTGCTTCGCTCCGCTCGGCGTGGATCAGCTGACTGCAGGCGACCTCTTTCGACGGCCAAGCTTGATCGGGAAGATGAGGAAGAACGCAATTACTAGATAGCCGATCACTGCAATGAGCGGCGTAAACCAACCGACCACGATTAGCACGAGATAGAGCGCGAGGCTCGGTCTCAGCCGCTTGGACAGCAGCGTGATCTCCTCATCGCCGGTGGCTGGGTGCACGAGGTGATGACGCACCGCTTGCACCCACATCAGCGACAAGAGTGACGTCACCGCCAGCAGGGTGACGCCGAAAATTGTGGCAGCGACTTTCTCGTCTTCGCGAGATCCGAGGTACTCAGCCACCAGTTTGGTGGGAAACGGCAGGAATGACACAACCAGCAGCAGGGCGAGATTCAGCCTCAGAAGTGTGGCGTTGGCACCATGCATGTAGTGCGTGATCGAGTTGTGTCCCAGCCAAGTCGCACCGATTGTCGCAAAGCTGACGATGTAGGCGAGATAGGACGGCCACAGGTCGAGTACTGCCCTGAGCAGATGCCCTTCGGACCCCTCCGGCAGTGAAAGCTCCAGCACCAGCAGGGTGATGGCGATGGCGAAGACGCCGTCGCTGAACGCCTCCATTCGGGAAACGCGCACCACCAGGTCGTCGTTTTCGTCAGCCATTTCTGATCCTTCCGCCGAGCGCGATGACAACTCACCCGCGCAGGGTGATGCCCTCCGATCTCTGGCGGGCCCATACTGCTGACCAGCTTTGAGGACAGTAACGCAGCCCAAAGATCAAGGAGATGGAGATGGCGGTCGACACGTTCGTGGCGTACATCGGTGTGTACCCCACCGTTGAGGATGCGGAGGCGGACTACCAACTAGTGAAGGATCTGCACACCAAGGCCGGCATGCTGGACGCCTACGACGCCGCGGTGATCGAGAAGCGCGCCGACGGCAAGGTGCGGATCACCAAGAAGCACGAGACGCCGACTCGGGTTGGCGGAGTGCTCGGCGGCGGTGTTGGTCTGGCTACCGGGCTCGTCTTGGCGCTCTTTCCGTTCGCCGCGATCGGGGGTGGCTTGCTGGCCGCGACCACGGCCGGTGGGGCCGTGCTCGGTGCGGTGAGCGGTCACGCGGCGGCTGGGATGAGTCGCAACGATCTCAAGGAGCTTGGCGAGTACCTCGATGAGGGCCAAGCAGGGCTCGTGGTTGTCGGCGTGGTGGAGATGGAAGACGACATCAAACGATCGATGAGCAGGGCCGACAAGGTGGAATCCAGAGAGATAAAGGCCGACACCGAGGTGATCGAGCAAGACGCCAAGGCCGCTGGTGCCGCGCCCGCTGCGGCGGACACCGCGGGCGAAGACTGAATCATCAAATCGTGACGGCGATCAGGACGGTAGCGCAGTGACGGACGATGCTGCGCTGAGTGTGGACGAGCGGGCCGAGCTCGAGCGACTGCGGGCCGAGGTGGCTGACCTGCGCTCGCAAGTTTCCACCGCGCCCGCACCTGCCGAGCAGGTCGTCATCCCACCCTCGCGACCGCGGCGGCAGCGGTGGCGCTCATTGGTCGCGACCTTGCTCATTGTGATCGGCTGCATACTGGCGCCGCTGTCGGTGGTGGCCGTTTGGTCAAAGAACTTGATCACCAATACCGACCGTTACGTGGCCACCGTGGCTCCGCTCGCAGACGATCCGGCGATCCAGAATGCTGTCGCCGACAGGATCACCGCAGAGATCTTCTCGCACCTCGACGTCGTGGGAATCACCAATCAGGCTGTGGATGCGCTTGCCGAGCGTGGGTTGCCTCCGCTCGTCGCCAATCGACTCCACGGACTTTCTGAGCCGTTGTCCAGCGGGGTCCAGAGCTTCGTACGAACCGAGGTTGGGAAGGTGGTGGCGAGCGACGCGTTCGCAGATGGCTGGGTGACCGCTAACCGGGAGGCCCATAGCGCACTGGTCGCGGCCCTTACTGGGCAAACCCGGGAAGGTGTCACGATTGAGAACGACACCGTGAGCATCAACCTTGGCCCATTCATCCAAGTGGTTAAGCAGCGGCTCGTCGACAGGGGATTTGAGTTGGCGAATCGCATCCCCAACGTCAACCCATCCTTCACAGTTATCCAATCGGAGGCCATCACCAGAGCGCGTGACGCGTTCAATCTCCTCAACACTGTTGGAAACGTGGCCCCCGTCATTGTTCTGATCTTGTTTGTGATCGGCGTCTATGTCGCAAAAGACCACCGCCGCGCGCTGGTGGGTGTCGGGCTCGGATTGGCTGGCGGCATGTTGGCGCTGGGGCTGGCGCTCGCCTGGTTCCGAATGATCTACCTCAATGAACTTCCTCTGGGCGTGTTGACCCGGGACGCCGCAGGTTCCTTCTACGACACCCTGGTGCGGTTCCTGCGGCTGGGGCTCCGTACGGTCTTGGTCTTTGGCCTGATTGTCGCTCTGGGCGGGTTCCTCACCGGCCGTTCGACCACCGCGGTACGGACCCGCGCGGCGCTGGGCTCAGGTATCGGTTGGCTGCGAGGCGGTGCCGAGAAAGCTGGCTTCCGCACCGGGCCCGTTGGTGCCTGGGTCTACACGTACAAGCGGGTGCTGCGGATCGTCGTGCTTGCGATAGCAGCGCTGGTGCTGGTCTTCTGGGATCAACCAACCGGGAAGGTGATCATCGGTATAACGCTGGGAGTGCTGGTTGCGCTGGTGATCATCGAGTTCCTTGGCCGGCCACCCAGTCCGGTTGCTCCGGAGCCCGAGATTCCTCCTGATGGAGAGGTGAGCGACTCTGCTCCGCCAACCGAACCTGTGCTGACAACCTCACAAGCTCAGGACGCAACGAAAGCCGATATGCGTGGTTGAGGTGTCGAGCGACTGAGGTGATCGCGCCGCCGGGCGGTAGCGCAGACAGTACTCGGGAGCGCACAGATGTGATCCACCCTTCAGAGCCTTGCGGGTCGTCTGATCGGGCGCAGCGGTGGGGCCACAGCACGGCGATGTCACGTTATGCCTCGCCTGATATGTGGTGGTCGTCCATTCCCAGACATTGCCGATCATGTCGACCAGCCCGAACCCATTAGGCGGAAACGACCCCACCGGAGACGTGCCGACCCAGCCGTGAGCGCCCGCGTTCTCGTAGGGGAACCGCCCCTGCCAGGTGTTCGCCATCAACTGACCGTCTGGCCTGACCTCCTCGCCCCAGGCGTACGTCGACGTGCTGCCCGCTCGGGCGGCGTACTCCCACTCGGCCTCGCTCGGGAGGCGACGACCCGCCCAATTCGCGTACGCCTCGGCGTCCGGATAAGCGACCTGAACCACAGGGTGGTCGGGCTTCTCCTCGATCCTGGATTCAGGGCCGAACGGATGCCGCCAGTCGGCACCCACCGACCAGCGCCACCACTGCCGCCAGTTGCTCATGTCGACCGGTCCGGCTGTAGAGGCAAACGCCAGTGCGCCTGGTTCAAGCTCTTCAGGGGGAAGGTCAGGGAACAACACCCGATCGAGTGGACGCTCAGCCATCGTCACGTATCCCGTCTCTGAAACGAACTCTGAGAACTGCGCGTTGGTGACGGGGTGCTGCTCGATCGCGAACGGCTGGACACGCTCGTCATGGACCGGCCCCTCGTCGGGATAGAACTGCTGGGAGCCCATCCGGAAGACTCCCCCGGTCAGCTCGACCAGATCCGACAATATGCCCACGAGGATGACGCTAGCTTCTCCGGGTCGGCGTCACTCAAAGATCACCCCTAAAGAGTGATGCCTCACCCAGCCGATCAGGAGCACTGTGCCGTTATCGAACAATCGCGTCGCGAGTCAACCCGTGGAGGGGCGGCATGTCCATAACGACTCCCAGAGCAAACCGGTGGGCGGTCGGAATTACGGTCTTTGCTAACTGGGCCCTGGCCACCAGCGGCCAAGCGGCCACCTCACGGTCATGACCAGAGGCGCTGGGCGCCTCACCTATGAGATACGCGTACGCGGTGAGTTGACCGATGCACTCGTCGCTGCACTGCAGGCTCTGAACCTGCACATCGAACAGACAACGAGCGGCACGATCCTGGTTGGGGTCTTCCGCGATCAGGCAGAACTTCACGGTGCGCTGCAGGCCATGCAAGATCTTGGCGTTGAGTTGGTGGAAGTGCGGCAAAGATCAAGCTGGACGAGAGATGGCGACCCACCTAGCATGAGGAATGGTGCGTCTTCGGGGGATTGACGCAGCTGATCCTCGCCGCGGCACCGTCAGGGAACGAGCGCTCCCGGACAGCTCAAGCGAATGGCCTTGCAGCGGAAGGATGGCGATCTCTCAAGACGGTGTGATCACTCGTCGAAGGCTTCTGCAGTTCGGTAGAAGCGCTTCGGAGCCCATTACGCTCGTGTCCGCCCCAGCGGGCTATGGCAAGACCACGCTGTTGCAGCAATGGGCTCCAGACACCGGCGGTCCGGTGGTCTGGCTAGACCCAGTGGAGACCACGGATAGCTGGCAGCTTTGGGGTCGGATCACCGATGCTCTGAGTCTCCCGGCCGTCACGCTGATCATCGACGACGTCCATCTCCTGGAGGGCAACCGCGGCAGCTGGCTGTTGAAGGATGCGCTGCATCTGGCCGATGGCATGCGACACATTGTCATCGCAACACGCCGTGATCCGATCCTGGCGCTCCATGCGGCCAGGCTTGCCGGCAAGGTGCGGGAAATCAGAGCTGATGACCTGGCCTTTGACGAGGACGAGACTCGGCTGTTCCTGATTGCGAACAACATTGTCGTCAGTCCGGAGCAGACACATGCGCTCTGGTTGCACACCGAAGGCTGGCCAGCCGGGCTCAGGCTGTCCACAACGCCCTTGTCTCACGGCGCCCATTCGGACGACGCTTTCTCTACCTTGCTGCACGGCGACACCGCGGTGGGCAGCTACCTGATGGGCCAAGCACTCGCTTATACAGCTGACGATGTCCGTACGTTCCTCCTCCAAACGGCGGTGAGCGAGTTCCTCGACGTCGAGCTTGCGCAGGAACTTACAGGCCGCTCCGATGCGGCGTTGCTGTTGGAACGAGTGCGTTACCAGCCGGGTTTTCTCCATCGGCTCACGGGAGGCCGTTGGCCCTATCGCTATCACCCCATGTTTCGTGCCCTGCTGCTCGCTGAACTGATGCGATCCTCGCCTGAGGAGCTTCGCCGACTGTCGGCTCGGGCCGCGGCATGGTTCTCCAAACAAGGTGAGCACATCCGCGCAGCTCCCATAGCTGTACAGGGTCAGTCATGGGAGGCCCTCGGCGAGGCTGTTCTGGCCGGATCATGTGTGGCACTCGCGACAGGGGACTGGACCTGGGTCCGGACAGCATTCGCCCGATTGCCGACCTCCGGCCGGGATGACGATCTCAGCATGCTGCTGTCATCGGTCTTGATCAGCCTCGGCACCGGTGCCCGGATGGAAGCGTTGGCGTCGCTGTCGGGGATCTTGGATGCTAGGCCGCGTCCTCGGGCGCGACAGCAGGCCGACGTACTCCGGTTCCTCAGAGCCTGGTGGTTCGCCGAGCGAGGTCAGCCAGAATTGGCGGTACGGATCCTCGAGGTCGATCCTCACCACGACCCGACCGCTGCTTCAACCGCTGCCTCGCACGCATTGAAGTCCAAATGGCATGAATTGCACGCCGCATGTCTTCTCCTCGAAGGGCCATCAAGCACAGCGGTGACAATGCTCAACGAGTCCAATGCCTCAAGTGCCGTGGCGTACACGGCCGTGCAACTTGGAGCACTCGAGATCCGAGCATGGGAAGCGATCGTTGCCGGGGATCTTCGCTCGGCTCAGCAGCAGCTAGATCGGGCCGAAGCACTTATGGACCGCGAGAGCGATCCGGGCACGCTCTATCAGGGGGCAACGATTCCGGCAGCGCGGCACTGGGTCGAGATGGAGCTAGGCAGCGGAAATGCAGCGTCACCTGATCATCTGGAGACCAGCCCTGCTCGATCTGCGTTTCCCCACCCGATCAGCCAGGCGCTGGAAACCATTGCGGACGCGCGTATGCGCCTGGTCCGACATAACGACTCGCTGGGCTGCGCCTTGATGCTGGATGAGCTGATCGTGACAAATCCGTCCGTTCAGCGATGGTGGACGACCGGATGCTTGTGGGCAATTGCCCGCATCGACGCCCACCTTGCCGCAGGCGAATTCTCAAAAGGTCTCCATCTGGCACTGAATTCATCGCCGGCGAACGATGTCGACGACGGAACGCACAATCAGTCGTATCTGCAGGCGTGGATCATGCAGCGTGCCGCCTTTGATTCTGGGACGGGCCAGCTCAACACAGATCTGGATCAATTGATGAGCAATCTGCCTGTTGAGTCGGCGTTGCTTCATGGCCGATCTGAAGCGCTGCGAGTACGAGTGCTGCTGGGCGCTGCGAGTCTGGCTCTGCGGGCGAGGATGCCTGACAAGGCCTCGCATTATCTTCGGCTCGCGTTGCATAGCACCGTGATCCACGGCTGGCGCCGCCCGTACGGTGAGATTGCTGCGGCGATCATGCCGGTGCTGGAGGCCGAGCGGCGTCGGATCACGGCGTACGGAGAGCAGGTGGTCGATCTACTTGGCTATCTCCGGGGGCAGCCGGTCTCCGGAGTTCGGTTGACTGATCCGCTCTCGGAGCGGGAATTGGAGATCCTGCAGTATCTACCGACTCCGCTGGACCAGCGCGAGCTCTGCTCGGCTCTCTTCATCTCCAGGAACACGCTGAAGACCCACTTGCGCTCGACGTACCGCAAACTTGGCGTGCAGACGCGTCGCGAGGCCGTGCTCCAGGCGGAGCGGCTCGGACTCCTCTAAGTCTCTGAAGCTTTGGCGTCAGGTTCCTGTGTCGGCTCGACAGAAGGGGACTCCAGTGCGGGTGATTGCGTCGTCGTATCCACGGCATCAGATTCCTTGCCTTGAGCCTGTTCCGACACATCGCCAGGTTTTTCGCTGGACAAGAGAACTCCCACCCAGTCCTGGTCGGGATCGACATCGACAAGCAAGGCCTTAACCAGCAGGCTGAGCGGAATAGCAAGAAATGCTCCAGAAGCGCCGAGAATCGTGGACCAGACGATCAACGACAGGAAGCTTAGGGTGGCCGAGAGTCCGACTGTGACGCCGACGACCCTCGGTTGAATAATGGTTTGGATGACAAAGTTCAATACGCAGTAGACCACGACCACGATAATTGCGGTAACGACGTCCTTTTCGAGCAACGCGATTATTGTTGGTGGCACCAACCCGATAATGAACCCGATATTGGGGATGTAGTTGGTAATAAATGCCAACAGTGCCCAGAGCCAGGCATAACGGATGTCGAGAATCCACAGCGCGATGAAGTCGCAGAATGCGACAACCGCGCCGAAGACCGTTGCTACCGCGAGATATTGGCGGGAGCCATGAGCGAACCGATCAAATACTTCCGCGAGCCGCTGACCGTGCACTGGGACGCGTTTTAGCTTCGAGGCGAAGTCTCCCGCGTCGACAACTGTGAAGAACAGCAGCACGATGAGGAAGAAGATGTTGCTCAATACGCCGGCGAGCCCGCCGAGCAGGCTGCCCGCTACCCCAACGAGTCTGCTTGGGCTGAGGTCGTTCACAAAGCCTTGGAGCTGCTCCTGGCTTACTCCGACCGACTCGAGTAGTTGAACGGCCTGCTGTAAGAAGGCCTGGAATTGTGGGCCGTAATCCTGCAGCAGGGTCGCGAACTGGATGCCTCCGATCACCAGAATCGTGGTAAGCCCGAAAACGATCCCGTAGACCGCGATGAGGCTGAGGATCATTCCCAGCCAGGCCGGTAACCGGTAACGGTCAGCCAGCTTTCGTATGGGGTGGACGGCGATCGAGAGCACCAATGCCATGAACACCGGACCGAGGATGTTGGCGAATTGCCTCATGCCCAGAGCCGCGACTAGCGCGGCGGCGAGTCCGAGAAGGATGATCAGCCCACGGGGGAACCCCGGACGGATGCTGACGCCAATCTGCGAGCTCATGGGAAGAGACTAGGGGACTTGTCCGCCGCGCGAATCGTCCTTCGGCGACTGCGTCCAATTTCTTGCGCAGACTTGTCAGCGCGCAGATGAATTATGGGCGCGTACGAGTGGTGTCAACCCGATCCGACGCCGGGGCGTTCTCGAGGAACGCGAGTACGGCGACAACCCGGCGGTGGACGGGCGCAGCCGAGATGCCTAGCTTGGCGAAGATCGCGTTGACGTGCTTTTCTACGGTCGACTCGGAGAGAAACAGGGCTTCCTCGATGCCTGCATTGGTCTTGCCCTGAGCCATCTCCCGGAGGACGTCCAGCTCGCGCGGAGTCAGGGAGGCTAGCGGGCTTGAGGCGCGTGTCTGCTGTCGCGCGACCAGGGTATCGATGATCAGCGGATCGACGACCGATCCCCCGGACGCCACCTCATGAAGCGCGCGGACCAGGTCCTCAAGATCACCGACCCGATCTTTGAGCAGGTACGCCAAACCTGCGGAGCCGTCATTAAACAGGGCGCGGGCGTAACTCTCATCTGTGTGCTGCGACAGCACCACGACGCCGATCTCGGGGAGTTCGGCACGAACGCTGGTTCCGGCACCCAACCGGCTCTCGATCGTGAGCTGGCCGTGTAGCGCCTCGACGCGGTCACGGATGTTGGCCAAACCCCCGGAACGGGCACCGTTCAGCTCGAACCCGCGACCGTCGTCCTCAACAACGAGGCAGAGTCGGCTGCCTGAATGCGAGAGCCGGACCCGAGCGTCCCCACACGGCAACTGCGACGCTGACTGGTGCCAACGGCCGCAGGTCATGCGTGGCAACGGTGACCATTGCTCCTCCTCGTCAATAACGACCGCCCACGCTGACAAGTCGGAGGCGGGGGTGCGCGTACGGGCGTAGTGTGTGCCTCGGTGTGCCGGGAAGGCTGGTCGGCAATCGCTTCGCTTCGTCGACTCTGCCGAGGAGCAGCACGTGTCCGAGACGACCCGGTTCGCCTTGATCATCGCGCTGACCAGCGCTGTTGCGCTGGCTGCGGTGCTGGTCAACCGGCTGACTGCGCGCCTTCGAGTTCCGGCTCCTGTCTGGATGCTGGTCGCTGCCGCTGTCGCTGTGCAGGTTGTTCCTGGAATGCCGACGCCGCGGGACGACACGGTCCAGCAGGTCGTCGCAGTTGCGCTGGTTCTGATCTTGTTCAACGGCGGCAGGCACATCGGCTGGGCTCGGCTCCGGCACGCTCTCGGACTGATCATTGTCGTCGGGGTAGTCGGCACCTTCCTGACCGCGGCCGCCGGCAGCCTCCTGCTGCATGCGGCCTTCGGACTAGCGTGGTATGTCGCTTTGCTGGTCGCGACTGCCGTCTCGCCGACCGACCCCGCAGTGGTGTTCTCGGTCCTCGGGAAACAGGAGATCGCTGGACGCAGCAGCACGATCTTGGAGGGCGAATCCGGGGCGAACGACCCAGTCGGGATCGCGCTGATGGGTGGGCTCCTGGCTGCTGGCGGAGTCGGTGGAGTCGCCTTCGGCCGCGTTGCTGCGGATTTCGTGCTTCAGATGACGATTGGGGTAGCCGCTGGCATTGCGGGCGGTGTCGCTCTGCTCTGGTTCATGCGCCGGGTCTCCCTTCCGAGCGAGGCCCTGTACCCGCTGCGAACGCTCGCGAGCGTCCTGCTTCTCTACGGCATAACGACGCTGCTGCACGGATCCGGCTTCCTCGCCGTCTTCATTGCCGGCATCGTGATCGGCCACCGCCGCGCCCCATACCAACGCGAGATTGAACGTTTCCACTCTGCACTCGCGGGACTTGCGGAGATCGTTGCCTTCGTGGTTTTGGGACTGACCATCGACCTGACGGTCCTGGCTCGGATGGATGTATGGCTGCCGGGACTGATTCTTGGCCTCGCGCTCGCGCTTGTGATTCGGCCGCTCGTTGTCGGTCTGTGCCTCCTTCCTGCACAGCTCGATCGCGGCGAGCGGATTTTTGTCTTGTTCGCAGGGCTCAAGGGAGCGGTGCCGATCTTGCTCGGCGAGCTGCTCCTCACGGCGGACGTACCGGATGCGGAGCGACTGTACGGGATCGTCGTCGTCGTGGTGATCTTCTCCGTCGTGGTGCAGGGCAGCCTGGTCCCACCGTCGCCCGGCGATTGGGAGTGCCTATGCAACCCGTCAGCCTGGAGCCATGGGCGGTCGACGTGCGGCTTCGAGCGGACCCGGATACGACTCACCAGGTTAGCGTTGCTGCCGGGTCTCTCGTTGACGGCCGGACCGTCAAGGACGTCGCCGAGCTGGCTAGCAATATCTGGATCAGCATCGTCGTACGCGATGGGCAGCTGTTGCCGGTACGCGGCGACACCCGACTGCGAGCACGTGACATGGTGACGCTGCTCACTGACGGTGACATTCCTGAGCGGGTCACCGAGATGTTCACCAAACCCTGAGCCAACGCCGACAAGTCGGCTTTGAGAGAGTCAGCTCTCGCCGAAGCGGGCGACGGGGTCAGTGGCCTCAGCCCAGAGTTCCGCCTCAGATGCGGCTTGACGTGACTTACGGCGTACGAACCATAACGCGCCTCCGGCGACAGCCCCGACCGCGAGCGCGACCTTCCATTTCACGCGTCAACCTTAGCGGCCCGAGATCAGTCGCGGCCGGTACGGTGTCGGTCTATGAGGCGACTCCTTGGAGCACTCATCGGCCTGCTGCTTGCCTTGGCGGCATGTGGTGTACCGGCTGCCGACGAGCCGCAGCCCAACGTGGCTCCTACCAGCAGCAGCCCGGAAGGTACGCCGGTGGAGTCGACCCCACGCCCGAGCGCGGCCAGCGCCAGACCGGGCGAGGTGCCCGAGGAGCAACAGTTCAGCCTGGACGACGTCGCTGAGTTCGACGACGGGCTGCTGATCGAGATCGCCGGAGCGGTCGCGGACAAAGCGACGAAGACTGATCGCGGCGCTGAGGCGACGAACGGCGAGATCGTGGTCGCGTCGGTCCGCATCGAGAACAAGACCAAGGAACCGTACGACGCCGAGAACGTCCTGATCGGTGCAACGTACGGCACCGGCAAGGACGCGCAGATCATCATCGACAAGACCGACGAACTGCAGAGCGGCTTCACGGGCACGATCAGGCCCAAGGACGAAGACATCGCGACGGTAGGATTCGCCGTCCCGTACAAGGAGCTGAAGAAGGTGACCTTCATCGTCGACCCGAACGACGACGTACATGAGGCGATCAGCTTCACCGGCACGGTGCAACGGGACTGAGGCAGGGAGATCGAGATCGCGTATGACAGTGCCGCTGAGCTCGTCGAAGCGTGCCTTCACAGGCTCAGGGCAGAGTCAGACCGACCCGGTGAGCTAGGGCCGCAGCCTCGCCTCGACCGCTGACCCCGAGCTTGGCCAAGATGTTGGAGACATGCACGCTGGCCGTCTTGGTACTGATAAACAGGGCGGAGCCGATCTCGCCATTGGACCGGCCGGCTGCCACCAGTTGCAGCACCTCGAGTTCGCGTGGCGTCAGGCCCGCCACCGGACTCTCCTTCGTCGACGGAGTGACCGCGAAACCGGCACGCTGCGCGAGCGCTGAAATCCGATCGGCCAGCAGGGTCGAGCCGAGCGCGACGGCACCTTCTGAAGCCGTCGCTAGCACCTCCTTGGCCTCGACACGCTCCCGTCCCGCGACCAAGTGCTGGCCGAGTCGCAGGCCCGCGTACGGACGCAGATGGGCAGGCGCCGGCTGCGCGGCCAGCTGATCGAATGCGGACCGCCAAGCTTCTGCCGTGTCATCCAGCTCCGCGATGATCATCGGCTCCCAGAATTGGCGGATGCGTACGTGCATCGAGCGATGATCAAAGAAGTCCCGAACGAGCGCCAATCGCTCCCCCGTGCCCTCCCGCTCGTCGAGAACCCGGGCAGCCGTCGCACCAACCGCAAGCACCGGGTAGCACTGAGTCCGTTCGTAGAGCTCCCAACGATCAAAGAACACCTTCACATCGGACCAGACTCGCTGATGATCACCCACAGCGAGGGCGTGCTCGGCGTCGGTGCGGATTGCCTGGCTGTTGTACTGCGGCGATAGCTGCCCGTTGGTGATCAGCGGTCGAAACTCGGCCAGCACTGCATCCGCCTCGTCGAGCTGGCCACGCCACACATGCAGCCAGGCTTGGAGCAGCCGCAGGTGAGCATGATGGTGCGCTGGCGGATCCAGTTCCAGCGCCCGCTCGATCATGGCCGACGCCCGCGTCCACTCTCCCAGCGCCAGAAGGGGTTCGGCGGCATTCCCGGCGAGCATGGCACCGAGGGAGCGTTCCAGACCAAGCTCACCCGCGACGTCGACACCGCTCAAGGCCTGGCGTGCTGCGTCGTCGTAGCGGCCGACATGGTTGAGCGCATCGGAGTAGTTGATATAGAAGCGCAGCAGCGTCCGGGTGTTGCTGCGCGCAAGGTGGCTGACTCGCTCGAACGCGGCGAGCCCTTCTTCCTCTTGGCCGGCGGCAGCCAGGCTGGTGCCGAATGTGATCCACGCGTTCGCCGTGACCGAGTCGGAGTCAGCGAGGGCCGCGGCCTCGACAGCTTGCTGCGAGAACTCAATGCCCTGCTGGACATCGCCGGACAGCATGGTCCGACGGGCCAGCATCTCCAACACTCGGGCGCGTAGCTTGGGATCGGCGTCCTTCGGGAGGATTTCATGAGCTTCGCGGAGGGCTTCGACGCCGCCAGAATCCATCAGGCTGAACTTCGTACGCGCCCGGATGATCAAGGCCTCAATGCGCTCGCGAGGTTTCTCCTTCGCGTCTAGTTCATCGAGAGCGGCACTCACCAGCGCGAGAGATCGTTCGATCTCACCGGCATCCTCGGCGGCGTACGCGGCGCGCATCAGCAAGCTCGCGTGCGGCCCAGCGACCGATTGTGGATCGTCCACCTGATCCCATAGCTCCAGGGCCCGCTCGTACAGCTTGAGCGCCTCATGGAACGCCGCAGACCCCGACTCGGCGGCGGTCAGCGCCCACCGGAAAGCCTTGTTCACATCGTGCGCTGCGTTCCAGTGGTGAGCGATCTCCAAGGGAGCGGCTTCGGCACTCATGAGCTCTGGATGCTCCTCCAAAATCTTTGCGAAGCGGGCATGCAAACGAGCGTGCTGGCCTGGCAGCAGATCGTCGTGGATCACCTCGCGCAAGAGCGCGTGCCGGAAGGAGTATCCGGTCTCGTCCACCGTGAGGACAGCCGCGTCAATTGCCTCCCGGAGTTGGCTCTCCAAGTCCCCATCCGCGGCATCCGCCGCCGCTGCGAGCAGCTCGTGATCAACACGGTTTCCCGCGACCGCGGCCAATTGCAGGGTTTGCTGCGCCCGGTCGGAAAGGCTCAGGACGCGTACGTTCAACGCGTCCCGCAGCGTGTCCGGCATATCGATACACCCACGGGCCGCCGATCGGGTGAGCTCTTCGACGAAGTACGGAATGCCCTCGCTGCGCTTGTAGACCAGATCGATCACCACGTTGCTCGGCGGCCGTTCCATCAACTGGGTCAACAGCTCGGCGACCTCAGCGCGCTCCAGATTGGGTACATCGACGCGTACGGTGCCCGGGAAGCGACCCACCTCGGCCAGGAACGGACGCAATGGATGGCGACGGGTGAGTTCATCGGTGCGGTATGTCGTGATGATCATCACCGGGGCATCGGCCAAGGCGCGGGCCAAGAAGCGGAGCACATGACGAGTGGACTCGTCAGCCCAGTGGATGTCCTCCATGATCACCACGAGCGGCCCGTTCTCGCTGGCCCGCTCCATCAGCATGGTGACGGCCTCAAAGAGCTGCAGCCGGATCGTGTCCTCGTTCTCACGCGTGGCTGTGCCTACGTCAGGAAGCAGAGCGCCGAGCGCCTGCCGGCCGGCACCGACCCACTCGACGATCTGCTCGCGGCCATGCTGGTTCTCCAGATCCCGCAATGCACCGACGATCGGTGCGTACGGCAAGCCTTCCTCGCCCATGGGGACGCACTGACCCCGGATCAGCTGGGCCTTGCGGTCGGCGAGCGGACCAAACAGATCGGCAACGAACGCCTCGACGACCGTGGTCTTGCCGGCGCCGGCGTCACCGCCGATGATCACAAACCGGCTGCCGTCGTCAATGACATCGTCGAGAGTCTGGCCAAGTCGAGCACGCTGTTCCGCCCTCCCGACGACGTACTGCGTCCGAACGGTGGTGGCCGATCTGGCCGCTTTCACCATGAGCACTATCGTGCCACCAGCCTGTGACACCCGGCCGGGTCGCGCTTAGTGCGCGACCCGGTGCTGGGGCGCCGCGATGGCGATGCGTCGTTGTCCGCGACGGGACAACACCCTGCGCCACCAGCTCACGTGACCGCTCATCGCCAACCGAACCCGCCGGTTGTGCTCAGCCAGTCTCGCCAAGTCACGCTCCTGCTGATCGTTCAGCGTCTGGAACGTGTAGTCATTCATCAAGCTCATTTCAGCCTCCTTGTTGTCCTTGTAACCATGGTGTTTCTAAGGCGTGGAGGCCTAACACGTGGAGATGACGTATCTTTTCGGCCAGCTACGGTCTGAGGTACCTAAGGTGCCTTAGATACCCGACCTGCCAGCGTCGGCGGTCGTTCTGGCGACCACTCCGCTGACAAGTCGGCAAAACGGGTACAACTACAGACGTGCCGAGGCTGAGAAGGGTTTCACCACGAGATCCCGGATGGACCCGGCGGCGCGCCGGGAAGGGGTTCGTCTACCTGGACGAGTCCGGGAACCGCCTAGCCGCGGAAGAGAGTCAGCGCTGCAAGCTCCTGGTCATTCCGCCGGCGTGGGAGCAGGTGTGGATCTGCCCGGTACCCAATGGGCACCTGCAGGCGGTCGGCGTCGACGACGCCGGCCGGCGGCAGTACATCTACCACGAGCAGTGGCGACTCCAGCGTGATCGGTTGAAGCACGACAGGGTGCTTGAGATCGCCGCCCGACTCCCGTCGGCGCGACGGACAGTAGCCAAGCATCTCCAGCTGGAGGGAATGCCGTATCAGCGCGCGTTGGGAACTGCCTTTCAACTTCTTGATCTTGGTTTCTTCCGGATCGGCGGCGAGGCGTACGCGGAGATCAACAACAGCTACGGTCTGGCCACGATCCAAAAGGAGCACGTCACGATCGAGGCCGGAGCGGTGATCTTCAACTACGTCGCCAAGTCCGGTCAGGAGCGATACGTGGCGCTCGCTGATGATCTTGTTCTGCGAGCCGTCCGCGACCTGCTCGCACGACAGGGAGGAGGGCCAGAACTCCTCGCGTACCAAGATGGACAGCAGTGGCACGACGTCAGCTCCAACGACATCAACAGCTACCTCAAGGACCTGCTCGGCGATGAGATGTCGGCCAAGGACTTCCGTACCTGGCACGGCACCGTGATCGCCGCCGTAGTGCTGGCGGAGGCCAATGAACGCGCCAGAAGTGTCAGCGCCCGCAAGCGGGTCGTTTCTGCAGCGATGAAGGAAGTGGCGGGCTATCTCGGCAATACGCCGGCGGTCGCCCGCGCATCTTACGTCGACCCGCGGGTGATCGATCTCTTCAACGACGGCGTGACGATCTCACCAGCGCTGGCCGCGACGGATACCGATCTTTCGGACGGCACCACGCATGGCAAGATCGAACGGGCCGTACTGAACCTGCTGGGAGCCGAGCCCAGCTGACCGCGATCAGATGATCACTCGACTTCAGGGCTGCCCTGGCGTGTCATCAAGGACTCGAGCAACTCCATGTCCTGCTGTGCCAGCCAGGTCTCCTCGAGCGGGGTGCCCCCAGCCCGCTGGATCGCGGCGCTCAAGGGAGCGGCCCAGACGTGCTCGATGAGCGCAACAGCCGCAGTACTGCCGGTGGGTATGGCATCGGCGAGCGACCAGGTTGCGGCAGATTCGATCTTGCCCGCATCCGGCTCTGCTTCGATCTTGGTCGGCTCCGGCGCTGTGTCCGCTGCCACCGCTGGCCGACCGAGAATCTCGGCGGCCACTCCGCCAAGATCGGCTGCGAATCCTTCCGGTGCTGTCATCGTTTCAAGAGCGCCGTCCTCGGTGCGCGAGACAAGAAGGAGGTCGATGAGCCGGACGATGCCGGCCTCCCGCAGCCGGGTAAATTCCGCAAGCACGTCGCCGGAAAACCTCGGCTGATCGAAGCCGACAACCAGCACCTGCACTGGTCCGATCACGTGATCACCCGCGCCCGCAGCTCCTGAAACTCCGCCTGCGTGATCACCCCGGCATCCAACAGCTGCTGCAGCGCCAGCTGCGTGTCTGGTTGTGTCCTTGCTGGAGAATCGGTCCCTCGGGACGGGACGGGCGCCCGAACGAAGGCTCCGCCGGCCGTGGTGAGGTCAGGAAAAGACGGCGGCGGCGCGGACGGATGGGAGGCCGCGTACGCCTGTGCCGGCGAGAACCGACCGCCGTAGTAGGGCACATTCCCGGTCATTCCAGCGCGCCGCAGCTGCTTGGGCACCAAGAGCATCGGGCCTCCTCGGTCAATTACTCTGACAGTTGCACGCTCGACAGGCTCAGCGCGCATGAGCGTATCGTCTACCAAAGTGTGAGCGCTCCTCTAGGGCTGTAGCCGGTAGAAACCGCCAGAAGTCCGTTTCGACGTCAAGACCCTCAAACCGGCCAAGCCCGGCTTCCTCGGCATACCTCGACGCCTTCGTAGCCCTTGTAGTGCGGGTGGTCGGGGTCGGCGAGGTCGGGACACCTCCTCCTGTCGCTGGGTCTGCGGATCGAGCGCCTGCAGAAGGCAAAGCGGGTTGTCGCCGCACAGGCTTGCTACGGTGGGCCAAAACGTCGAGGAGCATGTATGGGCATCCGCAGCATGGTGGGCTCGACGCTTGAGTCGGCCATCGGTCGCGAGCGCACGAACACGATACGCAGGACGGAACGGAAGGCGCGGAACGCGTTGGCCAAGCGGCTGGCAGTGGAGCCACCGAAGAAGCCGGCCGCGAAGCCCTCGCCTAAACCGAGCGCCCGCAAGCCCAAAGCAGCGGCTAAGCCCTCGCCGTGGCAGCCGCCAGACCCGTTCGTGTCGCACCCGGAGCCGAGGATGAGCCGCCATGAGCTGCTCCAAGGGCTTCATGAGAAGACACGGCCCCGCACATATCTGGAGATCGGGATCAGAACCGGCAGGAGCCTGACGCTCTCGCGTGCCCGTTCGATCGGAGTGGACCCTCTCTTCAAGATCGACAACCCGATTCACTGCGATGTGCAGTTGATCAAGGCCACTAGCGACGACTTCTTCGCCGGCGACGACCCGCTGGCCCACTTCGAGGGCGCCCCAGTTGATCTTGCTTTTATCGACGGGATGCACCTCTCGGACTTCGCGCTCCGCGACTTCATCAACATCGAGCTGTACATGGCCGACACCGGCGTCGTTGTGCTCGACGACGTGCTACCGCGCAACGGACTCGAAGCCGCTCGCGTTCGCAAGACCGAGCCGTGGACAGGCGATGTGTACAAGGTCGTCGAGATCTTGCGCCGGAGGCGACCTGATCTCGTCGTGCTACTCGTCAACACCGCACCTACCGGTACCGCAGTGGTCGTCGGCGTCGATCACGCGTCCACAATTCTCAGGGACGCGTACGCGGAGGAAGAGCCGTACCTGCTGCGTCCGGATCCGCAGACGCCGCCGCAGGAGTATCTGGACCGCTCCATCGCCGTTGCGCCGGACATCCTCCTCGAGTCCCCGGCGTGGGAGCGGCTTGTCGCTGTCCGCGAGTCAGGAGCCTCAGCCGACCTTTCACCGCTCTGGGCCGAGTTGCGAAGCCTGGTTCCCTAACGATCATCGGCGGGTCCGGGCAACTCGTCGCTGAGCCAAGCGGAGACAAACACATCGCCCCAAGCGGTCAACGCAATCTCCTTCTCCGTCTGGGAGAAGATTCCAAGATCGCTAAGGTTGTACAATTCGCGGCGCAGGCTCGAGTTGATCATGCGGCGGATAAGGTGGTAGTCCGACCCAGCCCGCTCACTGGGCGGCAGTATCCAGCTTTCGGTGAAGTCTGCGATTTCCTCCAGCGGGACCGCGCGGGGCCGCCGTACGAAGCTTCGGAGCAATGCATATCCCAACGCAGGTAGTCCGAAGCCTCGATCCTCGTCTAGACAGTTGCAGCAGCAGATCCTGGACGGATCCCGCGGGCCATGAGGTCGGGTCGAGATCGTCGTACGTCGCGCGGAGATCGAGCAAGCTCTCGAGCAGTTGCACGTCGACTTCCTTGTTCTTGGCCCGAAGCCAGGTCGTGAAGTGGCTGAGCAGGAGCCGATGTGGAGCGTCCGTCACGGCATGGTAGGGCCGGCGCGGCAGCCAACAAAGTGCTGGCAGGTGCCCGGCGCGCGGAAATCTGCAATTCGTCAGCACTTAGCTGCGTCCGGGCCAGTCTCGCGCGTGGCTTTCCCACGCTGCCAGGGATATTGACGCTCGCGGAGCGTTTCTCCGCACAAGGCCACGAATGAAGCAGGTTTTGCACGAGATGGTCGATTTATGTGGCCTTGTGCGGAGAAACGGCGAGACGTGACTGCCATCGACTCATTTCGCTGCTGATTGGGCCGCCCCCGCAGTACTTCTCAGCGACTCCTCCGCCAGGTCGCCCTAGCGGGCCAAGTACCCTCCATCGACCGGGTAATAGGAGCCGGTAACGAACGAAGAGGCATCACTGGCCAACCACGCGACGAGCTCGGCGACCTCTTCGGATCGACCCAGTCGCTGCAGTGCGTGCTGTCCGGCCAGGAAGTCGAGCGCCGACTGCTCCAGGTTCGCCTCCAGCAGCGGGGTCATGATGAAGCCCGGACCTACGGCGTTGACGCGTACACCGTCGGCGGCATGCTCCCAGGCGGCCACCTTTGTCATGCCCAGAACGCCGTGCTTGGCCGCGACGTACGCGCTGGACATGGCAAAGCCGACCTGACCCAAGATCGAAGCCATGTTGATCACGGAGCCGCCGCCACTGCGCCGCATCGCCTGGATGCCCGCGCGCATGGTGTAGAAGACGCCGTCGAGATTCACCCCGATCACCTGGTGCCAGGAGGCGTCGCTGTACTCAGCTGTAGGCTTCTGCTCCCCGCCGATACCGGCGTTGGCAACAACGATGTCGACTCGGCCGAGAGCATCGGCTGCGTCCTCCATCGCATCGTTGACCTGACCGGAATCGGATACGTCGACGGTTGCCGTACGAGTGGCCCGGCCGTACTGCTCTAACTCAGCCACGGCCTCCTCCAGCGCCTCTGCCTTCAGATCCCATAGGCACACGCTGGCGCCCGAACGAGCCAGCGCATGAGCGCAAGCGAGGCCGATTCCCGAGGCCCCACCGGTGACGACGGCCACCTTGCCGTCGAGTTCGTAGTTGATCATCACTCCTCCTGCCTTGGCCGCACTGACGCACAGCGGGTTCGCTCTCTCGAGTTCCTGAGCACCGACACACAGTAGTGTGCTCAGCTACCCCGGGGGGGCGACCAGGGGGCTGAAAGCGAGCGCGGTCCCGGCCTGACCGTCCTGATGCGTCTGTTGCCCCTTGCGAATTGAGATCAATCGGTCATTCTGCCTATGGCTTTATGGCCGTGATTGCGGTTGAGTGGGTATGAACCCAAATGTCTCTGAAGTCCTATTCCGGTGTGCCGGTCTTCGGCATGCGGCCACCGTCGGGCGTGCTTCGAGCGCGACCGCGGTTGGTCCATACGAAGATCAACACCGTGGGCCCAGCCTTGAGGAGGTTGCAGTGAGTGTGTTGCGATTCGACCCGTTCGGTGATCCGTTCCGGCAGGTGGATCGGCTGACGAACCAGCTGCTGTCAGGAACCCGAACCCCGATGGGGATGCCGATGGATGTCTGGCAGGCCGAGGACGGGTTTCATGTCTCGCTGGACCTTCCCGGTGTGGATCCGTCCAGTGTCGACATCACCACCGAGCGAAACGTCTTGACGATCACTGCAGAGCGTCGCCCGGAATACCAGCAGGCTCAGAACGTCCTTGTGGCGGAGCGGCCTCAAGGAAGCTTCACGCGACAGTTGCAATTGGGCGACACGGTGGACTCCGAGAACGTCCAGGCGACGTATGCCGACGGGGTCCTGCATCTAACGCTCCCGATCACTCAGGCTGCCCAGCCGCGCCGAATTCAAGTGCAGACTGGCGGCGGCGGCGAACGTCAGATTGAGGTCGAGGCCGAGTCGGCGGAACCGGCTAGCCCGTCCGGGGAGTCCACCCAAAGCGGTTCGTAGGCGGCGACGCCGAGAAAGTGTGAGGAGATCTTTGTGTCACAGCTGCTGGTATTTGGAGTCGACAGCTCTCAAACGGCGGAGAAGGTGCTCGACCTGGCAGGCGATCTGGCGAAGCAACAACTGCTGGAGCTGGCGGACGCAGCCTGGGTGGAACGCACCCCGGACGGCAAGGTCAAGCTTCACCAGTCAGTGAACTTGACTGCAACCATGGCCGGGACGGGCGCGGTGACCGGCGCGCTGTGGGGCACCTTGATCGGGTTATTGTTCCTCAACCCGTTGGCCGGTGCGGTCGTCGGAGCTGGTGTGGGTGCTGGAACAGGTGCAGTAACCGGATCCTTGACCGATATTGGAGTCAACGACAACCTGATCCGCGAGATAGGGGAGACACTCGAGCCCGGCAAGGCCGCCGTGTTCTTCCTGGCTCGGAACGCCACCGTGGACCGGGTCATCGAGGCCCTCAAGCCGTACAACCCGCGAGTAATTCAGACTAACTTGAGCGTGGACAGCGAACGCGAGCTGATCGAGGCGCTGCAAGGCAAGAACGTCGGTGCGGAAGCGGGCAGCGCGTCGCAGCAGCCGAGCAGCTAAGCCTCTGTCATAGGTCAATTGCCTGGCCGATCGCGGTCAGTGCGATGCTCGAGCGTGCCCGCCTACTGCGCTAGAAATCCCCCGTCAACGGGAAGTATCGCGCCAGTGATGAAGGACGCCTGATCGGAGGCAAGGAACAAGATCGCCTCCGCCACCTCGCTCGGCTCGCCCAGCCTTCCCATCGGGTGTGCGGCTTTGATCACCTCCAGATACTCCCGCCCGCCCGGCTCCTCGGGCAGCCGCTGCACCCGCTCAGTGTTGATCGTTCCTGGCGCCACCGCATTGACCCGAATGCCATGGCTCGCCCATTCGACAGCCAGATGCTTGGTCAGACCGGAGGCGACGAATTTCGCCGGACCATAGGTCGACTGTCGTGCTTGGCCGGCCACACCTGAGATCGAGGACAAACAGACGATGGACCCGCCGCCGGTAGTCAACATCTGCTCGATCGCGTACTTGCACGTCAAGAACATGCCGCGGCCGTCAATCGCCATGACCTCTTCCCAGTCATCGGCTGTGGCTTCGACGACAGACGCAAGCGGAATGATGCCCGCGTTGGCGACCGCGATGTCAAGCCGGCCGTACTGCTCAATGGCGACGTTGATCATCCGGCGGGAATCCTCCGGCTTCGACACGTCCGCCGTCACGACGGCGACATCATCTGTCACGTCCGCAAGCGAATCGTGTAGCGCCGACATGCCGTCAGTATTGATATCCGCCAGAACAAGACGGGCCCCCTCGCGTGCAAACAGTTCTGCCGTCGCACGGCCTATCCCGGCCGCCGCACCCGTCACCACAGCACACTTTCCGAGCAGGCGCCCAGAACTTCCTCTGGTGGACGATGCCATCACCGCAGTCGCTGATTCTCAAACATGGCAATACTCGCCTTCTCAAACTCAGCCTCCATCGGCTGCGTTGGTTCTCGCACCCGCCGCGACCGCATGCCGGCTTTGAAGCCAGCTGAAGTAGTCCCACCAGGAGGCTCTGATTTCATCCTCGGTGAGTCCGAGATCGTAGGCGGGTGAAAAGAGCGGAAGAGCCTTTTCGATCTTCACGAGAACGATATGGCGGATCCTGGCGCGGACGTCCCTCATTGGCGGTTCGCCGCTCTGATAGAACGCCAGGATCCGCTCGAAGAGCGCACCGTCTCGGAGGACCTGCGCCGATCCTTTGAATCGATATCCTCTCCGGGCAATCGGATCGACGACGTTCACCTCCACAGCACGATTCGTGCCGAGGTTCTCCACGGTCTGCGGCGACATGAGGTCACAGAAGACAAGGTGCTCGTCGTCCCAGACCCTGGTGGTCCCCTTGGGGGAGAGATTGGGCGTGCCGTCGGAGCATACGGTGGCCACGAATCCGAGCCGCTGTTCGCCAACGATTCGCTTCATATCTGGCGTCAGTATCGGGGCGGGTTCCGGTTGCACCGAAGACATCATCGACCTCCTCGCGTTCTACCCATGGTTTCAGGCGTGAGCTTCTGCACCAGTCCTGAGTCACCAAACCGAGCGGATAGTAGAGCGACGCAGTTGCCATGATGTGGATGTGAGCACTCCCCCGAGCCGAACGCCCAGTCAGGTCCGACGCTGGCGGCAATATCTCGCCGACGAGCGCTCTGAGGCCGCTGGCTACCGCCGGCTTGCGGAGCGCCGGACGGGCGAGGAACGAGACATCCTGCTCGCGCTGGCCGATGCGGAAAAGCGGCACGAGTCGCACTGGTTGGAATTACTCGGCGACGACGTCGGTCCGCCGCGCCGCAGCAGCCTGCGCACCCGGCTGCTCGTCTTCCTCGCCGCGCACTTCGGCGCCGTCTTCGTGCTCGCCCTGATGCAACGCGCCGAGGGCCGCTCGCCGTACGAGACGGACGCGGACGCTACCGACCGGATGGCGGCCGACGAGCGGATTCACGGCGAAGTGCTGCGGGGTCTTGCCGCGCGTGGCCGCGAACAGCTGTCCGGAACGTTGCGGGCCGCCGTATTCGGCGCAAACGACGGCCTGGTCAGCAACCTGGCCCTGGTGCTGGGGATCGGGGCCACTGGTGCCGATGTACGCACGATATTGTTCACCGGCCTCGCCGGCCTGCTGGCTGGAGCGCTGTCCATGGGCGCGGGGGAGTATGTGTCGGTCCGGTCACAGCGTGAGCTTCTCCAGTCGACTCATCCCGACCCGGAGTCGCAGTCGGCGCTGCCACATCTGGATGTCGACGCCAACGAGCTTGCGCTGGTCTATCGGGCTCGGGGGATGCAGCCACCGGAGGCAGAGGAACATGCCCGTACGGTGTTGGCCACGCTGCACCTGGATGCCGTCCCACCGGAGGCAGCCGGAGTCGACCCGCATGAGGCGGTCGGGTCTGCCTGGAGCGCGACACTCTCCAGCTTCTGCTTCTTCGCTTCCGGCGCCCTGGTGCCGGTGCTGCCGTACCTGTTCGGTGCCTCCGGGTGGACTGCGGTAGTGATCGCCACCGCGCTGGTCGGGATCGCGCTGCTCGGCACCGGTGCGGTCGTCGGTCTGCTGTCCGGCGCGTCGCCGCTCAAGCGGGCGCTGCGCCAGCTTGCCATCGGCTACGGCGCGGCGGCCGTCACCTATCTCTTGGGCCGTGCGTTCGGTGCCACCGTGGGTTAAGCGAGTTTCTTCCAGCGGGCCGCCCCAGCGACGCGGGCGGCTCTCAGAGAAAGGATTTCAATGATGACGCAAAGAGATGAACAGCTTCATGGGTTTTCACTCACCCGGACCCTTCCCGCCGAGCCTCGCGAAGTCTTCTCCTACTTCACCGACGCGGAGAAGTTCGCCCGATGGTTCGTGGTGCCCGGCTACCTCACACCGGCGTCGCGGCTGTCGCTCGACCCGCGACCGGGTGGGCGGATTGAAGGGGTGATGGTGTCGGCCGCAGACGAATCGGAGATTCCGTTCGAACTCAGGTACGGAACAATCGACCCGCCCACGGCAGTAGGGTTCGTCTTTCCCAACCCGGCCGACAACGTCACGATGACACTGGTCGATCTGGCTGAGGGGCGGACGAACCTGACCTACCGGAACGAGGGCTCGCCGCCGGAGGCTCGCGCGGAGGCCGTCGCCGGCGTCGTCATCATGCTCGATGCGATTGAATCCTCGCTGAGCGAGAGTCGCTGACAGCGTTTCGGCGCTGTCCCGAGATCACCGCCTGACGGTACTGGTTCTAGAGGATCCGATGTTGGACTTGATCCAGTCATTCATCGGCCCACACGCGTCGAAGGTATCGACGACGAATCTCCGTACGGCTGCGGCGTCGCGGAGCTCGGACCCCTCCAGTCGGCGATGCGCGCTTACCGCCTTCTGTCGCAGCAGGTCGACACGGGGATGATCTCTCGGATATCCGCGGGGCGCCGTCCTGAGTGGCTCAGTCATGCCATGTCCGACCTCGAAGCCACGCTTGCTGAGCTCGTCCAGGATGCCTTCGAGCGCACGACCGGTGCTATCGGCCGCCACCGCCTCCCGATACCGTTCCAGCTGATCAGGCGCCATCATGTACGCGCCACACGCTGCCATGAGCCCGCGCGCGTCCAGGTGCACGTAATGGACCGTGCCATCGGCTTCGTGCGCGGCCCCATGCTGGGTCTTGTACGGCGACTTGTCATGTGAGAAGCGGATGTCACGGTTCATCCGAAAGATCTTGAATGGACCGAACCGTTCTGGCAGCGATTCCACCAGCGCAGCCATCGGCTCCTTGACTTCGTTCTCGAAGACTGCCTTATTCACGGTCCAGTACTCCTTCGAGTTGTTGCGCTCGAGACGGGCAAAGAACTTGGTCGCTTTCGGCGTAAAGCCTCCTGCCTCCGTCACGGCGTGCCTCCTCGATCACTCAGCGATGTGAGTCTTCAGGGTCGCGTCGCTGATGTAAAGCTCCCCGCTACAGGGAAGGGGAAGCTGTCAGCTGGCCAGCTGTTGTGGCGGGCTGACGGCCCGCCAGATCATCTGGGCGAACTCGGAGTCACCTATGGGATGGGTGCCGCTCGCGTTGACCAGATAAATCCGGTGCTGGGGTGATCGCCATAGCCACGTGCCGGGTACGGGCTGGCGGACCCGCCAGCCGGCGTGGGTTTGTAGCGGTGGTGACGTCGGGTGTGGGGTCCGAGGTTCCCGCGACCATTCCTGAGACTTCCAGCCGAGGACAACACCGCTCGATCCGGCCAATCTCGATCCGGACAATGCTGGCGCGACAGGAGGTCGAGTGAGCCGAGGGTCCCACTAGCGGCTAGGGCGTACTGCTAGGAGTCGGTGTCGTCTCCGCCGAGGTATTCGGCTCCGGCATCTGGGGCGGATGCTGCCATTCTGGGCCCGCTCGGCATGAAGCTGAAATAGTCAGGCTGCAAGTGCTGGATGTCGGTCATGAGCCATAGCCATCCGCTATCCCGGCTGAATCTAAGCGAGAGGACGCCGGTGTTGTCCCACCAACCGAGTCGTGTGAATCCGCGATACGAAGCCAGCTGGTGCTCTGGTGTGTCCAAGCCGGCCACTGCGGTAAACATCAGGTGGGCGAGCCAAACCTTGAGGATGCCGCCGTGGGCGACCACTACAGTCAGCCGCTCCGGCCGGGCCTCGAGATATCGGCGGATCTCCTCTGCGCGCCGCCATAGGTCGTAAAGGTTCTCCTCGTCGGAGAAACGGCCGTCAGGCTTGTCGGCCACCGCCATGGCGGCATGCTGGATCTCCCGCGCCTGAGGGTCGTGGAACGCCAATCCTTGCAGCTCGCTGGGGAGGTCGATCTCTCGTAGGAGCGAAGGATGGTTCGCAAGGTCAGGGTCGTCTGCCGGCAGATCCACCCATGAGGAACCCTCCCACACCGGGACGATGTGCGGGGCCCCTGTCGCCTGGGCGATGGCGCCCGCGGTGCTGCGCGCGCGCAAATAGCTGCTGCTGATGATCAGGTTGACGGGCAGGGCCGAAGGGCGTTCAGCGAGGCGGCTAGCATCCTCCGAACCAAGCGGGGTGAGAGGGTCCAAGTCGTACTGATTGCCAGCTTGGAAGGTGTTCGTGGCGTTCGTTTGACTCTCGCCGTGGCGAATAACGATGAACTGCTGATAATCGGCCATGCCGCCGCCTTATCCAGCATCGAACGAATGAACTCGTGGGTGACTTCAACGTCAACGGACCCTTGGCGGCTTCCACTACGTCGCCGTTCATTCTTCAGGGCGGCGAGTAGCAGGTAGTTTTCCTATGGGAAGTGGAGTCATCGGTAGCGGAAGCATCCTCGGCGTCGCGGTCGCCCATGCTGCAAGCGTATTCGAGCTGGGCTGGCGGCGCCGGGCCGTAGCGGGCAGCGGCAGGTGATGGGAGGCTAGTCGGATAGCAAGTGGAGCGCACCGACCGACGTGTTGACCCACACCTACGGCGACGAAGGAAGCACCACCCCGGTGACCACCGGCCTGTCCCAACTCGTGAGGCGCCATCCCCTGGCGGCTTTTCTCGTTCTGACCTACGGCTTGTCGTGGGCCTTATGGATCCCACTCGCCATCTTTCGGGACGCCGTCCCTGGACCACTTGTCTTCACCGCCCTTCTCATCGGCTCGAACATCCCGTCGGCGGTCGCGATCGTCCTCACGGCCATCGGGCTCGGAAGGAGCGCCACTCGCAAGCTCCTCGGCCAACTCCTGATCTGGCGAGTCGGCTGGCGGTGGTACCTCGTCCTCCTCGCGCCGGCCGCGCTCGTTGTCGGCACCATTACCCTCGTTTCCCTTATGCGCGGCGGCCCGACAGCTGCACTGGCCGTTCCGCTGTTGAACGCGATCTTCCTCGTGGCGTTCATGACCTTTCCGGGCAGCTCGCTTGGCGAGGAGATCGGCTGGCGCGGGTACGCACTTCCCCGGCTCCAATCCAGACGTACGGCGCTGACCGCCAGTCTCGTGGTCGGGACCCTGCATGGCCTCTGGCACCTGCCACTGTGGCTGAGGGGAGAACCTGATCATCCGCTCAGCGTCTACCCCGCCTTCGTCATCCAGGCGCTCGCGCTGTCCGTGATCTATACGTGGCTGTACAACAGCACCAATGGCAGCCTGCTCCTCGCGGTTCTGTTCCACACGGCAACGAACGCACCCTTGACCTTGGTGCTTTTGCCCCTCGGGGTCGAGAACTGGCTCCTACCGTTCTGGCTGATGGCCCCGTTATCGGTTGTGGCGGCCCTCGTCGTGGTAGCGGTGTTTGGGCCGTCGAACCTGTCCCGGCACCCACGGCAAACCCAGCCCGCAACGCCAGCAGAAGCGCCAGCCGATGGTGTCACCCGATGACTGTCTGGACCATCCGTGTGATGGGAGACGCCGATGCGCAGGGGTCGGAGTGGTTCGACGGGCTCACCAAGGTCGACTCCGGACCGACTGAGCCAAGCCCGCGCAGCCCCTGTCAACCCGCGAACGAGGCGACCGAACCCGTGTCAGTCAGCGGGACTCGAAGAGCCCGGCCTCATAGGCGAGCACGACCGCCTGCACGCGGTCACGGAGGTTGAGCTTCAGCAGGATGTGCGTGATGTGGGTTTTCACAGTGGTGTCACTGATGTAGAGCTCGCGCGCAATCTCCGCGTTTGATAGGCCGCGCGCGATAAGCCGGAACACGTCCAGTTCGCGCTCGG